>NZ_JBSHBW010000048.1:0-44657 GCF_053612185.1 Streptomyces sp. NPDC054757
CGCCCGCCCGCGAGACCGGGTCGAGGGCGTCGCCCGGATCACGCAGAGCGTGTGTGTGACGGGCGGCGCCGGGGGCGGCGCGGCCCGTCGACGGGCCGCGCCGCCGTCACAGCTCCCTGTGGACCTTGGTGTTGGACGCCTGGGCGCGGGGGCGGACCACCAGCAGGTCGATGTTGACGTGGCTGGGGCGGGTCACCGTCCAGGTGATGGCCTCCGCCACGTCCTCCGCGACCAGGGGTTCGGCCACGCCCGCGTAGACCTTGGCGGCCTTCTCCTCGTCGCCGCCGAAGCGGGTGGTGGCGAACTCCTCGGTCTTGACCATGCCGGGGGCGATCTCGATCACCCGCACCGGGTGGCCCACGATCTCCAGGCGGAGCGTCTCGGCGAGCACACGGGCGCCGTTCTTCGCCGCCACATAGCCCCCGCCGCCCTCGTACGCCCCGTGGCCCGCCGTGGACGAGACGATCACGATGGTGCCGTCGCCGCTCGCGGTCAGGGCGGGGAGGAGGGTCTGGGTGAGGTTGAGGGTGCCGATGACGTTCGTCTCGTACATCCGGCGCCAGTCCGCCGGGTCGCCGGTGGCCACCGGGTCCGCGCCGAGCGCGCCGCCCGCGTTGTTGACCAGGACGCCGATGGTGGGGAACGCGGTGGCGAACTCCTCGACGGCCGCGCGGTCGGTGACATCCAGGGCGTACGAGGTGGCCTGGTGGCCCGCCGCGTTGATCTCCGCGGCCACGGCCTCGATGCGGTCCTTGCGGCGGGCGGTGAGCACGACCCGGTAGCCCGCCGCTGCGAGCTGCCGTGCGGTGGCCGCACCGATGCCGCTGCTCGCTCCGGTGACGACGGCGATGCGGTTGGTGGCTGCGGGCGGCGGGGTCATGGCGGGGCTCCTCGGGAGGGGAGGCGTACGGGAGGCGGTGCCCAGGATATGCCGGTCTCAGCGGCCGCGCGGGGCGTACATGATCACGGCCATCCCGGCCAGACAGATCAGTGCGCCGGTCACGTCCCAGCGGTCCGGCCGGTATCCGTCGGCGACCATGGCCCAGACGATCGAGCCCGCGACGAAGATCCCGCCGTACGCGGCGAGGATCCTGCCGAACTCGCCGTCGGGCTGGAGCGTCGCCACGAAGCCGTAGATACCGAGCGCGATGACACCGCCGCCGATCCAGATCCAGCCCCTGTTCTCCCGCACTCCCTGCCAGACCAGCCAGGCGCCGCCGATCTCGAAGAGCGCGGCGAGTACGAAGAGGGCGGCGGAGCGGAGGATCAGCATGGGGGCAGCCTGGCATGATCCTCCGGGTGCTTGCCCCGCACGTCCTGGCCCTCGGGTCCTCGGGTCCTCGGTGTAATGGTCACCGTGTGCGGGCCGGCCGCGTCCCGGTCCTCCGTGTCCCGCCCGTCCTGGCCCTCCGGGTGCTGCGTCGTACGCTCTCCGCATGACGCAGAAGACGGCGCCGCGCAGCGTGCTGATGGCCGAGCTGGGTGCCACCTCCCGCCGGTACATGGCCGCGTACGCCCTGTTCAACCAGGCTCTCGCCGATCATCTGCGGCTGCACCCCACCGATGTGCAGTGCCTCAATCTGCTGAGTCTCGAAGCGGGCCCGGTCACCACGGGCCGGATCGCGGAGCTGACCGGGCTCACCACCGGATCGGCCACCCGGCTCGTCGACCGGCTGGAGCGTGCGGGCTATGTGCGGCGGCAGCGCGACACCGGCGACCGGCGGAAGGTCCTTGTGGTGACGGTGCCCGCGCGGATGGCCGAGTTCGGGGCGGTGTGGGCGCGGCTCGACGGCGCCTGGTCCGCCCTGTTCGACGCGTACGACGACCGCGAGATCGCCCTGCTCACCGAGCATATGCGGCGGACCGTGGCGATGAGCGCGCAGCAGATCAGCCGTCTGCGGAGCGGGGAGCTGGGCTGAACTCCCGCAGCGCGTCCGCCACGATCGCCTCCAGGCGGTGGTGGTGCGCGCCGCGCCAGTACACCCGTCCACAGGCGACGCACTGGGCGAAGACGTCGTGGGAGCGCTCGGTGCCGCCCTCGATCCGGCCGCGCACGCTGTCCTTGGACGCGGGCGCCAGCTCGCCGTTGCAGGCGCTGCACCGGGTCCACGGGGCGAGGGCGGGGGCGAACCTGCCCAGTACGTCGCGGAGTTGCTGGTCGGGCTGGTCGCTGTAGACGTACGCCCCGGCCCACAGCTCGCGCCGCCGCAGCAGGCCCCGGTCGCGGGAGAGCAGGACGCGCCGGTGCTCCGCCGAGTAGGTGGCGAGTGCGGGGTCCCCGATGTCCTCGCTGAAGTACGCGGTGTCGACGCCGAGCAGCCGCAACCGGCGGGCCAGCGTGCCGAGATGGACGTCGAGCAGAAAGCGCAGCGGGGCGCCCGGCACCCGCTGGGGGCGCTCCACCGCGTACACCTCGACGGTCTCTCCCGAGCGCGGGATGTGCGAGAACGGTACGGGCCGGCCGTCCACGACCAGCCGGCCCACCTCGGTCAGCGGAATGCCGGCCGACTCGACGACATGGCCGAGGGTCGACGAGCCGTCGGTGATCAGGTCCGTACGTCGTCCCTTGTTCTCCCTGCGCCGCTCCGCTGGGAGGAAGAGGCGCAGTCCGGGGGCGACTTCGAGGTGGATCTCCGGTCCGTTCACGGTGTCAGGATGTCATCGGGGCGGGGGGCGGGCCGGAGATTTCCGGTCCGCCTGTCAGATGGGGTCAGATGGGGTCAGATGGTGTCGGGGGCTGTGGGTGCCACGGTGAAGGCTGCCGCGTTCTCGGTGGCCCAGGTGGCGAAGGTGTGTGCCGGGTGGCCGGTGAGTGACCGCACCTGGTCGGTGACGGCCGTGGGGACGCCGTCGGACGCGGCCCAGTAGCGCAGCAGGGAGTCCGCGACCGTGGCGGGCAGATGGGCGCTGACCGACTCCTTCCACGCTTCGGGGCTGACACGCCGGAACGGGATGGTGCGGCCGGTCGCGGCTTCGATGGTGGCGATCTGCTCGGTGAAGGTGAGCGACTGCGGTCCGGTCAGGTGGTACGCCCCGCCGCGCACCGAGGGGTCGGTGAGGGCGGCGTACGCGGAATCGGCGATGTCCCGTTCGTGGATCGGATCGGAGTAACTGCCCGGGTACGGGAGGTCGATGACGCCGGCGGACCGCAGGGCCCACTTCCACTGGAGCGCGTTGCCCGCGAAGGCGCCGGGCCGCAGGACTGTCGTTCCGATGGACGAGGCGGCCAGGGCCTGTTCGACGGTGAGATGGGTGCGGGCGATCGCGCTCTCGGACGCGTGGGGGCCGAGCACGGAGCTGGAGGAGAGCAGCACGATGTGCCGGACGCCCGCGGCCTCGGCCTGCTGGACGAACGCGTCGATCCGGGAGGGCTCCGCGTAGAGGAAGACGGCGTCGGCCCCGTCGAGTGCGGCCGGGAAGGTGGCGGGGTCGTGGAGGTCGCACCGTACGGCTGTCACCCCGTCGGGCAGCGAGAGGTCTCCGGGGGCGGCCGATGCGGCCCGCACCTCGGTCCCGTTGCCGCGCAGCAGCGGGATGAGGGCGGTGCCGACCTTGCCTCGGCTTCCGGTGACGAGGACGGTCATGAGGGGTCCTTTCGGCGGTGGGCTCTGTGCGTTGCCGTTGCCTGCTCTGTCTTCTGTCTTCTGTCTTCTGTCTTCTGTGCTCTGTTGTGCTCTGTGTTCCGTGTTCCGTGCTCGGTGGCGCTCTCCGCGATACTAGGTGCCGCACAGAATCTGTGTCACGCAGTTAATGAGCCGGATGAGGCCCCCGTGCGGGTGGGGCCGGTGGGCACTCGGGGCGATCCGCTGACGGAGGCGTGCCTTCGGGCGCCTCCGCGCGTTACCCCGGGCATGAACGTACGTCGAATCCTCACCACTGCCGCCGCCGGATCCGCCCTGCTCGCCGCCTTCGCTCCCGTCGCCCAGGCCAATGACCTCGGGGGCACGATCAGCGACGCGGCCCAGACCACGGCCGCCGTCGGCGAGCAGGCCCAGCCCATCGCCAAGGGAGTCCTCGGAGACCACGTCGGCAAGAAGGTGCACGCCGTGAAGGGAGCGGCCAAGGCCGGCGGCGACGCCCTGAAGGCGGGCAACGAATTCCTCAGCAGCTGAATCCGGTTCGGCGGGTCCATTCCGCCCCGGTGACGTAACGGCCGGTTCCCGGGAGCATCTGCCCCCGGGAACCGGCCGTTGTGCGTCACTGGCCCCCGCGCCGTTGTCTCCTCCCCCCGGTCAGCCGGAGCCCCCGGTCAGCCGGAGGCGGGCCGCCGGGCGCGGCGGCGCCGCCGCGCCGCGGTGACCAGGGCGGCGAGCGCGGAGGCGGCGAACAGCCCTGCGGTGATCAGCAGCCAGCGGTCGAGATAGACGCGGTCCGAGAGGCCGGTGTCCTGGTGGTACGGGGCCGACCTGCGCAGGATCAGTGGGAACCAGACCAGCAACAGCAGGGCCGACAGCGCGACCGGTGCGCGGAGGTAGAGGATCCACCGGGTACCCGCAGCCCGCGTCCCCACCCCGGCCACCCGCGTCGCCCCGCCACGCTGCTCCGGACGTTCGGCCCCCACCCGCGTCGCCCCACCGTGCCCCACCGGATGTTCGGCCCCCGCCCCGGCAGACCCCTCCGCCCCGCCACGCCACACCGGACGGCGCCCCCGCGGTGGGAGTGCCGCCTGGGCCGTGCGGTCCGCGGCGCTGTAGACGGGCAGCAGCACCAGATCGTGCAGCAGCGCTGCGCCGATGAACCAGACGGCGACGACGACGGGGCGCTCCCTGAGGAGCTCCACCGCGGCGTACCCGGCGACGGTGAAGCAGCAGGCCATGACGAGCAGATGGACGGGGTGGGCACCGTAACGGCGCGAGAAGCGGCTCATGCTCACATCCGGAAGGTGAGGCGGCGGACCCATTTGGTGTTGTTCACGCCGGGATTGGCGGGAACGATGATGCGGGCGGGGTGGCCGTGATCGGCGGAGAGCGGCGCTCCGTTGACGTACAGGGCGAGCAGCGAGAGCGGGTCGCGGATCTGGTTGCCCGCCAGGAGCACGGTGCGGAAGGCGCCCTGGCGTTGTACGGACTCGACCAGGACGCTGTCGGCGTGCGGAGTGCCGGCGAGTGCGGCGAGGTCGGAGAGCCGTAGCCCCGACCAGCCCTGGTCGTCCGTGGACCAGCCTTCGACGCAGGCGATCGGCAGCCGGGCCGTGTGCTGTTCCATGGCGAGCAACTGCACGTAGGTGAAGGTGTGCTGCCGGTGGCTCCCGTGGATCTCCAGGCGCCAGCCGGGGCCGATGTCGGATGCGGTGATGCCGAGGGCCTGCGCGCTCTTGTTGATCTGGAAGCCGTTCGGGCCCGGCCGCGGGTCGCGGTTGTGCGGGGCGAGCAGCGCGGTGCGGCGCAGGGCGCCCCCGATGCTCTGGCCCGCGGTGACGGCAAGCAGCGCCAGCGACCCGGCGCCGACGAGGCCGATGGCGCCGCGTCGGCTGACGGTCGGGCGGGCCGGGGCGGAAGCGACCAGCCCGTACGGATCGGGTGGCTCCGGTTCGGTGTGCGCCGTGTCGGTGGCCAGGACCGAGCGCAGGGCTGGGGAGCGGACCGCCCGCCACATCCGCCCGAGCCGCAGCACCACATGGGCGGCGAAAGCGGCCATGAACACCCAGGCGCCGTAGAAGTGCAGGGTGTAGAAGGAGCCGGGGAAGACGTAGTCGAGCTGGATGTTGAGCACTCCGGTGGCGAACTCGAAGAGGACACCGCCGACCAGCAGGACCAGCGAGAGGCGCTCCACGGCGTGGGCGGGGGAGCGCACGGGCGGCCAGGTGAAGAGCTTCGGGACGACCGACCACAGTTTGGCGAGCAGCACCGGGATGAGGACCACACCGAGGGTGACATGGACGCCCTGGGTGAGGCGGTAGAGCCAGGAGGGGCGGGTGGGCCAGGTGAACAGATAGAAGCCGAGCAGCCCCTTGCCCGGCGTCTTGTCGTTGAGCGCGCCCAGGCGGGGGTTGTAGGCGGCGTACGAGAGCAGCCCGGTGACGAAGAGAACCGTGATGCCGAACAGCAGGACCAGACCGAGGACCCCCGTCAGCCAGGGGCCGCGGATCGGACTGCGCCAGAAGGCGGGACGGATCGGACTGTGCCGGAGAGCTGGACCGATAAGACCGCGCCGGAGGGCGGGACGGCCTGGAACGCGCCGGAGAGCGGGACGGACCCGACCGCGCCAGAAGGCGGGAAGGGCCGCTGGACCCGCCCCCTGCGGTCGCCCCTGCGGATCGGTTGCCGGACCCGTGGTCCGGGATTTCCTGGCCATCCGCCGATCCTCGGGCCGTTTGCCGCGCCGCCCCGGCGTACGCGGTCGACCGGCGGCCGTACGTCAGCCGCACGGCGCAGTGCCGGGCCCCGGTTCCGCGGGCAGGGGCATGTCCCGGGCCACACCGGGTGCTCGGGTGGGCGTGCCCGTGGCGGGTGCGGGGGAGGTGAGTGAGGCGGGGGTGGGGGAGAGTGAACCGACCGTACGCAGCCGTGGGGCGACTGGCCCGGGAGGCCCAGTTCCATCTGATCCAGGCCCAGACCCCGCAACTGCGCGAGGCCATCGCCCGACGTGCGCTGGACAACGCCTGAGGGCTGACGCCTGAGGGCCGAGGAACGAGAGCCGAGCGCTGAGGACCGAGGTCCGAGGTCTGAGCTCCGAAGCCGCTCAGCTCAGCAGATCCAAGCGCATCCCCGGCCACTCCCCAAGCCACGTACACCCCGGCAGCAACCGCAGCAACGCAGAACCGCCCCCCATCCCCACCTGCAAGGTCATGCCTATTGCAAGTCTCTTGCGATAAGAGTGCAGGCAGGACTACGGTCTCCGTGTTTTTTGTTGATATGCGAGCTGGGGAGAGGCCTTGAGTGCCGACATAAGTGCAGAGCCGGAGCCGTCACTGTCCGAACGCCTGGGGCGGTTCCGTCAATCGCTCACCCGGGGCGACTGGCGTTCCCTGGGCGGGATGCTGGGGTTCATCGTGCTGCTGCACGTGGTGGGGTTCGGGGTGCTGTTCGGTCTCGTCGTCCCCAAGCACTACCACCTGGGCGGTGACCACCCGGTCTTCAATGTCGGGGTGGGGGTGCTCGCCTACACCTTCGGTCTGCGCCACGCCTTCGACGCCGACCACATCGCGGCCGTGGACAACACCACCAGGAAGCTCCTGGCCGACAACGTCGAGCGCGAGGCGCGCGGAACGGCACGGGAGCGCAGGCCGCTCTCGGTCGGTTTCTGGTTCTCGCTCGGCCACTCGACGATCGTGTTCGCCCTGTCCTTCCTGCTTTCGGTCGGTGTGAAGGCGCTGGTGGGACAGGTCGAGGACGACGACTCGGGTCTGCACTCGGCGACCGGGATCATCGGCGCATCCGTCTCCGGTGTGTTCCTGTGGGTCCTCGGCATCCTCAACCTCGCCGTACTGATCGGCATCATCAAGATCTTCCGGAAGATGCGCAGCGGCCACTTCGACGAGCAGGAGCTTGAGGAGCAGCTCAACAAGCGCGGCCTGATGAACCGCTTCCTGAACAGCCTGACCAAGTCCGTGCGCAAGGCCTGGCACATCTACCCGATCGGTGTGCTCTTCGGCCTCGGCTTCGACACCGCGACCGAGGTGGGCCTGCTGGTCCTGGCGGGCGGCGCGGCCGCCTTCAGCCTCCCCTTCTACTCCATCCTCGTCCTGCCGATCCTGTTCGCCGCCGGTATGTGCCTGATGGACACGGTCGACGGGGTCTTCATGAACGCGGCGTACGGCTGGGCCTTCGCGAAGCCGGTCCGCAAGGTCTTCTACAACATCACCATCACGTCCATCTCGGTGGCTGTCGCGCTGATCATCGGCACCATCGAGCTGATCGGCGTCCTCACCGACCAGGCGAACATCACCTCCGGCCCGCTTGCCGCGATCGCGGACATCAACCTCGACTACGCCGGCTACGGCATCGTCGGCCTGTTCGTCCTCTCCTGGCTGATCGCCCTCCTCGTGTGGCGCTACGGGCGCATCGAGGAGAAGTGGTCCGCGAACCTCACACCACAGCCGACCGGCAGGGACTGACGGAGGCTCCCTCCCCGACGGGCAGCGTGCCCGGCCGGACGGCACCCGGACCGGCCGACCTCAGGGACGACCCGGTCACGGCCCTGAACGCGCCCGGCCAGCGGGACGACCCGGGCGTCACCCTCATCATGGGAGGGATCGGCGTGGCCATCCTGGGAGTCGCGCTCGTCGTGCTCGTGCTGCGGATGCTGCTCGCCCAGGCCGTCGCCCGTGACGTCGAAGCGGCGCAGATGAGGGCCGAGCTGGACGAGGTGATCTGATGCCGATTGCCGTCGACATCGATGTGATGCCGGCCAGGCGGAAGATGTCCGTGGGTGAACTCGCAGACCGTGTAGGGATCACACCCGCCAACCTGGCGGTACTCAAGATAAACGGATTGAAGGTCATCTGCTGTCGGCTCGGGTGGGTCCCGTAATACGGCTGCTCTGCAGCCAGGAGCCCCGTCAGGAGAACTGTCAGTACCGACGCTCGCCCTGCATCTGCTCGGCTGCCGCGAGGCCCCTTTGAACACGACTACGCCCGGTACCACGGCAGCGGTTCGGGGCGACGGTGCCACCACCAGCCCCGCCGTTTGGGTGCGTCTGCCTCACGGAGCAGTTGCTGGATGAGTGCTCCCTGGTAGTCCTCGACGGTGAGCGAGGTGAAGGCGGCGTCCAGTTGCTGCAGGGCTGCCTGGAGGCTCGCCGCTGCAGCAGGTGGTAGTCGCCGGGGGAGGTTTTCGAGGTCGTCCCGGGCTTCGAGACGTCGTCGGTACAGATCGGGGGGGCACCATCCTGAGCCCTCCCAGCCGCTTGCCATGTGGTTGACGAGCTTCTCCCAGGCGCCCAGCCCGGTCCATGCCTCCCACGCAACACTGCCGGGCTCGTCCGGCGATGCCGGACCCTGCAAGTCGGCTTCGATGACTGCGGAAGCCCGCAGTTGTGCCACGAAGGCGTCCCTGCGCGGTGTGGCGATGGGCAGCTCCGGGACGACTTCCGGGATGAGCGTGACCTCGGCCGAAGGCAGTTGCGTGACGTATTCCTCGACAGCGTCGACGCTGTAGTTGTAGTCATCGTCCGAGACGAGTAGGCGGGCACGTGTGAAGCGGCCTTCCGGGGTGGCGGCCCAGTACGCGCTCGGCGGATCCGACTCGGCGGGGAAGAGGACCGCGGCGCCGGTGGCGGAAGCAAGCCGCGACGCCATCTCCGCCTCCGAGGGCCTCTGCGACAGCTGATCTTGGACGTAGATATCCAGTGACCAGGCAAGGTCGCCACGGACCGCCTTGTAGTCGCAGAGGACCAGCGCCTCCCAGTTCCGTACGTCGGCGTCACCATCGGCATCCGCGACGTCGACATCCCCGGCGGCTACGCCCAGAGCGGAGCACAGGGCGGGAGCCAGGCGATCAGGGGTGGCCGTTTCGGTAGCGATCAAGTTGTAGGTCATGGGTAGATCCCGTTGTAGATCTTCAACGCCTTTTGGACGGCTTCTGGATTGTTTGTGAAACGTGGATTTCTGGTGAGCTGAGGAGCGGCGGAAATGTCTCCCTTTGCCTTGGTGACCTGTTGAAGCGCCGCGTATTCGTTTCTGTCGAGTTTGGCGATACCTGGCCCGCTGTCTGGGTAGACCGTTCCGCTTGGCTCAACGCCGTAGGTGCGTCCATTGACTTCGTAGCGGTCGGTGTCTTTGATGTACTTCGCCTTGCCCTGCGCTATATCGCTGACGTCTTGTGCGACCTCCCGCTCCTGTCCCCGCAGGATAACGCTGTTACTCTCCTTGACTTCACCGCTTTTCGAGCCGGATACGGTGTGCCGGGAATTCGGGAATCGCAACTGCTTACCGGCTGCCGGCCCTTTGATGTCGTCGGGTGCCTGCCAGGGACCTTTGCCGGGGCCGGAGCCGGCAGACGCGTCGGCTGAGCCCGACGAGCCCGAAGACTGACCGCCTTCACCACCACCATCGGCCCCATGGGCGCCTTGTGCCATCAAGAGCACCCCTGCTGTGCCAAGGGCTGCGGCCTGTGCAGCTTCCACCGACGCGGCGCCGGCCAGGATTCCGCCGCCGGCAAGCACGAGGCCGCCGGGTGGGAAGAGCATGATCAGGGCGGCGAGGGCGAGGATGGTGAGGGCTATGCCCGCATACAGTTCGAGGTTTTCCAGAGCCGCAAGCAGCATCGCGAGGGAATCGGTGACGTGACCGTTCAAGGGGGTGCCGCGATAGCGAGCTGCGAGGAGCAGGCCCGTGGTGAGAATGGAACCGACGGCGGTGAACACACGTAGCCTCACCACGGCTTGAGGCTCGGCGAGGGGCTGCCGCGAAGTGGTCCGCCAGGCCCGCAGCAAGAGCGCCAGCTGGATGAGGGCCCAGATGAGTGCGGCTATGCCGAACCACATCAGCAACGTTGGGCCGGAACCGGTGGTGAAGCGTTTCTGGAGGCCCTTGGTGGCGGTGAATGAGCCAAGGGCCAGGAAGAGCAGAGAAGGCAGCATCAAGATGACGGGAACGGCCAGGAGCGGCCAGCGCCGTCGCCACGGGCGTCTGGGGCGGGTTCCCTTGAGGTAGGCCCGTATTCGCCCCGCATCCCATTCCTTGTCCTGGTTGACTGCGTCGATCCGTGCGGCCGTGTCTGCGACTGCGGCGTGCAGCGGTTCAAGGCGTACGGGGTCGGTGCGGCCGGCGGCGTAGAGGAGGGATCTGCGCATGCGGGCGAAGCGCAGCGCGATCAGCGCCGTCCACGGCAGGCACCGTGCACCGAACGTGGTCAGGGGGCCGATGGCGGCGTTCCCGGTGCGTTCCGCGTTCAGGAGGATGGCGGGCATGGCGTGCTTGCTGCGCTGCAGCTGGGCGAAGTCCAGGGCCATGGCGATGGCCAGGCAGATCAGAGGCGCGTAGGTCACCAGGTCGTCGGCCGTGCCGAGCAGGGAGCTCGTCCAGCCGGGTGGATGGGCGTCGCGGCGGCCGGTGTAGTTGACGAGTGTGTGGTGGCCCATTGCGTAGGCGATGGGCAGCAGTCCGAACAGGCGCCGCCAGCCACGGCCCCGCAGCAGCAGCCCGGCGCCGAGCGCTCCGATGGCACCCCAGGCCAGGTGGAGGTTGGTGTCCAGGCTGGGTTGGGTGAAGCTGAGGTCCAGGCTGCCCAGAGGGGCCGGCAGCCAGGTGGCGAGCACGGTGTGCAAGTCGGGTATGTATGTGGAGCTGAAACTGAGACCCCCGGACAGCATCCACCCGCCGTAGGGATACGGGGCAGCGCGCTGGGCGTCGAGGAGATGGCTCAGGAGTACTTCGTACAGGCCGAGTCCCGCGCCCGTTGCCGCGCCTCACGGGCGAAGTCCGGGAGGTCGAACATGCTGACCGGCTGCTCCCGGAACTTGTACATCCCGGCAAGGCCGTCCATGACCAGAGGCGCTGTGATGCGCCGATACTCGGGAACCGGAATGTTGGTGCCCTCGTAGCCTTGGAGTTCACGTAGGGCCCAGGCCCTCAGTGGCTCGGAGTGGGCGTGCCCGCCCAGGGCGATCACCTGGCGCAGGGTCGGGGCGAGTGGACGTCTCTCGTCGAGGACATCGTCCTCCAGCCGGTCGAGGCGGCTCCGGCGGAGTCTCACTTCACGACCACTGTGGCGATGACGCCGGCGACCGTACCTACTGCCGCGATGGCGCCCCAGACGACCGAGGTGCGGTGCCACCAGGGCTGGGGAGTCGTGGGCGCGGGCTCATTGACGTTGGCGCTCGCGGTGCCGCCGCGGTCCGCCTTCGCGTTCGGCGCGACGATGTTGAAGGTTGATCCGTCGCCTCCCGTGACGTTGAGGGCCTGCTGCGCGGCCGAGTCGATCTGGTCGGGGTTGGGGTTCTGCTGACCGGGAGGCATGGCTGCCCTCACTTCCGCGACGAACTGGGTAAGACGGGTTCTGACGTGATCGAGGGTGCCCGCGATGCTGGCGAGGGAGATGTTCCAGTGCAAGGACGTGATGTGGGAGCCCTCGTTTCCCTGCTGGTGTTGCTCCCGTGTCATCAGCAGGACGTAGTCGGCCGAGCCGGGCGGGCTCAGGTGCAATGCTCTCTCACCGTGGGCGACGAGTGCTTCAAGTTCCCGGACCCCTTGCCGGATCGGTGCGCTCTCTCCGATGCCGCGATCACGAGCGTGCTCGGGAAGCTGGTTCGGGCTGATCCGTTGGGTGTTGCCTCGAATGATCTGACCCGGGAGGTAGAGATCGACCGTAACTTCCAGCGCGGCCGGCACTTTCCGGTACGAGGGCAGCTCATCGGTCGGTGCGTACCCCTCCAGCTCTTTGAGCGCCCATGCGCGTAGCTCCTCGTGGCGGGCGTAACCAGCGAGCATCAGGCAGCGCCGGAGGGCGGACGCGAGGGAGGCGGTCTCGTCCAGGACAGTGCGCTCAAGCTGTTCCAGCCCGCGGACGTCGGGTGTCGTCACGGCGTCCAGTCTGCACTGCCCCACTGACAACACCTGTCGACTGCACTGCGTTGGGCTGGCTACCTGAGGCTTGCTCGCATGGGTCCGTCGCCGCGATGGCAGCGGCCCGCCTGTGTGGCGCCGGCAAAGCACTTGGACGTGCTGGTGTCGCGCCTGCACGATGCTGTGATGAACCAGAAGAGCGATCCCTTCATCGTGATGATGACCATCGACCGCGAGACGTCCTCGGTGGTTCTGACGCGTTCAGACAACAAGGAAGCCAGGGAACCCCTGACTCACCCGATGTTTGCTGATACAAGCCTTTTGGATCGAATGCACTATTCGCCGCCCATGCGTGGCTTGCTTGCTGTCACAAGCAACGGTGACGACATCGCTTTCGAACTGCCTGTTCGTGGTTCAACTGACGAGCTGGACAACCGACTTGTCGTGTACCTGGACCAGAACATGTGGCGTCCCGTCAGCGAGGCTCTGCAAGGTGGAGACGCGGTGAGCGGAGAAGACCGCTCAGCTGCTGAGCAGTTGGCGGAGTGGGTTCGGAACAGGCGGATTGTCATGCCGGCCTCAGCGGGCCACTACTACGAGACGGCCAAGTGGTCGGTGTCGGACAAGCGGTACAACCTTGGCCTGACCATTCTGCAGCTGAGTAGAGGCTGGCAGATGCGAGATCCCTTGCAGGTGCGTGAAGACGAGATCCTTGAGATGTTCCGTTGTTGGAAGGGCGAGGCCGACAGCGCCCGAGCGTCTTCCGTGTTCACACTGGCCCCGAACGCGCTCCACGCGCCGTCGCGCGGTGTGACGCCGTACACGCCGTCGTCGGATTTCTCGGCCGACGACGCCTTCCGGTTGGTGTCCCTGACGTCTGCAAGCAGCTACATCGACGCCATGCTCGACGCTGAACATCTCGAGCTCGGTCCTGACACCGGGTGGGCAGAGGCGAATCAGCGGTTCAGTGACTGGCTCGACGTTCAGGATCGGGACGCGCAGCAGAAGCGTCGATCGATTGACGTCCTCCTCCTCGATGACTTCAAGCGCGAACTGGCAGAGGGAGCACGCGCGGCGGGAGTGTCCCCGCAAGCACTCCAGCAGTGGGCTGAGAAGCAGCCCATGAAGGGCTTCGGTGCCTTGCCTGCATCGGGGCTCTACCGCGAGATGCTTCACAACCGGCACCTCAACAAGGGCACGCACTGGAGGAGGAACGACCTTACGGACATGATCTATCTGTCCTGTGCGGCCGGGTACGCGGATTTCGTCGTCTGCGAGCGCCATATGCGCGAGCCGCTTGAGCGAGGTATCAGACGGCTCGCTCTCCCCGCCAAGGTGTTCCGTCGACTGAGCGAGGCCGTTTCGGCTGTAGGCGATGCTTTGCAACAAAGGATGCTCCATGCCGATTGACCTGCTGGCCAACAAGCGGTAAACATTTCTGGCAGTTGACGGCCCATGAGGAGCCAGACGGCGATGCGGCATCTTCGGTGAGAGGTCCTCACCGTTGTCGGCGAACTCGCCTTTCACCATCTGCAGGCGAACCGCATCGACGTCACGGTCCTCAATGAACTGGCCGTCTCTGCCCACACCGGACCACGCGTCGTTATTCAGCTCCTGACCGGCTGGCCTTCCGTTACATCTCGCTTCCCGCGGTCGGACAGCTGGGTCTCCCGGCAACTGCGGTTCTTCTCCAGTGCCTGCGCGACGCAGCGGCGACGGCGACCCTGGTCCTCCGACACCCCGTGAACGAAAGAAGCCGTGAGCCAGAACGTTTTCCTGCGGTTCAGTCCGGTAAACCTGTGGGAATCGAACCGACATCCAATGGATTTAAAGTCCTGGTCAGGGGCGGGTGGGTGATGTCGGCCGATGCTGCTCCGTCCGGAACGGCCTGGTCGGACGGGCTGTCCGGTACCACGCGGTCCGGACGAAACCAGGCCGTGCCGGAACGTCCGCTCACGCATCGCTCAAGCGCATACGACGCTGGGGTTCACGGTCGACGTCGTTCTGGGGAAGTACCCCGTCGGTAAAATCCAGCGCAGGCACGGCTGGAGCGCACCCCGACCGTAGTGTCCAGGGTGCCGCCTCGCTCGCATCAAGAAGTTGGTGAGGAGCTGCTGTTACAGACTGGATGTCCCGGGGTTGCACGTGCAAGGGGTCGGTTCAGCAGAGGGCTGGCGCAAACTCCCACTCCTGGGTCGGCACCCCGCGCGAGGCTGCAGGAGTCCCAGGATCCCATCAGCCAGGCAAGAGCCCATACCGAGGAAGCGGCCATTCGATCTCCCCATACTGCGAAGTCCAGTAAAGAGAATTCAGGATGAGCGTGGAGTTTCCCGCCCGAGCCACGGGATGGAGATTCTCCTGATTATTCTGATAGAAATCGAAATTCACCCTCTGCCCATTCGAGTTGATTTCCGAAAAATCGATGCCGAGAAGGCTGCAGATATAGAGCAGCTCATCGCTTCCTGAAGCCGAGCCGGATAGATACGCGTGAAGGTGGGCGCAGATGTCCAGCATTGCGCGCCCCTTTTCGGTAACACCGATCAACCCATGATCGCCTACTTCACGCGACAACATTCCAGTCAGTTCGAGGCGAAGGAGTTCCTCCTTCAGCGCTGGCACTCCTATCCCGTAGCGCTTGGATGCATGCGTGTAATTCCCAACGTAGCCATCCTTTGCAATCTGGGCCAGGAGCCACGGCGAGCACCCGACTCGCCCCGACCTGGAGAACTCCCGGACATCAATACTCGAGAGGCCCCCCAGTGCAACAGTCAACAGCAAGTCACGATGGATTTCATGGCGGAGTCCCCCACGAACCACCTTCCGCCCTTCATCACTATCTGCATCAAAGTCTGCCGGAACCCAAAAAATCCTCAACTTTGAGAGGTTCGGGCGCAGCGGAGAATTCCTATAGTCACGAATGACCTCCTCGACGCGGCCGCGCGTGGCCACAGTGTCTCGCGCTACGTACACTGCAGCTGCGGTCTCGGAATCCGTCAGCAGGGTCCTCAAGTCCTTGTCGATGCCATCTCGGTCATGCCTCCATAGGGTCTGACCAGAAACTACCCTTGCCCAATCCCTGATCAAGTCGCACGAAAAATCGAACCGCTTACGGCCCGACTCTTTGCACCCAAACAGCTGAGATTTTGAAGCTTCCTTAATTACGTCCAGCGCAGTATCAGACAGAAAGGCGTGCTCGACGGACTCTGCCATTTCATCCCCCTTAGGCGCCGCGTGGCGCCAGCGTCAGGAGAACGCTAGCAGTCACCACTGACAATCGAAGGGGGGGTGTAGAAACTGAAGATGGCAATGGGTTCTAGTTCAATCGGAGAAGCGAGCCGCTTGCTCGCGGAGCGCCTGGGCCTCCGGGACGCCGCTGTACCGGCGCAGACGGACCCGCATGTCCTGAAGGGCGGCCTGGACCTTGACCGAGCGGATGCCGTCGGCGCAGTCGAGGAAGTCGCGCCAGGTGGCCATGGCTCCTTCGACGTCGCTTTGGCGCAGGCGCACGCCGCCGAGGTCGGCGAGGACGATGGCTCGGGTGCGGCGGCGGTCGAGGCCGTGGATGTCGAGGGCGAGGTGGAGGTGTTCCTCGGCGGCGTCGAGGTCGCCGAGGCGAGAAAGGATCATGCCGGATTCGTGGGCCCATCGGCCGGGGGAGTAGTGGGCAGCCCAGGAGTCGCCGGCTGCGGCGGTCGGCTTACCGATGGCGGCCTCGGACAGGGCGAGGTGCTTGGTGGCCATGCGTCGGTCGTCGTCCTGGGCGGCGGCGTTGGCGAGGGTGGCCTCGTAATAGGCGACGGCTCGCGGGTTGATGAGCTGGTGACCGTACTCCACGCAGGCTTCGCCGAGCTGGACGGCTTCGGCGCGATAGCCGAGGTCGACGCACTGAACGGCGAGGCCGCGGAGAGCTGTTGCTGACAGTTCCGGATCGCCGGCCTCGGCGGCCAAGCGGAAGGAATGCGCGTAGTAGCGCTGGGCGAGCCCGCGCAGTTCGGGGGTGTCGCCTTCGTCCTGTGCCATCCAGCCGGCGAGGTGGACGAGCTGTGAGGTCGCGGCGAACAGGTCGCGGCCGGTGGCTTCGGTGAAGCGGCCCTCCAGCCAAGGTGCGACGTCCTGGGTGAGGTAGCGGACAGCCAGGTGACGGGCATGCCCCCCACCGAGTTCGGAGGCCGAGTCGCCGAGTGCCTTGACCATGTGGCGTACGGCGGCCACCTCGCCCTGGCCGACGCGGACGGCTCCGGGAAGGGCGGTCTTGGTCCGGCGAGTGATGCTGTCCATGTCGGGCAGGCCGAGTGCGGACAGCGCGTATCCGCTGGAGGCGAGGATGAACTCCCGGCGTTCCACGTCGCTCCTTCCCAGGTGCAGGACTGATGCAACGGTATCTGTGTGGGGTGCCGCAGGCGTGGGCTCCGGGAGGTTGATCGCCTCGGGATCCAGTGCCAGCACCTGCGCGATGTAGGGCCACCAGTGGCCTGGGGTTCGTTCGCCTTCTATCCACCGCCGGGCGTGCTGTCGCTGCAGGCGGCGCGGGTCACCGCATTCGGCTAGGCCGAGAGCACGCGCCAACTCCGAGGGTCCCCAGCCTCGTTCTTGGCAGGCCCGCTTGATCAGTTCCGCGATGGCCGGGTTCCTCGGCACCCCGTCACCCTCCCCACCTGGATTACGCGGGATTACGCAGGACTACATCCTGGGCCCTGTCCCGGGAGCGCGGCCCGTCGTTCACTGAACATCACCCCGCAAATCTCCGAATGGCTCGAATAGGCCCTGTTCAGGGCCTATTGGTGCCTGCCCGAACACGTGAGAGGACCCGATGGCGGAGATGCCCACGGACAGCGCACGGACCCGCACGATCCCTTCCACGCGACGGCCCAGTGCCGCTCGGAACCCTGTCGTACGCGAGGCGACGCGGTGAGCCGTTCCCCCTTATCCGACCCGCTGGCGACAGTCCTGAGCTGGATCTGGGCCCTCGGCACGGCCTCCGGACTCGTCGCGGTCGGCCTTCTGGCCCACACCGAGCACTCCTCCGCGCCGGCCCCGTCGGCGCAGCCGACGCTCAGCGTTGAGGACGTTCCGTCGGCCGACGGAACCGTATAGACCCTTCGGCCTCGGGCTGTCCTCCCCGGCCGGGGTCGGAGCCCACCTCGTTTGCCGCAGGCCATCCACGATGCCTCACCGACGTTACCCCCCTTTTTCCGCATCACCCGTGAAGGGAAGCCGATGTCCAGTCCGTACGACAGCGACACGTATCCCCTCCCCGTGTCGGTCGCGTTCAGCGGCCCCGACAACACCGGGAAGACCAAGCAGATCGGAATCCTCGCCCGGCGCATGGGCCCGGCCGCGACCTCAGCAGGCCCACTCGACCGCTACGACCCCCGTTGGAACGTCATCAAGGCCGACGGCATGGCTCGCTGGTGGTTCGAGACCGGCGCGGTGGAGGAGGTCGCCGACGTCCTCGCCACCTCCTACCTCGAACGCTCCCGCCTCCCCTTCTCCGCACCCGTGCGCCTGCTGGACCGGGGCATCCCGATGCTGGAGGCGTCCGTCGCCGCGACGGTCGCCGTACGGGAGGATCTGGACGCCGCGCAGGCCACGGACCGGGCCCGGATCCTGCTGGCCCCGTACGAGACCGACCTGCGGGCCGCCGAGGAGGACGAGCACGCCCTCGTCCTCCTGCACTGCGAGGATCCGGAGGAAGGTGCCCGCCGGAGCCTGGCCCACGAGGTGTCCGTCACCGACGTCTACGCGGCCTACCAACGCCACCTCCATGAGCAGATCAACCGCCTCGTCGACGAGGGGCGCTTCCCCATGGCCATACGCATTGGAGATCGGCCGACCGTCGCTGTCCAGGACGAGGTACGACGGCTTCTGGCACCGCTGCACCCGGAGGTGCCAGACCGTGCCCTGGCCGGAGTGCACGTCACCGCGCTGGGCGGGATGTCGGAGAGCGGCAAGAGCACGGCTGGCGAGTATCTGCGCACCCAGCACGGCCACGCCCGCCTCAAGATCGGGTATCTCATCGAGAACTCCGCCAGCCGCGCCGGAATCGGCGACCCGTACCGACTGGGTCCAGTCGTGCAGGCCGAGTTGATCGTGGACTCGCTGGACCGCTTCTGCCAGGCCCATCACTTCCTCGACTCCGTCAGCATCGAGTCGCTGCACGACTTCGACTCGACCGCCGAACTCGCCCGGATGCTCGGGCTCCAGCTCACCATCGCGTACCTGGACGCCTCCGAGGCCACCCGCACCCGGCGAGGTACTGCTGGCTCCCAGGACGTCGTCGACCGCGACCTCACCAAATGCGCACGAGGCGCGGACAAGATCGTCTCGATCGCCCATGAGGTAATCAGCAACGACGGACCGCGCCTGGAGCTGGAGCGGCGGTTGGACCGCATTGCGCTCGATCGACGCTGGCCGGAACACGAGCCCTCGACCATGCCGGTCAACGCGCTCGGACTCCCCGTGAACCTGGAGTCCTATCTGGCCGAATTCATCGACCGCACCACCGGCCTCCGCCCGTTGATCGATCTGCTGGCCGTCACCGGCAGCGGCGCCCGGGGCAAGTACCAGCACGGCTGGAGTGACCTCGACGTCCTCGTCGTCGCCGACACTTCCTCCCTCGACGAGATGCGCCAGATCCTCGCGGATCTGGAGACCGAACTCGGCGGGGTCAAGCTGGGCATCACCGTACTGACCCGTGCCGAGTGCCGGGCCGGCGCCATCACCTCTCGACTCCTTCACGTCCTCGCTCTCATCGGTAGCGGGTCGCTGGTCCCCTTGTGGTCCACCCCCGGTCTGTCTCTGCCCGCTCCGGACGCGGCCACCGACATCGCAGCAAGCCTGAGCGACGGTATTCAGGCCGCCATCGAGATCCGCCGCCAATTCCTCAAGGGCAGCCCCGACCTCCGCGCCCTCTACAAGGTCACCGCGTTGCTCGCGAAGATCCAGCTCCGCTTCAAGGGAATCGAGTGCCCCTCCGACAGCGACGCCCTCACCGTCCTCCTCGACGCCATACGGCAGGACACGAGCTTGGTCACCACCGCTCGCACCGAGCCGCTCGCTGCCGAAGCGCTCGCGCTCCTCGTTCTCCAGGAATGGCTGAACACTCTTCCTGGAGAGACGCGG
This sequence comes from Streptomyces sp. NPDC054757, assembly GCF_053612185.1. Classification (NCBI taxonomy): domain Bacteria; kingdom Bacillati; phylum Actinomycetota; class Actinomycetes; order Kitasatosporales; family Streptomycetaceae; genus Streptomyces; species Streptomyces sp. NPDC054757. Next base: position 19,568 of record NZ_JBSHBW010000048.1, read on the forward strand.
TGAGCGCGACGGGCAGGTGGGCCACGGCAGCAACGGGTATCTTCCACAAGCCGGTGGCTACTCGCGAGCAGGCCGAGAACGAGGCGAAGGGGCGTGCGCGGCTCGCCTCTCGCGTCGCGGTTCCGGCCCTCCGCGGGCAGATCGCGTTACCGGACAGGCAAATCCTCGTCTACGAGGATGTCTTCGCTTCCGGTCGGTGCGACCTTCTCCTGGGCGACGTGATCGCCCTAGCCGACCGAGACCCGGCCGTCCAGCCCCGCCTGACCCGCCTCGTGGACGGCGTCTGCGCCGACCTGCGGGCGGCGGCCGAGGAGACCGGGAAGCACATGCCACTGGCCGAGTGCGTACCGGACCTCTACCTCGACCGCATCCGCCCCCGGGGACGGCTGGACCGCTGGTACCTGCGCCGCGACCTGCCCATCGCTCTGCCCCACACCGATACCACCCTCACCGTCCGGGAACTGGCCGACTTCACCCTCACCGCCAACGGCAGACCGCTGACGCTGGATGTCGCCGACGCCATCGAGCGCCTCCGTGACGCGCTGGCCCCTGACCGCCGCCTGCGCGCCGGCCTGACGCAGGGCGACCCCACCGAACCCAACATCGCCGACCCGCTGTGCTGGCTCGACTTCGAGTACGCCGGGCGCAACACCGTCGCGGGCGAGGCCGCCAACCTGCTCTGGTACCTGGTGGCCCTGGGCGGCTGGCTCGTCCCCCGCTACCAGCCCGACGTGTACGCCCGCACCCTCCGCCTTGCCCTGCCGCCTCTGGCCCGCCCTCGCATCGAGCACCTGGAACTGCACAGGAGCAGTCGCCACATCGATGTCCGATACTCCTGGAACACCAGCCCCGGCCGCGCTGCGGCCATCACTCGTGCCCTGGACGGCCTCCGCATCGAGAGCAGCGGCGGCATGGAGGAGATCCGTGCCTTTCTCGCCCTGCGCGTCCTCGGCGTCATCCCGCCCTCCCGGCTCACCGGACACGACCTTCTGCTCGTTCTGATCAAACTCGCCGAGAGCCAGGACCCGCACATGACCCTTGACACCTTCTTCACCACTACACCGGCCTCTCACCCCCACCCCGGCGAACGGAGCGGCAATGTCCCTGCCACTGCTTGAGAGTCCTCTCCAGAGTCGGCCCCTCCAGGGGCGCACCGCCCTCGTCACAGGCGGAGCCACCGGCATCGGCGCCGAGATCGGACGGACGCTCGCGGCCGCCGGAGCAACCGTGGCGGTCAACCACCTCGGCCAAGACCCCGACGCCCACGCCCTCCTCGCCGCCTTCGAACGCGCGGGCAGCCCTGGGATCGCGGTGAACGCCGACCTGACCGATCCGGGCTCCGCTCGGACCATGGCCGACCTCGTCCGCGCCGAGATCGGACCCGTCGACATCCTGGTGAACAACGCCGGTTCCTACCCCCGCGTCGCCTGGCAGGACACCGACGAGACCGCCTGGAACTACTCCCTCGACGTGAACCTCACCGCCCACTACCGCACCTGCCACGCATTCACCCCCGGCATGATCGAACGCCGCTGGGGCCGGATCGTGAACATCGGCAGCGTCAACGCCCGCGCCGGCCGAACGAACCTCGTCGCATACAGCACCGCGAAGGCCGGGCTGCTGGGACTGACCCGCTCCCTCGCCCGCGAACTGGGTCCGTTCGGGATCTGCGTCAACACCGTCATGCCCGGCGCCATCCAGGTAGAGGCCGAGAACGCCCTCCCCGCCCGGCACCGTGCGCGGCCGGAGGACCAGATCAAGCGCCAGTGCGTCCCGCGCCGTGGCCGCCCCGAGGACGTTGCCGCCCTGGTGGCGTTTCTCGTAGGCCCCTCCGCCTCGTTCATTACGGGGCAGTCCGTCCACGTCGATGGTGGCTGGCTGCTCCACTGAGAACGTCAACAAGCAAGGAGACCCAACGAAATGATCGAACGAGTCCGTGCCGTCCTCGTCACCCGCGACCACACGATGCTGGTCATCCGCCGCACCAGGCCCGGCATCCCCGAGTACTGGGTCCTGCCCGGCGGCGGCGTCGAGCCCACCGATGAGTCACGCGAGGCCGCCCTCCACCGCGAGATCCACGAGGAGATCGCGGGAAAGGCCGACATCATCCGTCTGCTCCACACGATGGAGTCCGACGACGAGCGTCAGCTCTTCTACCTCGCCCGCATCGCGACCTGGTCCTTCGACGACCGCACCGGTCCCGAGTTCAGCACCGAAGGCCGCGGTGAGTACGCGCTGGAGGAGATCCCGCTGACCCTGGCGGGTCTCGACGGTATCGACCTCAAGCCCGAGGACATCGTCCACGTCCTACGAGGAGCCATCAGGGCCGGAAGCCTCGGAGTCGAGGCATCGCTCTGAACCTCCGAGTGCGTCAGCAGGTCATCAGGGCCGACTCCGAGGTGAGTCGGCCCTGATGACATCGCTACGTGTTGTTGGCTTGGCGCTGGAGACTCTTGACAGCAGCATCGGGAAACGACCGTGCCCCACGGCTACTCAGGTCGAACGACGCTGCTACTGGACCAGCCGGAGCACCGGCCTCTGTTCCTGAACGCCCAGCAGGTCCTGCACTCTCCCGCTTGTCCACGCCAGCTCATGAGCCAGTTGGGAAACCGATAGGCCCGCCTCCTTGGCAGCCAGCTCGAAGGCTTGCCGAAGCAGCGAAGGCCGTTCACCGGGGAAGTCCGAGACGGATTCGGCGGTGAAGCCCGGCTGGCCGTCGAGAGCGCGTAGACGCTGATACGTCCGGCTGGCAGTCGCGTCGGAGATCAGCCCCAGCTCGCGGCATCGGTAGACAAGCGAGTGGAGGGAGACTCCCCAGACGCCCCTTAGCTCGGCCAGGCGTGCAAGATCCATTCGCCCCGGCAGGAACGGCAGGATGCTGTCCTGGGGGGTCAGGAATTCGGCGGCGAAGGCATCCGCCTCCTTCTCCTGACGGCTGTCACCGGTGGCATCGGCGTGAAGCACAAGGTGGCCCAGCTCATGGGCAGCCGTGAACCGGTGCTCCGGTAGATGTCGTCGGCCCGGGCGGCGGTCAGAACGACGAGCGGCCGGGCTGCCCGGGTGGAGAAGGCGTCCACGCTCGCGGCAGAGGGATCGCTGGCGACGCGAACGCCGTGGGACCGACGACCGCGCTCCGCTACGAGGCGACGGTCCGGAACCACATCGTTGAGCACCTCGGTCAGCGCGAGCTGCGGTCTCTCAACCAGCCCTCGATCATCCAGGGGTGGATCCGCACGCTTCAGGACAGCGGCCTCGAAGCGTCGACGATCGAGGGCATCTTCGACATCCTCTCCAGCATCCTCGGCATGGCCGTCGAGGACGGGCTGCTGCCGAAGAACCCCTGCAAGGCGAAGTCGGTCAAGCTACCGACCGTGACCAAGAAGAAGATCACCCCTTGGTCACTGGAGCGCGTGCGTGCCGTCATCGCCGGACTCCCGAAACGGTTCCAGGCCGGCGGCAAGCTCGCCTTCGGCTGTGGCATGCGGCAGGGCGAGGTATTCGGCTTCGCTGTCGAGGACATTGACTTCAAGGGCGGCTGGGTCCACGTCAACCGCCAGGTGCGGCTCGTCGGCACGAAGGCCGTCTTCGCCCTGCCCAAGGGCAATAAGATCCGCTCAGTGCCCCTGCCGGCTCAACTTGCCGCTGCCCTCAAGGCCCACATGAAGACGTTCCCGCCTGTCGCCGTCACCCTGCCTTGGGCCAAGGCGGACGGCGAACCGAAGACCGTCCGCCTCCTCTTCGTCGATGACAAGAGCCGGGCCTACAACCGCAGCGTCTTCAACATGGGTGCCTGGAAGCTGGCCTTGGCCGCCGCCGGTGTAATCCCTCCCCGCGAGCTCGGTGCGAGGTACTTTCAGGCGGCTCCGGAAGACGGCATGCACGCCCTCCGGCACGCGTACGCCTCCGTGCTCCTGGACGCGGGGGAGAGCATCAAGGCGCTCTCCGAGTTCCTGGGTCACTCGGGCCCCGGCTTCACGCTGCGCACGTACACGCACCTGTTGCCGTCCAGCGAGACTCGGACCCGCAACGCGATCGACGACGCCTTCACCGAAGCCGAGGCGAGAGAGGGCGGCGGTGCGCCGAAGGCTCAGGGCACATCAGTGCCCCCGCCAAAACCCATGTGCCTTCAATGTGCCCTGGCCGCCTGACGGCCCCTACCGGTACATCCGGTACATGACGAGGGCGGAGACCGAAAGCCCCGCCCTCCACGCAAGAAACCCCGGCTCAAGGCCACACCAGACAGTAAGCCTGATGCCCCGCGTCATGCAGCCGGTGGGAGAAGTCCTGCCACTCGTGCAGCAGTTGGTACGCGTTGAACGCGTCCCGGGGGCCGCCGCGGTCCGGGACCGTCGACCATATGAAGGCAGCGGCGCCGACCGATTCCTCGCCGACCCCGCGCAGCGGGTCGATCACCGTCATGGGGAGCTTCACCACCGCGTAGTCGGGGTGCAGCACGACCAGTTCCAGGGGCGGGACCTTGCCCAGCGGGATGCCCTGGATGCCGGTGAGGACCATGGCGGCCATCGTCTCCGGCTTTATCTTCGTGAACATGCCGCCCATGCCGAGCTCGTCGCCGCCCAGCTCCTCGGGACGCATGGTCACCGGCACCCGGGCCGCTGTCGCCCCATTGGGCGCGCCGAAGTACTTGTAGGTCACGCCCACAAGCCCACCACTCCTGCTTCCCGCTCTCCCGGCCTGTGCCCGTGCCTCTGCCTCTCGTCGGTGTTTACCCCTTCGGGCAGGCTCGGGACCCAGGTCATCGGTCCCCTCGCCCAGTCCGCCACCGCGATGCATATCTCCACCCGACCACTCGCGGCCCCCGCCGCGCAACCCGATCATCGTGTCAGAGACCTCCCCCACGGATGCGCGGTGAAACACCTGTCCGCAAGACCGTCCGCGCCTCTGACACCATGGCTTGTGTGAGCTATCCGTACGAATACGAAGCCCCAGTTTCGCAGACGCTCTTCGACCGCGCGTCCCTTGTGACCCCTGGCGGGGTGAACTCCCCGGTTCGCGCCTTCGGTGCCGTGGGCGGTTCGCCCCGGTTCATGGTGTCCGGTACTGGCCCCTATCTGACCGACGCCGACGGGCGCGAGTACGTCGACCTCGTGTGCTCGTGGGGCCCGATGATCCTCGGGCACTCGCACCCCGAGGTCATCGCCGCCGTGCAGGCCGCCGTCGCGCGCGGCACCTCCTTCGGTACGCCGGGGGAGGGCGAGGTCGCACTCGCCGAGGAGATCGTCGCCCGTATCGAGCCCGTCGAGCAGGTGCGTCTGGTGTCGTCGGGCACCGAGGCGACCATGTCGGCCATCCGGCTCGCCCGCGGTTTCACCGGCCGCGCCAAGGTGGTGAAGTTCGCCGGCTGCTACCACGGCCATGTGGACGCGCTGCTGGCCGCCGCCGGGTCCGGCGTGGCGACGCTCGGGCTCCCCGACACCCCGGGGGTGACCGGCGCCCAGGCCGGCGACACCATCGTCCTGCCGTACAACGACCTGGACGCCGTACGCCTGGCCTTCGCCGCCCACCCCGGCGAGATCGCCTGCGTCATCACCGAGGCGTCCGCCGGGAACATGGGTCTGGTTCCGCCCGTCGACGGGTTCAACGCCGGGCTCAAGGAGCTCTGCGCCGCGGACGGCGCGCTGTACATCTCGGACGAGGTGATGACCGGCTTCCGTACCTCGAAGGCCGGCTGGTACGGCGTCGACGGGGTCCGGCCCGACCTCATGACCTTCGGCAAGGTCATGGGCGGCGGCTTCCCGGCCGCCGCGTTCGGTGGACGCGCGGACGTCATGGCGTGTCTGGCGCCCGGCGGTCCCGTCTACCAGGCGGGCACGCTCTCCGGGAACCCGGTCGCCACCGCCGCCGGGCTCGCGCAGCTGCGGCTGCTCGACGACGCCGCGTACGAGAAGATCGACGCGGTCTCCCGGGAGATCCAGGGGCTGGTCACCGCGGCGCTCAGCAAGGAGGGTGTCGCGCACACCATCCAGACGGCGAGCAATATGTTCTCCGTCTTCTTCACCGACGGCCCTGTCCGGAACTACGAGGACGCCAAGGCGCAGGACGCCTTCCGCTTCACCCCCTTCTTCCACTCGATGCTGGCGCAGGGTGTCTATCTCCCGCCGTCGGCCTTCGAGTGCTGGTTCGTATCGACCGCCCACGACGAGCGGGCGGTGGAGCGCATCGCCGCCGCCCTGCCCGCCGCCGCCCGAGCCGCCGCCGAGGTGTCCGCATGAGCGACAGCAGCAAGGACAGAAGCAGCAAGGACAGAAGCAGCGAGATCACTGTCGTGCATCTGATGCGCCATGGTGAGGTGCACAACCCCGAGGGCGTGCTGTACGGGAGGAGGCCCGGCTACCACCTCTCCGAGCTGGGCCGGAAGATGGCCGACCGGGTCGCCGAGCACCTCGCGGGCCGTGACATCACCTATGTCGTGGCGTCCCCGCTGGAGCGCGCGCAGGAGACCGGTGCCCCGGTCGCCACCTCGCACGGTCTCGAACTCGCCACGGACCCCCGGCTCGTCGAGGCCGCGAACATCTTCGAGGGCAAGACGTTCGGCGTCGGCGACGGCGCCCTGTCCAGGCCGGCGAACTGGAAGTACCTCACCAACCCGTTCCGCCCGTCCTGGGGCGAGCCGTACGTGGACCAGGTCGTCCGGATGATGGGCGCGCTGAACTCCGCGCGGGACGCCGCGCGCGGCCACGAGGCGGTCTGTGTCAGCCACCAGCTGCCGATCTGGACGGTACGGAGCTTCGTGGAGCGGCGGCGCCTCTGGCACGACCCCCGTAAGCGGCAGTGCACGCTCGCCTCGCTGACGACCTTCACGTACCAGGGGGACAGGATCGTCTCCGTCGGTTACACGGAACCGGCGAGGGACCTGGTGCCGTCCCATCTCCTGTCCGGGGCAAAGCCTGCCAAAGGGAAGGCAAAGGCGTTCGGCGCCTAGAGTGAAAAATCGTACTGGTTGGGCGGAACCGTCACGTTAATCCCATCATCTGACCGGTTGCGCGCTTGTATGGGCCGCCGGACGACGCAACAGATGGGTGACGCGATGCGCAACATGAGCAGGAGGGGCCTGCTGGGACTGGGAGCCGGGGCTGCGGCCGCGGCAGGGCTGGCGGGCTGCGGCTCCGGTGGCAAGTCCACGGGCGGCAGTAAGGAAAAGGGCAGTCAGGGTGCCGGTGCCAGCCCGAAAAAGGGCCCGGTCCATCTGATCGGGGACGGGTCGACCGCCGATACCGGCCTCCAGCCGAACCAGCCGGCCAAGCCGGTCAGGCTGGAGCCGGGGCAGACCCCGCCGCAGTTCGTGATTTTCTCCTGGGACGGCGCGGGTGAGGTCGGAAACGGCCTTTTCCCGCGATTCCTGAAGCTCGCCAAGGAGCACCAGGCGGGAATGACGTTCTTCCTCTCCGGGCTCTATCTGCTGCCCGAGTCGAAGAAAGAGCTGTACCGGCCGCCGAACAACCCGGTCGGCGCCTCGGCCATCGGTTATCTCAGCGATGAGCACATCAAGGCGACCATGAAGTACACCCGGCAGGCATGGCTCGACGGCCATGAGATCGGGACCCACTTCAACGGGCATTTCTGCGGCACCACTTCGGGCTCGGTCGCGCACTGGACCCCCGAGCAGTGGCAGAGCGAGATCGACCAGGCCGTCTCGTTCGTCACCGAATGGCGGACGAACACCGGGTGGCACGATGAGCCGCCGCTGCCTTTCGACTACCGCAAGGAACTCATCGGCAGCCGCGCCCCGTGCCTGCTCGGCCAGGACAACCTGATCCCGACGGCGAAGAAGCTCGGCTGGCGCTACGACGCCAGCTCGCCCGGCGGCATGCAGACCTGGCCTGTCAAGCGCGGTGGGCTCTGGGACCTCCCGCTCCAGCAGATCCCGTTCCCCGGGCACACCTTCGAGGTGCTCTCGATGGACTACAACATGCTCGCCAACCAGTCGAAGAATTCGACCAAGGGCATGACGTCGCATTACGCGTACTGGCGCAAGCAGGCCGCCGATTCGTATTTCGCCGGATTCAAGAGGGCGTACGAATCGAACCGTGCCCCCATGTACATCGGCAATCACTTCGAGGAGTGGAACGGCGGTATCTACATGGACGCCGTCGAGGAAGCGATGAAGAAGATCGCCGGCCGTCCCGACGTACGGCTCGTCTCCTTCCGGCAGTTCTGCGACTGGCTCGATGTGCAGGACCCCGCGGTGCTCGACAAGCTCCGCTCCCTCGAAGTCGGGCAGCGGCCGGCCGGCGGCTGGAACAGTTTCCTTAAGGCTGCTTGACATCGGGCTTTCCGGGCAGTGAGGGGGGTGCCCAAGATCCGGGAAACGGCCATGCGAAACTTTTCACATGGCTCTTACGCGCCCCCTCCGCCGACGTACCGAAGTCCGCCGCGCCGCCCAGCTGGGCGCAGTGGTCGCGGTCTCCGCGCTCGCTCTGTCGGCGTGCGGATCCGGCGCCAAGGTGAGCAGTTCCCAGGGCTCCCGCTATGTGACGAGCAGCAGTGGCATTGTCACCGCCGCGAAGGGCGGGCGCCAGACCGCGCCCGACCTCTCCGGCAAGACCGTCGACGGCAGGACGCTCGATGTCGGCCGGGCCGGCAAGGGCAAGATCGTCGTGCTGAACGTCTGGGGCTCCTGGTGCCCGCCCTGCCGCGCCGAGGCCGGGAACCTGGCCAAGGTCTCCAAGGACCTCAAGGCCAAGGGCGTGGAGTTCGTCGGGATCAACACCCGTGACACGTCCACCGGCCCGGCCAGGGCGTTCGAGAAGAACTACGGCGTCCCGTACCCGAGCCTCTACGACCCCACCGGCAAGCTGCTGCTCCGCTTCCCCGCGGGCAGTCTGAACCCGCAGTCGATCCCCTCCACGGTCGTGCTCGACCGCGAAGGGAAGATCGCGGCCCGGAAGGCGGGCGGGGTCGAAGAGGACACGCTGCGCAAGATGATCGACCCGCTGATCACGGAGAAGTGATCCGGTGAGCGCGCTCGTCACGCTGGCCGCCGAATCCGGCATCGGCGGCACCGTCTACGACGGTGCCCTGCTGGTCGCGCTGCCCATCGCCGTACTGGGCGGTCTGATCTCCTTCTTCTCGCCGTGTGTCCTGCCGCTGGTCCCCGGCTATCTGAGTTACGTCACCGGGGTCAGCGGTTCGGACCTCGCGCAGGCCAGACGGGGCCGGATGGCGGCCGGGGCGGCGCTGTTCGTCCTCGGCTTCACCGCTGTGTTCGTCTCGGGCGGCGCGCTCTTCGGCTTCTTCGGGAGCAAACTCCTCGCCTACCAGGGCATCCTCAGCAAGGTGCTGGGCGCGCTGATGATCCTGCTCGGGATCTTCTTCATGGGCATGATGCCCTGGCTCACCCAGCGGGAGTTCCGGCTGCACAAGCGGCCGGTGACCGGCCTGGCCGGGGCCCCGCTGCTCGGTGCGCTCTTCGGCATCGGCTGGACGCCCTGCCTCGGACCGACGCTGTCCTCCGTGGAGCTGCTCGCTTCGCAGCAGGGCACAGCCGGCCGCGGCGCCATACTGACCGTCGCGTACTGCCTCGGTCTCGGGGTGCCGTTCGTGCTCGCGGCGGTGGCCTTCCGCAAGGCGCTCGGCGCCTTCGGCTGGGTCAAGAAGCACTACGCCTGGGTGATGCGCATCGGCGGGATCATGATGATCGTGACCGGACTGCTGCTCGTGACCGGCGCCTGGGACCGCATCATCCAGGAGATGCAGGTCTGGTCATCCGGCTACACGGTGGGGATCTGAGTTCCACATGAGCAAGACGACAGAAACGACGGACGCCATGAATCCGGGCGCCACGAATCCGGAGGCGGCCGACCCGGAGTCCGGGAGCCCGGACGGCGCGGAACCGGACACCACCGGCGGCGCGGGCGAGACCGACCTCGGCGCCGCCGGGTCGCAGCTCTCCACCGCGCCGAAGGAAGACCCGGTCTCCACCCTCCCCGCCATGGGTGTCATCGGGTGGATCCGCTGGTTCTGGCGGCAGCTGACCTCCATGCGGGTCGCGCTGCTCCTGCTGCTCCTGCTGTCCCTGGGAGCCATCCCCGGCTCACTGATCCCGCAGACGAGCATCGACGAGCTGAAGGTCACCGACTTCAAGGCCAAGCACGATGTGCTCGCGCCGGTCTACGACAAGCTGGGACTGTTCCACGTCTACAGCTCGGTCTGGTTCTCGGCGATCTACATCCTGCTGTTCATCTCGCTCATCGGCTGCATCGTGCCCCGCACCTGGCAGTTCGTCGGCCAGCTGCGCGGACGCCCGCCGGGCGCCCCCAAGCGGCTGACCCGGCTGCCCGCGTACACGACCTGGCGTACTGAGTCCGAGCCCGAGGCCGTCAGGGACGCCGCGCTCACCATGCTCAGGAAGCGCCGCTTCCGTGCGCACTCCCCCCGCGACGGCGAGGTCGCGGCGGAGAAGGGCTTTCTGCGCGAGACCGGGAACCTGCTCTTCCACATCGCCCTGATCGTGCTCCTGGTCGCCTTCGCCAGCGGCCAGCTGTGGAAGTCCGAGGGCGGCAAGCTGGTCGTCGACGGCGACGGCTTCTCCAACACCCTCACGCAGTACGACGACTTCAAGGCCGGCACCCTCTTCGACCCCGAGAATCTCGCGCCGTTCAGCTTCACGCTGGACAAGTTCATCGGGACGTACGAGAAGAACGGGCCCAACCGCGGCACCCCCCGCAAGTACGAAGCCCATGTGACCTACTCCGACGGCCCGCAGGGCAAGGACAAGAAGGCCGTCATCAAGGTCAACACGCCCCTTGAGGTCGACGGCTCCAAGGTCTTCCTGGTCTCGCACGGCTACGCCCCGGTCGTCGCCGTCAAGGACGCCAAGGGCAAGGAGATCTACCGCGACGCGGTGCCGCTGCTGCCCCTCGACTCCAACGCCACGTCGACCGGCGCGATCAAGGTGATGGACGGCTACCGCAACGCGGCGGGCAAGAAGGAACAGCTCGGCTTCCAGACCATGTTCGTGCCGACCTACGCCGGCAAGGGCAAGGGCACGATGTTCTCCACCTACCCGGGGCTCGACTTCCCGGTGATGGCCGTCTCCGGCTTCCACGGCGACCTCGGGGTCAACTCGGGGCTGCCGCAGAGCGTGTACCAGCTCAACTCGGACCATATGAAGCAGTACAAGGACAGCAAGGGCAAGAAGCTCGCCAAGCTGCTGCTGCCGGGCGAGACGATGAAGCTGCCGAACGGCGAGGGCTCGATCCAGTTCCTCGGCGTCAAGCAGTGGGCCAGCTTCAAGATCTCGCACCAGCCCGGCAACGGCTTCGCGCTGGTCGGCGCGCTGGCGGCCATCGCGGGCCTCGCCGGATCGCTGTTCATCCAGCGCCGCCGGATCTGGGTCCGTGCCGTACGGGGAGAGGACGGCGTGACCGTCGTGGAGATGGCCGGTCTCGGCCGGAGCGAATCCGCGAAGCTCCCCGAGGAGCTGGCCGATCTGGCCGCAACGCTCCATTCAGTGGCGCCGTCGGCGCCTGACTCCGCTGCATCCGCAGAGACACCCGAAGGGGCCGAGAAGTGAATCTCGCCGCCGCAACCAATGAGAACCTGGCGCACATCAGCAATGTGCTCATCTATTCGTCGATGGCCGTCTACACCCTGGCCTTCTTCGCGCACATCGCGGAGTGGACCTTCGGCGCCCGCAGCAAGGTGGGCCGTACGGCGGCCGCACTGACCTCGGCCACGGCCGCCGCCCCCGCGGTGCAGGTCAAGAAGCAGGGCGGCGGCACCGCCGTACTGGAACGGCCGAAGGTCGTCACCAGGTCCGCGGCCGGTTCCCGCGACGTCCCGGACGGCCCCGGCGCCGCGGGCGGCAGCGAGAAGGGCGACCTGTACGGGCGGATGGCGATCTCGCTGACCGTCCTCGGCTTCCTCGTGGAGGCCGGCGGGGTGGTGGCCCGCGCCATGTCGGTGCAGCGGGCGCCGTGGGGCAACATGTACGAGTTCTCGATCACCTTCTCATCGGTGGCGGTCGCCGCGTACCTGATCCTGCTCGTCGTCAAGAAGAACGTCCGCTGGCTGGGGCTCGCCCTCGTCACCACGGTCCTGCTCGACCTCGGTGTCGCCACCACGGTCCTCTACACCAAGAGCGACCAGCTCGTCCCCGCGCTGCACTCGTACTGGCTGTGGATCCACGTCTCGACGGCGATCATCTGCGGCGCCATGTTCTACATGGGCTTCGTCGGCACCGCGCTCTACCTCTTCCGGGACCACTACGAGGCCAAGATCGCCCGTGGCGGTAAGCCGGGCGCGTTCGCCGACTCGGTGCTCTCGCGGCTGCCGTCGGCCGCCTCGCTGGACAAGTTCGCGTACCGGATCAACGCCGCGGTCTTCCCGCTCTGGACGTTCACGATCATCGCGGGCGCCATCTGGGCCGGTGACGCCTGGGGCACCTACTGGGGCTGGGACCCCAAGGAGACCTGGTCGTTCATCACCTGGGTCGTCTACGCCTGCTATCTGCACGCCCGCGCCACGGCGGGCTGGAAGGGCCGCAAGGCCGCCTATCTGGCGCTCTTCGCCTTCGCCTGCTGGATCTGGAACTACTACGGCGTGAACATCTTCATCAACGGTATGCACTCCTACGCCGGAGTCTGACAGCGACTGGTCCGACAGCGGCTGTTTCCGGCAGCCACCGGAAGAGGGCCGGTTCCCGACACACGTCGGTGAACCGGCCCTCTTCCGGTGTGGAACCCCCTTCCCGGGGCGAGGCTTGAACCATGACCGAGGCGATCGCACACGGCACGAGCACCAGCCACGGGGACACCCACACCCTGCGGTTCGCCCTTTACCTGCCGTACGCGGCGGCCCGGGTGTGGGGCGAGGTGGCCACCCCGGTGGGGCTGCGGCAGTGGCTCGCCGCCGCCGACGTCTTCGAGTCGCGGCTCGGCGGCCGGATCACCCTGCGCGGCCCCGGCGTACCGGACGCGGCCACCGGGACCGGCGTACCGGACGCGGCCACCGGGACCGGCGTACCGGAGCAGGCCGCCGGGACGGTCACCGCCTGGGACGGTGAGCAGGTCGTCGAGTACACCTTCGCCGGGCACGGCCGGATCCGGTTCCATCTGGAGTCCGTCGGGGCCGAGGCGACCGTGGTGCGCTTCACCCACGAGTTCACCGGCCCCGAAGCCCGCTGCCCCGAGGCGCTGGCCTGCTGGCACGAGCACTTCGAGCTGCTGCACGACGCGCTCGCGGGCCGCCCCGGCCTCCCGGCGGACGGACCGGACGGACCGGACGGATCAGGCGGATCAGGCGGACCGGATGGACCGGATGGACCCGACAGGCCGGCCGCGCCCGCCGGGAACCCCGAGCGGCGCCAGGAGCTGCGGGCCGCCTACCGGCCGCGCGGCGGCAGGCACTCCTGAGCCGGCGGCTTCTTCGTCTTCGCAGGCCAGGCCAGCTTCACGAACTCCTGGGTCCCGGTCTGCGTCAGCTGCACGATGGCCACGGCCTTGTCGTACGGGTTGCCGTAGTTGTCCAGGCAGATCCAGCCGCTCGCGCCGTTCACCCGCAGCGGCCCCTGCAGCTTCGACCAGACGGCGCCGACGTCCTCGATGTCCGGCAGGGTGCTGCTGCTCGCCCTGGCCCGGCGGATCCCGGTGACCGCGGTCGCCATCCCGTCGTACGCGATGATCGCCTGGCCGTCCGCGAGCGAGGCGTCGTCGATCGGACCGATCGGCCCGACGCCCTTGCCCGAAGCCGTGGCGACCGCCCGGGTGAAGGCCGCGTAGTCGGCCGGGCTGCCGCCGGTCGCGGGCATACCGGGGTCGGTCGCCTTGACCCAGGAGCCCGGGTGGGCCAGCGCCGCGTACTGGACGATGACCGGCTCGGCGCCCTTCTTCGGCTTCAGCGCCTGCTTGTTGAGCTTGGTGTCGTAGCCCAGGTACGAACCCTCGTCACCGGTGAGGATGGTGAACTTCGTCCGTACGCAGATCCGGTTGCCCAGCGCGTTCACGAACTGCCGCAGCTGGGTGTGGCGCCCGGCGAAGAGGATCGTGTTCACCTGGCGGGCCGAGCAGATCGCGTCGGTGATCTGCGCGAACGTGTTCGCCGTCGAGCCGTCCTCGGACTGGTCGGGCGGCGAGGTGTACACCCGGTCCTCGTACGGCGCGCCCGCCAGCATGCCGTTGAAGGCGGCCCGCAGCGTCTCCGTGTAGTGGTCGCCGGGGTGGGTGTCGCGCACCAGGAGCGTCTTCTTCGGGTCGATGTCGGCGAAGTTCTTCAGCGCGTCGGCCTCGTCCTTGTTGGTCGGCGAGACCCGGGCGAGCCCCGGGTAGGGGATGCCCTTGGGGCCGTTGGAGATGTCGTCGGCCGTGATGGTGGTGCCGATCACCGGGATATGACTGTCGGTCAGCTCCTTCACCGCGTCGCGCGTGTCGTCGCTGCTGGTCGCCACCCCGGAGACGGCGCGCAGATGGTCGGGGGCGCCGGTCATGCCTTTGAGCTCGTGCACCGTGGGGGCCCACTGGGCGCTGCCGACACCGGTGTTGGCGAGGACCAGCCGGATCTTCGGCACCTGGTCGTTGTCGTCGTGGTTGGCGCGGTACTGCTCGACGAACGCGCCCTGCGCCTCGTGCAGCACCTTGTTCGCCATGTCGCTGTCCGTCGAGGTCAGCGGCAGCAGCAGGGCCACCGTCGCGTACTGGCCCTTCTTGAGCGTCCTGTTCTCCCGGGCGATGGCCTGCGCCACCTCGCGCAGGGCCGGCCGCCCGAAGTCGTAACCGTCGCCGTTGACACCTATGCACTCCGCCCCCTGCTCGGGGCGGTCGACGCCCTTCGCGCAGTGCAGGTCCGGGGTGTAGAGGGCGTACGCGGCGATGCCCGCACCGGCGAGCAGGACCAGGACCACCACCGAGGTGAGGATGCGCCGCAGACCCGTGTACCAGAAGAACTCGCGGAACCTGTTGCTCACGGCGTGACGCCCCCTGGGTCGCTAGCGGTACGGTCCGGGCTCCGCCACTCCCGGACGGCCGTCGGCCAGGTCCTGGAGGCGTGCCAGAGCACTTCGTTGCCGGTCGGATGCAGCGCCGAGAGCTGGGCCAGCTCGTCGCCCATCTTCTCCGTGAGCCCCTCGTCCGGCAGGGCCAGCAGATCGGTCAACTGCCAGACGCAGTGCAGCAGCCGGCGGATCCGCAGATGGAACACGCGGTCGGTGCCCTCCGGCGGCCGCTGCTCGGAGTCGGTCCGCCCCAGCGCCACCGCGCGCCGTACGTCGTGCTCCGCGAAGTACGGCGCCGACGCGATGAAGCGCAGCTCGTCGAGCCAGGCGGCGGCGTCGGCCTCGCGGAAGGTGTCCCGCAGATGCGCGACGGCGCCCCCGGTGTCGCCGAGCGCCAGCTCGTGGTGGAGGCGGAGCGGGGCCCGGTCCGCGCAGAGGTCGCGCATCGTCTCCTGGACCTCGCGCCAGAGTCCGGAGGCCGACGCCGCCTCCCCGGTGGGGTGGCGCAGCCGGTGCAGCAGCAGGGCGCGCAGGAACGGGTCGCCGACGAAGTGGCCGGGCGCCTCCGGCCAGCACTCCTCGGCCAGCAGATCGCGCATCGGCAGCACACCGGCCCGGCCGCCGTCGTGGTCGAGCCGGGCGGCGGCGAGCACTTCGGCGTCGGCCGTGCTGTGCGCAGCGGCCAGCACCGCGAGCCGGTCGAGCCTGGCCGGCGGGACCAGCTGCTGGAGCAGCTCGGTCGCGGTCGGGCGGCCCGGCTCGTCCTCGCGCAGCGCCACCGGCAGCGAGAGCAGCGCGCCGGGGGTGAGGTCGTCGAGCCCGCTGTCGACCGGCACGGTGGGCCCGGCCAGCTGGGCGGCCTGCCCCGCGGCCTTCGTCAGCAGGGCCGCCCCGAGCGGGCGCCCGCCGGTCAGCCGGTGGACGGAGCGGGCCAACAGCGGCGGGGTCAGCATCCCCGGGTCCTCGCGGTCGAGGAGCTGGCTCACATGCTCGGGGGCCAGCTCCGTCAGCTGTACGGTGAGCGCGCCCGACGCGACCTCGGTGCCCCGGGTCCAGGGCGTGGCGTGGGTGACCTCGGGCAGCAGACACCGCTCGGCCGAGTGCAGCGCCGGATGGTCGTGCCCGCGCAGCGTGGCCATGAAGACGACCTGGTCGAGGTGGCCCGCCGCCCGGTCGCGCAGCACCGGCTCCAGGAGCCTGCGGCCCAGCGGTGCCTGGACGTTGTCGAGCAGCACCAGCGGCCTGCCGACCCGGCGCAGCCGCCCCATCCCCTGGTAGGCGGCGCGCAGATCGGCGCGGAGCGCGCCCACGAGATGGCGCTCGGCGAGCGCGCGGGCGTCGCTGTCGCGCTGGCGGTGGAACTGCAGGGCGAGCAGGTTCAGCCCGCGTTTGGCCTGGCCGCCGGCGCCCGGGTAGTCGCCGTACCAGTTGGCCGCGGCGCGCTGGCCCCGGTCGAAGAGGTCTTCGAGCAGCGACTCGACGGTGGTCTCCACGATGACGTCGAGGCCGGGCGGCGCACCCGTCCACAGTGCGGCGAACTTCGCCGTGATCTTGACGAGCCAGCCCTTGCCCAGACCTTTGAGCCGTGCCCCCGACTCGACGAGCATCCCGAGCCGCAGCGCCTCGTCGTGCACCTGCTGGCTGTTGTTCGGGTCCCACCCGGTGGAGGCGATGGCCACCAGACCGGCGGCCAGCCGCGGGAACTCGATGGCGCCCGCGCCCCGCACGGCCGGTCCGAGCTGCTCCCCGAGCACCGAGAGCGCCTCGGTGACCGGCGACCAGAAGGGGGCGCGCCGGTGCCCCGAGGGCAGCGCGGCGAAGTCCGGGTGCTCGCAGTCGATGAGGGCGACGGGGGTGCGGCCGCGGTAGTTGGTGCGGAGCTGTTTGAGTACGACGGTCTTGCCCATGCCGCGTCCACCGGTGAGGACGACCACCGGCAGGTCGTCACGGCGGCCCCCGAACGCCTCGACGGGTGTCTGCTGGAATCCGTGCGGCGGCAGACCTACGAGCCGTGGCGCGAGACCGTGGAGGAGACCGCCCCGTGCGTACAACTCCCTGTCCACAGCACCTCCCACGCCGAAGGGCGCAGCTTTCACTGCGTCAACATCAGCTTACCGAGGGAGGGTTGGGATGGGCATGGGCTTTCGGCGGGCCGGAAGCGGAGGGCTCCCCTCACCTTCTGCCGGTGTCACTCCTCGCCGATGTCCTCGTTCCAGAGCGCCGGGTTCCGGGCGATGAACTCCCGCATCAGCGCGGTGCATTCGGCGTCGTCGAGGACGAGCACCTCCACCCCGTGCTCCGCGAGCCAGTCGTGGCCCCCGTGGAAGGTGGCGGCCTCACCGACCACCAGCCGGGAGATCCCGAACTGCCGGACCAGACCGCTGCAGTACCAGCAGGGGGAGAGGGTGGTGACCATGGTCGTACCCCGGTACGACCGCTGCCGCCCCGCGGCCCGGAAGGCGGAGGTCTCCGCGTGGGTCGACGGATCGCCGTCCTGGACGCGCCGGTTGTGCCCGCGCCCGAGCAGCGCCCCGTCCGCCCCGTACAGCGCGGCCCCGATCGGGATACCGCCCTCGGCGAGCCCGGCCCGCGCCTCGGCCACCGCCGTGGCCAGCCACCGCCGCGCCTCTTCGCGGTCCGGCCCTGTCTCATCCATGGAGCGCCCCGTTCTCTCTTCCACCGCCCGGCCCCGGCCGTTCAACTGCCCGTCCGTTGGCCGCGTTCCGTTCAGTTCGCGTCCTCGCCGCTCTCACGGCGGCGCAGCTCGTTCTCGCGGCGGCGCAGGTCCGCCTCCCAGTCCTTGAGCAGCGACTCGTCCGTGCGGTGCTCCGCGCGCAGGCTGTCGAGGAACTCCGGATTGTCGTCGGGCGCCGTCCAGCCGGCCCGCCCGTCGCGCCGCCGTCCGCCGCCCGCCGGGCCCGCTCCGGCGGGTCCCCGCCGGTTGCGGCCCGCCACGATCCAGGCGACCGGGCCGACCAGCACCTCGCCGAAGAGCAGGATGATCAGGACCCAGATGACCTTGGGCAGACCGCGGACCTCCTCCTCGGGCGTGTTCAGGCAGTCGATGAAGGCGTAGATCCACACCGCCAGGACCAGCAGAAAGGGCAGATACCTGAGCATGGCCGAACGATCCCCCAGGGGAAGGCTGCGAGACGTCCGCAACGTCCCGATGACGGCCACAGGGTAGCGGTCCGGTACAGCCAGCCGCTGGGGCGCGAGCGGCAGGCCCCTGGCGCGGACCGGTGGTGGGGACCGGCCGCACCGCCGGGGATGACAGACTGGACCGCATGGCTTACGACGATCTTCGCTCGCTGCTCAGGGCGCTGGAGCGCGACGGCGACCTCAAGCGCATCAAGGTCGAGGTCGACCCCCATCTGGAGGTCGGGGAGATCGTCGACCGCGTCAACAAGGCGGGCGGCCCCGCCCTCCTCTTCGAGAACGTCAAGGGCGCGTCGATGCCCCTGGCGATGAATGTGTTCGGCACCGACCGCCGGCTGCTCAAGGCCCTCGGCCTCAGCTCGTACGACGAGATCAGCGACCGGATCGGCGGACTGCTCAAGCCCGAGCTGCCGCAGGGTTTCGTCGGCGTACGGGAGGCCTTCGGCAAGCTGGGCTCGATGGTCCACGTACCGCCGAAGAAGGTGAAGCCCGAGGCCGCCCCCGTGCAGGAGGTGGTCCTCACCGGCGACGACGTGGACCTCGACCGGCTGCCCGCGCTCTTCACCTGGCCCGAGGACGGCGGCTCCTTCTTCAATCTGGGGCTCACCCACACCAAGCACCCGGAGACCGGCGTCCGCAACCTCGGGCTCTACCGGCTGCAGCGCCACGACAAGCGCACCATCGGGATGCACTGGCAGATCCACAAGGACAGCCGCAACCACTACGCGGTGGCCGAGCGCAGGGGCGAGCGGCTGCCCGTCGCCATCGCCTTCGGCGCGCCGCCCGCGGTGACGTACGCCTCGACTGCGCCGCTCCCCGAGGACATCGACGAGTACCTCTTCGCCGGCTTCGTCCAGGGCAAGCGGATCGAGATGGTCGACTGCCGGACGGTCCCGCTCCAGGTGCCCGCGCAGGCGGAAGTCGTCCTGGAGGGGTGGCTGGAGCCCGGCGAGACGCTGCCCGAGGGGCCGTTCGGCGACCACACCGGCTTCTACACCCCGCAGGAACCGTTCCCCGCACTGACGATCGACTGCGTCACGATGCGCCGCCGTCCGCTGCTCCAGTCGATCGTCGTCGGCCGCCCGCCGACCGAGGACGGCCCGCTGGGCCGCGCGACGGAACGCTTCTTCCTGCCGCTGCTCAAGATCATCATCCCGGACATCGTGGACTACCACCTGCCCGAGTCGGGCGGCTTCCACAACTGCGCGATCGTCTCGATCGACAAGAAGTACCCGAAGCACGCCCAGAAGGTGATGCACGCCGTCTGGGGCGCCCACATGATGTCGCTCACCAAACTGATCGTCGTGGTGGACGCCGACTGCGATGTGCACGATCTGCACGAGGTGTCCTGGCGGGCCCTCGGCAACACGGACTACGCACGTGACCTGACCGTCGCCGAAGGCCCGGTCGACCATCTCGACCACGCCTCCTACCAGCAGTTCTGGGGTGGCAAAGCCGGTATCGACGCCACCCGGAAGTGGCCCGAGGAGGGCTACACCCGGGACGGCGGGTGGCCCGAGATGGTGCGGTCCGACCCCGCGGTCGCCGACCGGGTGACCAAGCGCTGGAAGGAGTACGGCCTGTGAGCGCATCCGCCGCCGCGCTGCCGCAGCCGGGCAGGACCAAGGCGTTCCTGCGCCTGGTGATGATCGAGCACTCGGTCTTCGCGCTGCCCTTCGCGTACATCGCCGCACTGACCGCGATGTACCGCCTTGACGGCAACATCCACTGGGGGCGGCTGCTCCTGGTGACCGTCGCGATGGTGGGGCTGCGCACCTTCGCGATGGCCTGCAACCGCATCATCGACCGGGAGATCGACGCCCGTAACCCGCGCACCGCGTCGCGCGAACTGGTCACCGGCGCGGTCTCCGTGAGGTCGGCCTGGACGGGCGCGCTGGTCGCGGTCGTCGTCTTCCTGGGCGCGGCCGCCGCGCTGAACCCGCTCTGCCTGGCACTGGCGCCCATCGCGGTCATCCCGATGGTGGTCTATCCGTACGGGAAGCGCTTCACCAACTTCCCGCACGCGATCCTCGGTCTGGCCCAGGCCATCGGCCCGGTCGGCGCCTGGCTGGCGATCACCGGCGAGTGGTCCTGGGACGCGGTCATCCTCGGCCTGGCCGTGGGTATCTGGATCGGCGGCTTCGACCTGATCTTCGGCTGCCAGGACGTCAAGGCGGACCGCGCCCACGGGGTGAAGTCGGTCCCCGCCCGCTTCGGCATCCCGGCCGCCCTGCACGGCGCCCGCGCCTGCCACGCGGTGACGACCGCGCTCCTCGTCTGGTACGCGGTGGCGACGGACGCCGGGGCGTTCTTCTGGGCCGGCCTGGTGATCGTCGCGGTGGCCTTCGTCTACGAGCACAACGTCGTGAAGCCGCACGACCTCTCCCGGCTGAACCGCGCCTTCTTCTCGGTCAACGGCTTCATCGGGATCGCCCTGTTCGTGTGCGCCTTGATAGATCTGCTGGTGCGGGGCCTGACGGTCTGAGTACGGTGCGACCTGGCATCGGATGCGGGGACGGGGAGGCCGACGTGACGCTTTCGGAGACCGAACGCCTGCACTCGCGGCTCATCCGGTTCGAGGACATGTTCCCGGGCTACCGGACGGAGATCGTCGAGGGCAACATCGTGATGAGTCCGGTGCCGGCATTCCACGCCAAGACGATCCGGCGTGTGTGGAATGCGCTGGAGACCCAGGTGCCGGAGAAATGGGGATTCGTCAGCGACGTTATTTTCCCTTTCGACGCCGACAACGAGTTCTGCCCGGACATCGCGGTGATCCCCCAGGCCGAGGTCGACGAGAACCGCGGTTCCTACTCACCCGACCTGATCGAAGTGGCCGTCGAAGTCGTCTCACCGAGCAGCGTGCGCAACGACTACGAGGTCAAGGACAGGGCCTACGCCGGGCGGGGCATTGCCAACTACCTGATCTTCGATCCGTACAAGGCGCACTGCGTGACGCTCTGGAACCCGGGCCCGGACGGCTATATCGGCCGGGACATCATCCCGTACGGCGAGGCGGTGACGGTACGGACCCCGCTCGGCCGCCTCACCGTCGACACCGGCGCGCTCCCGGTGGACCCCAAGCACACCTGACCCGCCTCCCGTCTCCGGCCGGCCGGGCCGCCCCGGATAGGCTCGGACACGTGGCGCACGTGAAGGTACACAGTCAGCAGCCGCGGCGGCCGTGGATCGTCGGGGTCTCAGGGGCGTCCGGTACGCCCTACGCGGCGGCCGTGCTCCGCGGGCTGCTCGACGCGGGTGAGGCCGTGGATCTGGTGGTCAGCAGGTCGTCCCGGCTGACCCTGCTCGACGAGACCGGGATCGCCTTCCGCGACGGGCACTGGCAACAGGACCTGCGGGCCTGGCTGGCCAGGGGCGCGGACGGGAAGCCGGACACCTTCGCGGTGGACCCGGCCCTCTTCGCGGAGGGGACCGGAGCCGTACGGCACTGGGCCGCCGGGGATCTGGCCGCCGGTCCTTCCTCCGGTTCGTACCCGGTCAAGGGCATGATTGTCGTCCCGGCGTCCACCGCCTGTGTGGCGGGCGTCGCGCTCGGGCTCTCCAAGGACCTGCTCCAGCGGGCGGCGAGCGTGACGCTCAAGGAGCGGCGCCCGCTGGTGGTCGCCGTACGGGAGACCCCGCTCAACGGCCAGACGCTGCGCCATCTGGTGACCCTGGACGAGGCGGGCGCCGTGGTGCTGCCCGCCTCCCCGGCGTTCTACGCGGGGGCGACCCACATCCAGGACCTGGTGGACTTCGTCGCCGGCCGGGCGCTCGACGCGGCGGGGGTGGCGCACACGCTTTACCGCCGCTGGGAGGGCAAGCTCGGCGGCTCCCGTGAGGACGGCTCGGATTAGTCCGTCGGCGCTCTGCCGCCTCTCGCCACTGAGTGGAGATTCGCAGGGTGTTTTCCCTGTGTGCCTTAGATTCCAGACGTAGACTCGCGATATTGCTGAACAATGGAAGGCTTCAACAGTATGGACGCGGTGGACAGGCAGCTCATTCAGGCGCTGCGGGAGAACGGCAGGGCCTCCTACGCCGAGCTGGGCCGGCTCGTCGGACTCTCCGGGCCCAGCGTCACCGACCGCATCAACCGTCTTGAGGCGGCCGGTGTGATCACCGGCTACCGCGCCACCGTCGACGCCAAGTCCCTCGGCCTCGGGGTGACCGCCCTCATCGGCATCTCGCTCTCGGACGCCGCCGACCACGAGGACGTCGCCCACCGGCTCAAGGACCTGGCCGAGATCGAGGACGCCTGGTTCATCGCGGGCGACGACTCGTACATGCTCAAGGTCAGGGTCGGCGACGTGGACGGCCTGGAGCGCACCATCCGCAGGCTCAGCGGCACCCGGGGCGTCTCCCGCACCCGCACCACGGTCGTGCTCTCCACCAAGTGGGAGAACCGCGTCGGAGAGCTGCCCGAGCCGAGCTGACCCGGGGTCTCCGGTCCGGGCCGACCCCAGGACCGGGCCCCGGCCCCGGCACCGGGTGCCAGCCGGGTCCCGGCGCCGTTCCGGCGGGGGAGTACGGTTGGCTGGTTGTTTACGTACGCATATGGGAGGCGGCCGCACATGACTGCGTCGATCAACGATGTAGGCCTCAAGCGCGAGATCGAGGCAAAGGTCCGGGCCGGTGAGCGGCTGACCCGCGAGGACGGCGTCGCGCTCTACGAGACGGACGACCTGGCCTGGCTCGGCGGCCTCGCCCACGAGGTGCGTACGCGCAAGAACGGCGACGTGGTCCACTTCAACGTCAACCGGCACCTCAACATGACCAATGTGTGCACCGCGTCGTGCGCCTACTGCTCGTTCCAGCGCAAGCCGGGCGAGAAGGACGCGTACACGATGCGCATCGAGGAGGCCGTCCGCCTCGCCAAGGCGATGGAGGGCGACAACCTCACCGAGCTGCACATCGTCAACGGCCTGCACCCGACGCTGCCCTGGCGGTACTACCCGCGCTCGCTCAGCGCGCTGAAGGAAGCCCTTCCGCAGGTCGCCCTCAAGGCGTTCACCGCCACCGAGATCCACCACTTCGAGACGATCTCCGGGCTCTCCGCGTCGGAGATCCTGGACGAGCTGATCGAGGCCGGTCTCGAATCGCTGACCGGCGGCGGCGCCGAGATCTTCGACTGGGAGGTCCGGCAGCACATCGTCGACCACGCCACCCACTGGGAGGACTGGTCGCGCATCCACCGCCTCGCCCACGAGAAGGGTCTGAAGACCCCGGCGACGATGCTGTACGGCCACATCGAGGAGCCGCGCCACCGCGTCGACCACGTCCTGCGGCTGCGTGAACTCCAGGACGAGACCGGCGGCTTCCAGGTCTTCATCCCGCTGCGCTACCAGCACGACTTCGTGGACATGAAGGACGGCAAGATCCGCAACAAGCTCCAGGTGCGGACCACGATGGCGACCGGCGCCGAGTCGCTGAAGACCTTCGCGGTCTCCCGGCTGCTCTTCGACAACGTCCCGCACGTCAAGGTCTTCTGGCCCATGCACGGCGTCCAGACCTCGCAGCTCGCGCTGCAGCACGGCGCCGACGACATGGACGGCTCGGTGGTCGAGTACAAGATCACCCACGACGCCGACAACTACGGCACGCCGAACAAGCTCGGCCGTGAGGACCTGCTGGAGCTCATCCGGGACGCGGGCTTCCGCCCGGTCGAGCGCAACACGCAGTACGAGATCGTCCGCGAGTTCGACGGACCGGACCCGGCCCGCCGCGACGCCCCGCAGCCGATGCGCTTCTGAGCCGGGCGCCCCGCCCCGCCCGCTCCCGCGACGGAACCCCGGCCACGGCCGGGGTTCCGTGCTTTCCTACGCTGGACGTATGAGCCTCACGTTTGAACTGGACCCGCGGATGGACGCCACGCTGCGGGACGGAGTGGTCGGGCTCTGGACGGATGTCTCGAACGCCGACGGCGCGGTCGGCTTCGTACCCCCGGTCACGCCCGACGACATCCGCCCGGAACTGATCAAGCACCTGACCGCGATGACCGAGGGCCGCACCCGGCTGCTCGTCGGCCGGGACGCGAGCGGCACGGTCGCCGCCACCGCGTTCCTCACCCTCAACACCCACCGCCTGATGCGCCACTGGATCTGGCTCTACACGGTGATGGTCCACCCCTCCCACCAGGGCAAGGGGTACGGACGCGACCTGATGAGCGCGGCGGCGGACGCCGCCCGCAGCCTCGAAGGGATCGAGGGCATCCGGCTCACCTGCCGGGGCGGCATCGGAGTGGACCGCTTCTACGAGTCCTGCGGCTACAAGGAGGTCGGCCGGGTGCCGGACGCGATCCGTGTCGCCCCCGGTGACGACCGCGACGACATCATGATGTACCTGCCGCTGCTCTGATCCCGGTGCGCCCGACGCTCCGACCCCGCCCCGCCCGATGCACGCCCCGCCGCGCCCGACCCCTACCCGGCCGGAGTGATCGCAAGTGGGGCGTGCTTCACTTGTCGGGCAGGATCGGCAGGGATCGGCAGGATCAGCTGCCGCCGGAACGAAGAGAGAGGCCCCAGTCGTGTCTGTAGCCAACCCGGGTGCCACCATTCGCTACACCGCGATGCGGATCGTCATCTTCATGGTGTCCCTGGTCTTCTGCGCGGTCCTCGTCCACTTCGGCATCGTCCCCAAGGGCCTCGGCGGCTCCAACTTCATCTGGACGATCCTGCTGGCGCTGGTCATCTCCGCACCGCTCAGCTTCGTCCTGCTGCGCAAGCAGCGCGACAAGATGTCCGAGCAGCTGATCAACAAGGTCGAGCAGACCAAGGTCAGGCTGGAGGCCCACCGCACGCAGGAGGACGGCCTCACCCACTAGGCACCGTCCGGCGCCGTCCGGGGCCGTCCGCTGGGCTCGCACCCCGAAGGCCCCCGCCGCTGTCCCCAGCCGCCTGTCAGCCGCCTGTCCCAAGGCGTGGGCAGGCGCCGTAAGTTACGTCACACAGACCGGGAACCCCGGGCCGGAGCGAGCTGCTCCGG
>NZ_JBSHBW010000049.1:0-40665 GCF_053612185.1 Streptomyces sp. NPDC054757
GTGCGGATCGCGGTGATCCGCACCCCACGGCCCTCTGTGCTCTGCCGGCCGCCGCACCGCGGTGCGGCGGGCAGGGGCTCTCGTCTACTGCGCCCGGTACATCTCCGCGACCAGGAACGCCAGGTCGAGCGACTGGCTGCGGTTGAGCCGCGGGTCGCAGGCCGTCTCGTAGCGCTGGTGCAGATCGTCGACGAAGATCTCGTCGCCGCCGCCCACGCACTCGGTGACGTCGTCACCGGTCAGCTCGACATGGATGCCGCCGGGGTGGGTGCCCAGGCTCTTGTGGACCTCGAAGAAGCCCTTGACCTCGTCGAGCACATCGTCGAAGCGGCGGGTCTTGTGGCCGGAGGCCGCCTCGAAGGTGTTGCCGTGCATCGGGTCCGTCACCCAGACGACCTGGGCGCCGGACGCGGTGACCTTCTCGACCAGGTTCGGCAGGCGGTCACGGACCTTGTCCGCGCCCATCCTGACGATGAAGGTCAGCCGGCCGGGCTCGCGGTCCGGGTCGAGACGCTCGATGTAGCTGAGCGCCTCCTCCGGGGTGGTCGTCGGGCCGAGCTTCACACCGACCGGGTTGCGGATCTGCGAGACGAACTCGATGTGCGCGTGGTCCAGCTGCCGGGTGCGCTCGCCGACCCAGACCATGTGGCCCGAGGTGTCGTAGAGCTTGCCGGTCCGGGAGTCCGTACGGGTCAGGGCCGACTCGTAGTCCAGGAGCAGCGCCTCGTGCGAGGCGTAGAACTCGACCGCGCGGAACTCCGCAGGGTCGGTGCCGCACGCCTTCATGAAGTTCAGCGCGCTGTCGATCTCGCGGGCGAGCTGCTCGTAACGCTGCCCGGACGGCGAGGACTTCACGAAGTCCTGGTTCCAGGCGTGCACCTGGCGCAGGTCCGCGTAGCCGCCGGTGGTGAAGGCGCGGACCAGGTTCAGCGTCGAGGCGGACGCGTGGTACATCTGCTTGAGCCGCTGCGGGTCGGGGACCCGGGACTTCTCGTTGAAGTCGAAGCCGTTGACCGAGTCGCCGCGGTAGGTCGGCAGGGTCACGCCGTCGCGGGTCTCGGTCCCCTTGGAGCGCGGCTTGGAGTACTGGCCCGCGATCCGGCCGACCTTCACCACGGGCACCGATGCCGCGTAGGTGAGCACGGCGCTCATCTGCAGCAGCGTCTTGAGCTTCGCCCTGATGTGCTCGGCGGACACGGCGTCGAAGGCCTCGGCGCAGTCGCCGCCCTGAAGCAGGAACGCCTCGCCCCTGGCCACGGCTCCCAGCCGCTCGCGCAGCTGGTCGCACTCGCCGGCGAAGACGAGCGGCGGATACGACGTGAGGTCCGCGATCACATCGCGCAGCGCCCCGGCGTCGGGGTACTCGGGCTGCTGCACCGCGGGAAGGTCTCGCCAGGCCGCCTCTGCGGCGGGGGCTTGGGTTTCAGCGTTCACGGTCACACCGCCAACAGTACGGGGTCGCCGTCACCGGTTCTGGTGGTGCCCGGTGGATGAGACAGCCGGGATCCCGGGATGCCGCCGCCGATGCGCTACAGTCCCCACCATGTTCGCGACGACGACTCGAAACTGGTGGTGGACCGCTCATCCGGCGGCCCACTGACATCGCGCGCACAGACGAAGCGAAGGCCGCCCGAGGGGCGGCCTTCCGTGTTTCACCGGCCGTTCCTCTCCGTATCCCCTCCCCGCGCCGCGGGGCACCCGGAAGGAACCACCCCGATGCTCATCAGCGAGCTGCTGGACGACCACCGCCCCTTCGCCCTGCTCCGCAGGCGCACGCCAGGACGTGACCACGACACCATCGAGCTGCTGACCGGCGAGGTCCACGAGGTGGAGCGGCTCGCGGACATCCCGGCGGACGGCGGCCCGGTGCTGGCCCTGGTGCCGTTCCGGCAGATCCGGGAGCGCGGTTTCGACGTGCGCGACGACGGGACACCGCTGGCGGTCCTGGTCGCCGACGAGACGTACGAGCTGCCGCTCGACACCGTGCTCGACCAGCTGCCCGCCCATGACGTACGGGTGGAGGACGGCTGCTTCGACATCGGCGACGACGCCTACCGCGAGATCGTCGGACGGGTCGTCGCGGACGAGATCGGCCGGGGCGAGGGGGCGAACTTCGTGGTCCGGCGTACGTACACCGGATCCGTCCCGGGCTTCGGCCGGGCGGACGCGCTCGCCCTCTTCCGGCGGCTGCTGGACGGCGAGCGGGGCGCGTACTGGACCTTCGTGGTGCACACCGGGGAGCGCACCCTGGTCGGTGCCAGCCCCGAGGTGCATGTCCGGATGTCCGGCGGGACGGTCGTGATGAATCCGATCAGCGGGACCTTCCGCTACCCGCCGGAGGGGCCGGACACCGAGGCGCTGCTGGAGTTCCTGGGCGACCGCAAGGAGACCGACGAGCTCTCCATGGTGGTGGACGAGGAGCTGAAGATGATGTGCACCGTCGGTGACATGGGCGGGGTCGTCGTCGGTCCGCGGCTGAAGGAGATGGCCCATCTCGCGCACACCGAGTACGAGTTGCGCGGCCGCAGCTCGCTGGATGTGCGGGAGGTGCTGAAGGAGACGATGTTCGCG
The DNA here is from genome assembly GCF_053612185.1 of Streptomyces sp. NPDC054757. NCBI lineage: Bacteria > Bacillati > Actinomycetota > Actinomycetes > Kitasatosporales > Streptomycetaceae > Streptomyces > Streptomyces sp. NPDC054757. The sequence continues at coordinate 2,572 of NZ_JBSHBW010000049.1, forward strand.
GCGACCGTCACCGGTTCGCCGGTGCAGAACGCCTGCCGGGTGATCGAGCGGTACGAGCCGGACGGGCGCGGCTATTACGCGGGCGCGCTCGCGCTCGTCGGACGGGACGCGGGCGGGGCGCAGACGCTGGACTCGCCGATCCTGATCCGTACGGCCGACATCTCGGCCGGGGGCGTGCTGCGAGTGTCGGTGGGCGCCACGCTCGTACGCCACTCGGACCCGGCGAGCGAGGTCGCGGAGACGCACGCCAAGGCGGCGGGGGTGCTGACGGCGCTGGGGGTGCGGGAGGGGCGGCCCCGGGGGGCCGGTGCGGGGCCGCGGCTCGCCGACGACCCCCGGGTGCGGGCGGCGCTGGAGTCACGGCGGGCCGACCTCGCGCCGTTCTGGCTGCGGATGCAGGAGGCAAGGGCCGCCGTCGCGGGCCATGCGCTGGTGGTGGACGCGGAGGACACGTTCACCTCGATGCTGGCGCATCTGCTGCGCTCGTCGGGGCTCGACGTGACGGTACGGCGGTACGACGAGCCCGGTCTGCGCGAGCGCGCCCTGGGGCACCGGGGCCCGGTGGTGCTCGGCCCGGGGCCCGGCGATCCGGCGGACCGGACCGACCCGAAGATGCGGTTTCTGCGCGGCCTCACCGCCGAGCTGCTCCGCGGCCACCGGCACGGACTGCTCGGGGTGTGCCTCGGCCATGAGCTGCTCGCCGCCGAGCTGGGCCTGGAGATCGTCCGCAAGGCGATCCCCCACCAGGGCGCCCAGGAGCGTATCGACTTCTTCGGGCGCGAGGAGACGGTCGGGTTCTACAACTCGTTCACGGCGCGGTGCGACGAGGCGGCTGCGACCGGGCTGGCGGCGCGCCGGATCGAGGTGAGCCGTGAGCCGGCCGGCGGGGAGGTGCACGCGCTGCGCGGGGAGGGGTTCGCCGGGGTGCAGTTCCACCCCGAGTCGGTGCTCACGAAGAACGGGGTGCGGGTGGTGGCCGAGCTGCTGGCCGGGGTGCTGGTGTAGACGGCCGGGACCGGGCCCGGCGAGGGGCGGCGGGGCTCGCGGCGGGCCGGGCGGGGCTGCCCGGTGGGGCGTGGCTCCGGCCGCGGTGGGGCGGGCTCCGGCCGCGGTGGGGCGGGCTCCGGCCGCGGTGGGGCGGGCTCCGGCCGCGGTGGGGCTGGCCCCCGGTGGGGCGGGGCTCCGGCCCGGCGCCCCGGTCAGCGTCCGGCGAGCGGCACCAGCGTGTTCTCGTTGCGGCGCCCGGCCACGAAGTCCTCCACGTTGCGCACGGTCGCGGCGATGATCTGCCCGACCGCTTCCCGGGTGTAGTACGCCTGGTGCGACGTCACCAGCACGTTCGGGAAGGTGACGAGACGGGCCAGGGTGTCGTCGTCGACCACATCCAGCGACTTGTCGAGGAAGAAGAGTCCCGCCTCCGCCTCGTAGACGTCGAGCCCCACCCCGGTGAAGCGGCCGAGCCGCAACTCGTCGACCAGGGCCCGGGTGTCGACCAGGCCGCCCCGGCTGGAGTTGATGAGGAGGGCGTCGTCCTTCATGGAGCGGAGTTCGGCGGCGCCGATGATGTGGTGCGTCGCCGGGAGCAGCGGGACGTGCAGCGTGATCACGTCCGCCGTGGCGAGCAGCTCGTCCTTGGTCACGTACCGCATGCCCAGCTCCGTGCAGACGGGGTTCTCCGTGACGTCCCAGCCGAGCAGGTCCATGCCGAATCCGTGGGCGATCCGGGTGAACGCCTCGCCGATCCTGCCGGTACCGAGCACACCCGCCGTCCGCCCGCGCAGATCGCGGCCCATCAGCCCGTCCAGCCGGAAGTCGAAGTCACGGGTGCGCCCGGCGGCCCGGACGACACGGCGGTTGAGCGCCATCGCGAGGGTCCAGGCGAACTCGGCCACCGAGTACGGCGAGTAGGACGAGACCCGGGCCACGGTCAGGCCCAGGTCGTGGGCGACGTCGAGATCGATGTTGTTGAAGCCGGTGGACCGCTGGGCGATCAGCCGGGTGCCGCCCGCCGCCAGGCTCCGCAGGACGCCGGGGCCGAGGTCCGCGTTGACGCTGGTGCTGATGGCCCGGTGTCCGGCCGCGATCGGGACGGTGTCCTCGCTGAGGAAGACATCGACACAGCGGACGTCGCAGCGCCCGGCGAAGGCCGCCTCGATCAGCGGACGCTCATCGGCCTGCACGCCGAATGCGAGGACTTCCATGGTTCCTCCCGTATGCGGCGGGTACAGGACGTCCGGTACGAATAGGGCGAATATACGGCGCGGAGCACGGGTCCGCTCAGCCGGATCGGACGCCACAGCCGGAGCGGAAGCCTCAGCCGAAGAAGACCCCGGCCTCCTGGTAGAGCGCGGGGTCGACCGTCTTGAGCCGCGAGGTCGCCGCCGCGATCGGCACCCGTACGATGTCCGTCCCGCTGAGGGCGACCATCGTGCCGAAGTCCCCGTCGCGCACGGCGTCGATCGCGTGCAGACCGAAGCGGGTGGCCAGCCAGCGGTCGAAGGCGCTCGGGGTGCCGCCGCGCTGGACATGGCCGAGTACGGTGGTGCGGGCCTCGTTGCCGGTCCGCTTCTCGATCTCGGCGGCGAGCCATTCGCCGACCCCGGAGAGCCGGGTGTGGCCGAACGAGTCCAGGGTGCCGTCCTTGAGCACCGCGTCACCGCCCTTCGGCATCGCCCCTTCGGCGACGACCACGATCGGGGCGTACGAGGCGCGGAAGCGGGAGGTCACCCAGGAGCAGACCTGGTCGATGTCGAAGCGCTGCTCGGGGATGAGGATGACATTGGCCCCGCCGGCCAGCCCGGAGTGCAGCGCGATCCACCCGGCGTGCCGCCCCATCACCTCGACCACCAGGACGCGCATATGCGATTCGGCGGTGGTGTGGAGGCGGTCGATGGCCTCGGTGGCGATCCCCACCGCCGTATCGAAGCCGAAGGTGTAGTCGGTGGCCGAGAGGTCGTTGTCGATGGTTTTCGGTACGCCGACACAGGGCACCCCGTGCTCCTCCCAGAGGCGGCCCGCCACGCCCAGGGTGTCCTCGCCGCCGATCACGATCAGTGCGTCGACCCCGCACCCGGCGAGGGTCTCCCGTACCCGGCGGACGCCGTCGTCCGCGCTGAACGGATTGGTGCGCGACGAACCGAGGACGGTGCCGCCGCGTGGCAGGATGCCGCGCACCTCCGGGATGCCGAGCGGGACGGTGACCCCCTCCAGGGGACCGCGCCAGCCGTCCTTGAATCCGGTGAACACGAAGCCGTACTCCTGCACGCCCTTGCGGACGGCAGCCCGGATGACCGCGTTGAGCCCGGGGCAGTCGCCGCCCCCGGTCAGTATTCCGACCCGCATGGAACCACGTCCCTTCGCAGTGGAAGACACCTCGCCGTGGAGGACACCTCGCACAGAGGACACCTCGCCGTGGAGGACCCAGCGCCTTCCACGCTACGGTGACCCAGGTCACAAAGGGATAGGGCGGAAGGTCAATTCCCGCCCGGTTGTACGCAGTTGCTCTACGCGTCGTCGAGGCCGCGCTCTATGGCGTACCGCACGAGCTCCACCCGGTTGTGCAGCTGGAGCTTGCCGAGGGTGTTCTGTACGTGGTTCTGCACGGTGCGGTGCGAGATGACCAGGCGTTCGGCGATCTGCTTGTAGCTCAGGCCCTTCGCGACGAGCCGCAGCACCTCGGTCTCCCGCTCGGTGAGCTGCGGCGCCTTCGGCTCGTCGGAGGCCGCGGGCGCCGGGTCGGACGCGAGCCTGCGGTACTCGCCGAGCACCAGGCCGGCCAGTCCCGGCGTGAAGACCGGGTCGCCGTCGGCGGTGCTGCGGACGGCGTCCGTCAGCTCCTGGGTGCTGGCGGACTTCAGCAGATAGCCGGTGGCGCCGGACTTGACCGCCTCCAGCACATCGGCGTGCTCCCCGCTGGCCGAGAGCACCAGGACACGGAGCCCGGGGTCCGCCCCGACCAGCTCCTTGCAGACCTGGACGCCCGGCATGCCCGGCAGATTGAGGTCGAGCACCAGAACGTCGGGGGCGACGGCTCCGGCCCTGCGCACCGCCTGCGGGCCGTCGCCCGCCGTGGCGACGACCTCGAACCCGGCAGCCGTCAGGTCCCGGGCCACCGCGTCCCGCCACATCGGGTGGTCGTCGACCACCATCACCCTGACCGTCCGCTGCTCACTCATGCCGTTCCGCCCGCTCATGTCCGTCCGTCCCCCCGTGTACCGCCCCGGGTGTTCTCCGGGGCCCTCCTCGGAACTCTCCGTCTCGGAACTCTCAGTTCCACCTCGGTGCCCTGGCCGGGCACCGAGATCAGCTCGGCGCTGCCGCCCAGATCCCGCAGCCGCCCGCGGATGGAGAGGGCGACACCGAGGCGCCCCTCCCCCTCGGCGACCGCGAGCCTCCCCTCCGGGATGCCGGGGCCGTCGTCCCGTACCGTCACGATCACCCCGTCCGGCTCGTCCTCCACCAGGATCCACGCGCGGGCTCCGCTGCCCGCGTGTCTGCGGACATTGTCCAGGGCGGCACTGACAGCGGCGGCCAGCTCCTTCGCCGCCACCGGTCCGAGGAGGACCGGAGCGCCCGGTTCCGCGAAGCTCACCCGTGATCCGGCGTGCGGCGCGAGGAGCGCCCGCAGATCGCAGAGGTCGTCCGGGGCCCCGGTCCGCCGCCCGTCCGGATCCCCCGCGCCCCGGGCGGGATCGTCCGCCCCGGCCGCGGCGGGCTGCCTGCCCGCGGGGTCCCTGGCGGGCGGCACGAGACCGCTGGAGACCAGGGTGCGCAGCGCCACCTCCTGCTCCCCCGCCATCCTGCCGAGTTCGGCCGACTCCCCGCCCAGCTCGGCGCCGCGCCGCTGCACCATGGCCAGGACCTGGAGCACGCTGTCGTGGATGTCACGGGCAAGCCGCTCCCGCTCACGGGTGGCCGCCTCGATCTCCAGCGCACGGGCGAGGGTGCGCTCGGACGCACGGGCCACCTCGACGATGTAGCCGATGGCGATGGAGGCGATCCAGACCAGGACCACGTTGTGGACGGTGTCCCCGCTGGGCTCACCGCGTTCGGTGACATTGGCGACGGCCACCAGCGACGAGGCGAAGGCCGCCCAGCGCCAGCCGCCCTTGATGGCGAAGGCCAGCACGGAGCCCGCGGTCCAGATGGACGGCATCGTCGTGGCGCCCCCGACGACCCGGGCGTGCGAGTCGGCCACGGGTGTCAGCAGGATGCCGGCGAGCGCCACGGTGAGATCGGCGCCGAGGAAGCGCTTGGTGCAGCGGGCCGCACTGGCCACCCTGGGGAGGGTGGCGAGGGTCCAGACGGTCAGCACCGCGAAGTAGCCGACGGCCACCCACTGGCGGTGGAACTCCCGGTACGCGAAGGCGAACAGCAGGATCGCGTAGACCATCGTCAGTACGCGGTACGCGGTCAGCGCCCGCCACAGCGGCAGCTCGACGGACATCCGCACGACGCGCTCGCGCCGGTCCTTCGCCATCACACCCCCTGGTGACCGGGGGCCGCGCCCCCGTGGTGGACGGGTGCGGCCGGGGTCTGTCCGGCCGATCTCCGTGGGCCGGACAGACCCTAGCCGCCGGCCCCGTCCGTTCCCTCGCTCTTCCCCGCGGCCCCGGCCGCGTCGGCCTTCCGGGCCTTCTCCTCCTCCGCGATCCGGCGCTTGGCGGCGGTCGCGTAGATATCGACGTACTCCTGGCCGGAGAGCTTCATGATCTCGTACATGACCTCGTCGGTCACCGAGCGCAGGATGAACCGGTCGTTCTCCATGCCGTGGTAGCGGCTGAAGTCGAGCGGCTTCCCGATCCTGATACCCGGCCGCATCAGCTTGGGCACCACCTGTCCCGGCGGCTGGATCTTCTCCGTGTCGATCATCGCGACCGGGATGACGGGCGCACCGGACGCCAGCGCCACCCGGGCGAGACCGCCGGGCTTGCCCCGGTAGAGCCTGCCGTCCGGTGACCGGGTGCCCTCCGGGTAGATCCCGAAGAGCTCGCCCCTGGCCAGCACCTCCACACCGCTCCTGACCGCGGCCTCGCCCGCGCCCCGGCTGCCCGACCGGTCGACCGGCAGCTGGCCGACGCCCTTGAAGAAGGCGGCGGTGAGCTTTCCCTTCACGCCGGGCGACGTGAAGTACTCGGCCTTGGCGATGAAGGTGACCTTGCGGTCCATGACGGCGGGCAGGAAGAAGGAGTCCGAGAAGGACAGATGGTTGCTCGCGAGGATGGCGGGCCCCTCGGCGGGGATGTTCTCCAGTCCTTCCACCCAGGGCCTGAAGGCGACCTTCAGCGAACCCCCGATGGCGAACTTCATTGCGCCGTAGATCAACTGGGATGCCTTCCTGTGACGGTCGCACCGACCCTATCCCGCGCCGGGCGTACGCTCCCGGCCATCCGTCCGCGCTCCCCGGGTGACGGCCCTGGTCGGTGTCGGTCCGGTCGCGTACGGTGAAGTACACCTCTTGGACCTGACGAATCAGACCTGACGAACAGGAGACCCCGGTGCCGGTGCTTCCCGGAGCCGATCCCTACCGCCACGAAGGCGGGGAGACCGGCGTCCTCCTCTGTCATGGATTCACCGGATCGCCGCAGTCGCTGCGCCCCTGGGCGGAGTATCTGGCCGGGCGGGGCCTGACCGTCTCGCTGCCGCTGCTCCCCGGGCACGGCACCCGCTGGCAGGACATGCAGATCACCGGCTGGCAGGACTGGTACGCGGAGGTGGACCGGGAGCTGCGCGCCCTGCTCGACCGGTGCGAGCGGGTCTTCGTCTTCGGCCTCTCGATGGGCGGTGCGCTGGCCCTGCGGCTGGCCGCCAAGCACGGCCACGCGGTGAGCGGTCTCGTCCTGGTCAATCCGCTGAACAAGGTGCACGGCCTGATGCCGTACGCGCTTCCGGTCGCCCGGCATCTGGTGCGTACGACGAAGGGGATCGCCAGCGACATCGCCCTGGACGGCTCCACCGAGGTGGGGTACGACCGGGTGCCGCTGCACTGCGCCCACTCGCTGCGGCGTCTCTGCCGGCTGGTGGACCGTGAACTGCCGCAGGTCACCCAGCCGTTGCTGCTGCTGCACAGCTCCGAGGACCATGTGGTGCGGCCCGCCGACTCGGCCCGCATCCTCAGCCGGGTCTCGTCGACGGATGTCGAGGAGGTCCTGCTGGAACAGAGCTACCACGTGGCGACGTTGGACCATGATGCGGAGCGGATTTTCGAGAAGAGCCTTGCGTTCGTCGGCCGCCTCGCTCCGAGCGTCGGGATGAAGGGGAGCACCACCGGTGGCTGAGAACGAGGCGGAGCGCGAACCGCAGCCCATCGACGAGGAAGCGGTGTGGGCGGCGATCGTCGCGGGGTACGGCGAGGAGCCCGCGGACCCCGTGGGCACCAAGCCCTTCAAGTCGGTCGAGGACCTCGCCCTGCTGGAGGAGGGGGTCAACGCCGACACGGCCGGGGAGCCCGGGGCCGGGGAACCGGAGGCCGCAAAGCCGGACGCGGATGCGGAGCCTCCTGCCCCGGCGAGCGGATCCGGCCGGCCGCTGGGCAGTTCGGTCGTGTTCGCCCCCGGCATCGGCGGGCCCCGCGACCACAGCCTGCCGGAGCCGTCCGACGACGACCTCGACGCTTCCGACGAGGGCCACTTCATCCAGCCCGACCCGGAGCTTCCCGAGGCGGAGGTCACGGCCAAGTTCGCCTGGCTGGCCGTGGTGGGCGGACCGGTGCTGCTGATCCTCGCCGTGGTGCTGGGCTGGGACATGACATGGTGGCTCACCACGCTCGGTATCGGCGGGTTCCTCGGCGGCTTCGCTGTCCTGGTGGTCCGGATGGGCCCGGGGGACGACGACGAGGACGATCCCGGGCGGGGCGCCGTGGTCTAGGGGCGGCCAGGTCGGCCCTTGACCGGCCGGCTCACGTCCGGCCAGGGGCTTCTCAGGCCCCGGCCGCCCGACCGGTCCGTACCCGGAGCGCCGCGAGCACCGGGAGGTGGTCGGAGGCCGCCCGGAGATCCGCCCGGGGGATGTCCTGCGGCACCCCGCACCCCAGCACCTCGACCCCGGGCGTCGCGAACACCGCGTCGATCCGCCGGTCCGGGTCCGTCGCCGGGTAGGTGTGCTCACCGCCCCAGGGCTTCACCGCACGGCAGTCCTGGAGCCCGGCCGCCAGCCGCCGGAAACTCCGGCCGTCCGGGCGGTCGTTGAGGTCCCCCGCGACGACCGCGTGCTCCACACCCATCGAGCCGAGCCGGTCGAGCACCAGCCCCGCCTGGGTGTGGCGCTCTGCGGGGTGCAGGCTCAGATGGCAGCTGAGCACGCCGAGCCGCGCGCCCCCGATACGGACCACGGCGGTCGCGAGACCGCGCTGGTGCAGCCCCGGAGTACGCGGCAGGAGTACATCGTCGGCGCGCTCGACAGTGGCGCGCAGCGAGCAGAGCAGCAGGGGTCCGGCCGCGGTGGCACCGCCCCCGAGTGTCACCAGGTCGGTGGCGGACGCGAGCCGGGCCGCGGCCTTGCGCCAGCGGAAGAAGCGCGGGGCCTCCTGGATGAGGACGAGATCGGGGTCGCAGGCACGGATCACCCGGACCAGCGCCGCGCGGTCGTCGCGCATCGAGCGGATGTTGTAACTGAGCACCCGGACAACGGCCGAGCCGCTCTCCGTACGGGATTCGGGCAGCGTAGTGATCGCCATGGGCGACACCCTACGACGGCTGCCGGTGAGCGGTGCCTGCCGCACCCCTGGGGGACGGCAGGCACGGGTCGCGCGGGGCGGATCAGCCCTGGCGGGCCAGGTCCGCGGCGCCCACCAGCCCTGCCTCGCCGCCCAGTTGGGCCGCGAGCACCTGGGCGTGCGGCCGCCAGGCACCGCCGATCAGCCAGCGCCGGAACGACTTGCGGATCGGGTCGAGGACCAGCTCGCCCTCGTCCGACACACCACCGCCGACGATGAACGCCGACGGGTCGAAGAGCGAGGCCAGGTCGGCCAGGCCCGCCCCGGCCCAGCGGGCCAGCTCACGGAACGAGTCGATGGCCACCGGGTCGCCCTGACGGGCGGCCTCGCTGATGTGCTTGCCCTGGATTCCGGCCGGGGTGCCGTCACCGAGACCGAGCAGCACCTGCGCGTTCTCCGGGGTGGCGTTGGCGCGCTGGTTCGCGTACCGGACGAGGGCGCGTCCCGACGCGTACTGCTCCCAGCAGCCCTGGCTGCCGCAGCCGCACAGCAGACCGTCCGGCACGACCCGGATGTGGCCGAACTCGGCGGCCACACCGAACCGTCCGCGCCGCAGCTTGTTGCCGATGATGATGCCGCCGCCGAGGCCGGTGCCGAGCGTGATGCAGATGACGTCCTCGTGCCCCTGCCCCGCACCGAACTTGTACTCGCCCCAGGCGGCCGCGTTGGCGTCGTTCTCCACGACCACGGGCAGGCCGACGCGCTGCTCGACCTTGTCCTTGAGCGGCTCGTGCCGCCAGTTGATGTTCGGCGCGAAGAGGACGGTCGCCCGCTTGTCGTCCACGTAACCGGCCGCGCCGATGCCGACCGCCTCGATCTCGTGCCCCTTGCCGGCCTCGGAGACTGCCGCGCAGATCGCGTCGACGATGCCTTCGGCGGTCGGCGGGGTGGGCACCTTGTGCACATCGAGAATGGTGCCCTCTTCGTCGACCACTCCGGCCGCGATCTTCGTGCCGCCGATGTCGACGCCGATGGTGAGTCCCATGTGTCCCTCAGTTTTCGGTCGAGCCCCGCTGAGGGGCAACCGTACCCGAGGGGGGCCGGGCCGGGGTGATCAGTCCAGGTCGATGCGTTCCGCCGGGCCGGTGCCGTCGTCGCCGTCGCCCTTGCCGCCGGCCCCCTTGTCCGCGTCCCGTCCTGCGGCCGTCTCCCGGCCCGCGGTCCAGCGCTGCTCCTGCTTCTCGACCGCCGAGCGGTAGGCGGCGAGGAGTTCTCCACCGGCGGCCGCCAGGTGGTCGAAGACATCGGGGTTGCGCTCGACGACCGGCTCGACCACGGACTTCGCCTGGCTGAGGAACTGCTGGACAGCGCCCTGGGCCGCCATTCCCGGCAGCGACGACTGGAGTTCGGTGACCTTGTCGGCGACCGCGTCGAAGAGCTTCCGGAATTCCTCGGCTGCCGATCCCTCGGCGCTCCCGTACTGGGCGCGACGGCGGGCCTTCTCAGCGGCGAGGTCCTCCGCGCAGGCCCTCTCCCAGGCGTCCGAATCGGTGGCCGGCTGCTCGGGGGCTTCGCTCATGACGGACTCCTGCGACGGGGTGACGGGGTACTTCGGGCCGTACTTACGACGTTACCCGAACGGCCCGACTGCGTTCAGCGGCCCGGCCACCGGCTCCTCCGCCACCGGCCCGGACACGGCACCGGCTGCTCCGTCACCGGTCCGGCCGCTGCTCCCGGGGCCACAGCGCCGGGTCCGGTACGAATCTGATGCCCAGGACCCCGTCCGTGAGCCCCGCGCCCTCCACCGTGCAGCGGCGCAGCACCGAAGGCAGGGTGACGGTCCTGCGGAACGGCCCTGCGGTGAGCAGCAGTTCGTCGCCGCGCCTGATCAGGCCGAGCTCCGCCTTGACCGCGCCGGGCAGCGGCAGCTGCCAGACCAGGACACCGTCGTCGGCGAGCCGGTCCTCGATGTGCCACTGCGGGGCCGCGGTGCGGGGAGTGGCCGGGAGCTCCAGCGGGAACAGCTCACCGGCGGTGCGGGGTGCCCGGCCCAGATGGGGAAGTTCCGCCACATCGATGCCGCCGAAACAGGCGGACAGCTCCTTGAGGTGCTCCTGCTGCTCGGCCGCGAGCGCGGCGAGCCAGGGCTCCCCGGAGCCGCCGGGCACCAGCCGGTTCGCGACGACCAGGTCCAGGGCGTGGCGGTGCAGCGCGATCCCGGTACGGGCGGTGCGCAGCGCCCGGGTCGCGGCGGGCCCCGGCTCCGCCACCAGCCGTACGACCGTTCCCGGGTCGTCGATCCTGGCCTGCACCGCGGCCAGTTCGCGCTCCCAGCGGGCGGTCGTCTCGTAGAGCCACTGGGCGGGCATCGGGACCCCGGCGAGCTGCGCCAGCATCGGGCGCAGCGCGCGGGCGGCCTGCCGCTCGGGCGGCAGCAGCCGGCGCAGATAGCGGCGGAGCTGCTCGGGGAGGGCGAGGACGGCCAGGGCCTCCTGCACGGGCGGCAGATCGACGACGGCCAGGTCCCAGGCGTCGCTGTCGGCGGTGCGCAGCGCGTGCAGCAGGGCGAACTGCGCGGCGCCCGGCAGCTCGGTGAGTTCCTCCTCGTCGAGCCTGGACGCGCCGAGCAGTTCCAGGGCCGCGGTGCCGCGTTCCTGGAGGGTCAGCAGTTCGCTGCGGAAGTGGGCGCCCGAGTCGATCCGCTCGGCCCGCACGCCCGCGTCGCGGGCGAGGGAGAGGCTCTCGCCCGGGTCCGGGTCGGCGGAGAGCAGCAGGACCCGTTCGCCTTCGCGGGCGGCCGCCAGTGCGGTGGCCGCGGCGACGGTGGTGCGGCCCGCGCCGCCGAGGCCGGTGACGAGGACCGTACGCATCGGGTGTCAGCCCTCGGACTGTGCTGCGGCGCCGGACTCGACCCGCTTCTTCAGACCGGCCAGGGCACGGTCGATGATGACCTTCTCGGCCTTGCGCTTGATCATCCCCAGCATCGGGATCTTGACGTCGACGGTCAGCCGGTAGGTGACCTCGGTGGCGTCGCCGGCCGGGGCGAGGAGGTAGGTGCCGTCGAGAGCGCGGAGCATCTGCGACTTGACCAGGGTCCAGCTGACCTCGTCGGCGCCCGTCCAGGTGTACGCGAGGGTGTGATCGTCCTTGATCGCGCCGGCGTCGAGCACCAGCCTGACCTGCTCGGCGCGGCCCTCGGCGTCGGTGGAGAGCACCTCGGCCTCCTTCACCTCGCCGGTCCACTCCGGGTAGCGGGCGAAGTCGGCGATCACGCCCATGACGTCGGCCGGTGCGGCCTCGATCGTGATGCTTGAGCTGGTGTGTTCAGCCATCGCCGTGGCTCCTCCAGTGCGGAATCCGGTGTGCATGCGCTGGTGAAGGCTATCGCGTGCGCACCGGGCCGCCGACCGCTACCACTCCATGACCCAGGGCCGCGAGGTCGAGGCGAAGTGGCCGACGTTCACGCACTCGGTCCGCCCGACGCGGACCCGGCGGGAAAGGGGCTGGTGCACATGGCCGAAGAGGGCGTACTTGGGGCGGATCCGCAGGATGGCCGCGAGCAGCGCACGGCTGCCCCGCTCGAAGCGCCGGGCCACCGTGTCGTAGACCAGCTCGGGGACCTCGGGCGGGATGTGCGTACAGAGCACGTCGACATCCCCGAGTGCCTCGATCTTGGCCGCGTACTCCTCGTCGCTGACCTCGTAGGGCGTACGCATCGGGGTTCTGAGGCCGCCGCCCACGAAGCCGAAGACACGGCCGCCGATCTCGACGCGCTCGCCGTCCAGCACGGTGGTGCCGGGGCGTGCGTACTCGTGCCAGAGGGGCGGGACGTCGACATTGCCGTAGGTCGCGTACGTCGGGGTGGGGAAGGCCGCGAACATGTCGGCGTACTGGCTGCGTACCGCCGTCTCGATCGCGCTGTCCCGGTCCACCCCGCTCCAGAGCGCGCGGCCGAGGTCGCGCGCCTCGTCGAAGCGGCGGGCGGTGCGCAGCTCCACGATGCGGTCGGCGTTCTCGACACCGAAGAGGTCGGGGAAGATGCCGCGTGAGTGGTCGGCGTAGTCCAGGAAGAGGACGAGGTCGCCGAGGCAGATCAGCGCGTCGGCACCGTCACCCGCCCTCGCGAGACCGCTGGTGTTGCCATGGACGTCACTGACCACATGCACGCGCATGGTGATCAGCCTAGGACTCCTGGACCCGGCCTGAACAGAGGGGGCCGGACCTGCGAATACCGCCGCCCGCCGACAGGCGTGGACTACTCTGCGCGAAGCACGGTGGTGTCGTGTGACGCATGGAACATCTGTCCGGAACCCCCTATCGGGAACCGCTTACCCATGGGTAACGTCCGGGCGGTCAGGTCCAGTCGTGGCGACAGTGATGTCGACCAGAGGAGCAGCAGTCTTGCGTGAGTTCAGCCTTCCGGCCCTGTACGAGGTCCCATCGGACGGCAATCTGACGGATCTGGTCCGCCGCAACGCCGCTCAGCACCCCGATGTCGCGGTCATGGGCCGCAAGGTGGCCGGTGTCTGGACCGATGTCACGGCCGCCCGGTTCCTCACCGAGGTGCACGACGCCGCCAAGGGCCTGATCGCCGCGGGTGTGCGGCCCGGGGACCGGGTCGCCCTGATGTCGCGGACCCGGTACGAGTGGGTCCAGCTGGACTTCGCGATCTGGAGCGCGGGCGCGATCACCGTGCCGGTGTACGAGACCAGCTCGGCCGAGCAGGTGCAGTGGATACTCGGCGACTCCGGGGCGGTCGCGGTGCTCGTGGAGAGCGACGCGCACGCCGCGACCGTCGAGGCCGTACGGCATGCGCTGCCGTCACTCCGGCACGTCTGGCAGATCGACAGGGGCGCCGTCGACGAGCTCCGGGCGAGCGGTGCCGAGGTCACGGACGAGACCGTGACCGAGCGCAGCTCCCGGGCGCGGGCCAACGATCCGGCCACCATCGTCTACACCTCGGGGACCACCGGCCGCCCGAAGGGCTGTGTGCTGACCCACCGCAGCTTCTTCGCCGAGTGCGGCAACATCGTTGAACGGCTGAAACCGCTCTTCCGTACCGGCGAGTGCTCGGTGCTGCTCTTCCTGCCCGCGGCGCATGTCTTCGGCCGGCTGGTCGAGGTCTCCTCCGTGATGGCGCCGATCAAGATCGGCTGCGTACCGGACATCAAGCACCTCACGGATGAACTGGCCTCCTTCCGGCCGACGTTGATCCTCGGCGTCCCCCGCGTCTTCGAGAAGGTCTACAACTCGGCGCGCGCGAAGGCGCAGGCCGACGGCAAGGGAAAGATCTTCGACAGGGCGGCCGGCACCGCCATCGCCTACAGCCGCGCGCTGGGCACCCCGCAGGGCCCGTCCGCCGGGCTGCGGATCAAGCACAAGCTCTTCGACCGGCTGGTCTTCAGCAAGCTGCGCGCGGTACTCGGCGGGCGCGGCGAGTACGCGATCTCCGGCGGCGCACCGCTGGGCGAGCGGCTCGGCCACTTCTACCGGGGCATCGGCTTCACCGTCCTTGAGGGGTACGGCCTCACCGAGTCCTGTGCGGCGACCGCCTTCAACCCGTGGGACCGGCAGAAGATCGGTACGGTCGGCCAGCCGCTGCCCGGTTCGGTGGTACGGATCGCGGACGACGGCGAGGTGCTGCTGCACGGCGAGCACCTGTTCAACGGCTACTGGAACAACGAGACGGCGACGGCCGACGCACTGGCCGACGGCTGGTTCCACACCGGTGACATCGGCACGCTCGACGAGGACGGCTACCTCGCGATCACCGGCCGCAAGAAGGAGATCATCGTCACCGCGGGCGGCAAGAACGTCGCCCCCGCCGTGATCGAGGACCGCATCCGGTCGCACGCCCTGGTCGCCGAGTGCATGGTGGTCGGCGACGGACGGCCGTTCATCGGTGCGCTGGTGACCCTGGACGAGGAGTTCCTGGCGCGGTGGGCCGAGGAGAGCGGCAAACCGGCGGGGTCCACGCCGCTGTCGCTGTGCGAGGACCCGGACCTGCTGGCCGAGATCCAGCGGGCGGTGAACGACGGCAACGCGGCGGTCTCCAAGGCCGAATCCGTACGCAAGTTCCGGGTGCTGCCCGCGCAGTTCACCGAGGAGGCGGGGCACATCACGCCGTCGCTGAAGCTCAAGCGCGCCGTGGTGGCGAAGGATTTCGCCGACGAGATCGAAGCGATCTACCGGGGCTGAGGAGGGCCTACGGGGCCAGGCCGCAACGCCGCCCGGGCCCGCGCCCCGTCCTGCCCCGCCTGCCTCGTCAGAGCAGTTCCCTAGAGCAGTTCCCTGAGTTTTTCGGCCAGCAGGTCCCAGCGCCACTTCTCCTCGACCCAGGCCCGGCCGCGCCGGCCCATCCGCCGCCGCAGCCCCGGGTCCTGGAGCAGGGTGACGATCCGGTCCGCCGCGTCCCCGGCCGTACCGCCCCGCACCACCCAGCCGGTCTCCCCGTCGAGCACCGCGTCGGGCGCGCCGCCCGAGTCGCCGGCCACCACCGGCAGCCCGGTCGCCGACGCCTCCAGATAGACGATGCCGAGCCCCTCGACGTCGAGCCCGCCCCTGCGGGTCCTGCACGGCATGGCGAAGACGTCGCCCGCCCCGTAGTGCGCGGGCAGTCCGGCCCAGGGCACCGGGCCCGTGAAGCGCACCGAGTCCGCGACACCGGTCCGTTCCGCCAGCTTCTCCAGGTCCCGGGCGTACGGTCCGCCGCCCACGATGAGCAGGACCGCGTCCGGCACCTCCCGCAGGATCCGGGGCATCGCCCGGATCAGTGTGTCCTGCCCCTTGCGCGGTACGAGCCGCGAGACACAGACGACCACCGGCCGGTCCGTCAGCCCGAGCCGCGCGCGGACCGCCGCTCCGCCCGAACCCGGATGAAACGTCTTCTCGTCCACGCCCGGCGGCAGTTGCACCATACGGCCCGCGGCGGCCGGGGTGAGCGCGGCGGCGATCCGGGAGCGGGTGTACTCGCCGAGGTAGGTGAGGGTGTCCGTGCCCTCGCCGATCCGCCGCAGCAGCTGCCGCGGCCCCGGCAGCTGTGCCCAGCCCGCCTCGTGGCCGTGCGTGGTGGCGACGAGGCGTTCCGCGCCTGCCGCACGCAGCGAGGGAGCCATCAGCCCGAGCGGGGCGGCCGCTCCGAACCACACCGACGTACAGCCGTGTTCGCGCAGCAGTCCGCTCGCCCGCGCCGTGACCCGCGGGGTCGGCAGCAGCATCGTGGTCCGGTCGCGTACGACCGTGAACGGCTGCTCCGCGTCGAAGGCCGCGGTGGCCGCGGCCCCCTCGGCGCCGCGCTTCCAGGTGGAGGCGTAGACGACGACCCGTTCGGGATCCAGGCGCAGGGCCATGTTGTGCAGGAACGCCTGGATGCCACCGGGGCGCGGCGGGAAGTCATTGGTCACGATCAGCGTCTTGTGCATCGCCGCAGACAGTACCCAACGGCCTCGCCTCACCGCTCCGCGAGGGGCCGCACGATAACATCCGCCGGTGTCGGAACAGACCGCGGCCCCGGCCGTCACCATGGATCACACTGTTGTGCGGAGCTTACGGGGCGCGGCACTCCCCGTCGCGGTCTGGGCCGCGACCAGAGCGCTGCTGCTGCTCTCTGTGTTCAAGGTGCTGGTCACACCGGGAACCCATGTCACCGATGACGTGTCCGTGACCTACCACGGCTGGTACGAGGTGCTGCGGAGCGGCACGTTCCCGCTCTCCGACGTGACCTGGCAGTACCCGCCCGGTGCGGCCCTCGCGATCCTCTCCCCCGCCGCCCTGCCGTTCCTCGGCTATGCCTCGGCCTTCTTCGTACTGACCTTCCTCGCCGACGCGGTGGTGCTCGGCCTGCTGCTGTACACGGCGCGCCGGCCGGGCAAGCGCCGGGCCGGTGTCTGGGTGTGGGTGGTGGGCCTGCCGCTGCTCGGTCCGACCGCGTACGCCAGGTACGACCTGATGGTGACCGCGGTCGCGGTGGCCGCGCTGCTGGCCGGGTCCCGCAGGCCGCGCACCATGGGGGCGCTGGCCGCGCTCGGCGCCCTGCTCAAGGTCTGGCCCGCGCTGCTGCTCGCGGGCGCGGCGCGCGGCCCGGCCACGCGCCGGTCCTGGACGGCTTTCGCCGCGACGGCCGCGGCCCTGCTGCTCATCGCCGGTACGGCGGTGCCCGGCGCCTTCTCCTTCCTCACCTTCCAGCGTGAGCGGGGTACGGAGCTCGAATCGCTGGGCGGTCTGTTCTTCCAGGTGGCACGGCAGTTCGGCTGGCAGGGGCAGGTGATGATGAACTACGGCTCGCTGGAGTTCATCGGTCCGTACGTCCACGTGGTGAGCGCCGTCGCCCTGGGGCTGAGCGTCCTGGCCTTCGGCTGGCTGCTGCTGTGGCGGCTGCGGGCCAGGGAGTACCCGCCGGCCACGACGGGCGACGCGGCGTTCACCGCGGTGCTGCTCTTCACCACGACGAGCCGGGTGATCAGCCCCCAGTACATGGTGTGGCTGGTCGGCCTCGGCGCCGTCTGCCTTTTGTTCCGTACCAGCGTGATGGCGGTCCCCGTCGTGCTGGTGGTGGTCGCCACCGGCGTGACGTCGCTGGAGTTCCCGCTCTGGTTCGGCCATGTGATCGCCGGGGACGCGGCCGGAGTCGCGCTGATCTTCGTACGGAACGGTCTGCTGGTCGCGGCCTCGGTGATCGCGGCCCGTGCGCTGTGGCGGCGTACGGTCCCGCCGCGCGGGCAGCGGGCGGTGGACGGGGCCGTCGCCCGGCCCGGGGACACCGACGCGGGCCGGGAGCCGCTCAGCCCAGCTGCGCCCTGAGGTACTCGCGCCACCGCGCGGTGAAGGCGTCCGGGTCCGTACCGAGCACCTCGTTCATGGCCTGCTCGACCGCGCCGTCGCGCTGCCCGTGCGCCCCGACCGCCCGGTAGAAGTCCGTCAGCTTCTGCTCGCCCCAGTGCTCCGCGATCAGCCGGCAGGCCAGCCAGCCGCCCTCGTAGGCACGCGCGAGCCGGTCGGCGCTGTCGCTGAAACCGAAGTCCGCGTCGGTGGGCAGGGTCGCGGGCAGCGACCCCGAGCGCACCGCCCGCTGGAGCTCCGGCGCCGCCTCCTGGGGGCTGCTGCCGGTGCCCCGGTAGGCGACCCAGTCGGCGAAACCCTCGGAGAGCCAGAGCGGGGTGGCGGCGGAGGTCGCGGTACGGGTGGCGACATGGGTGGTCTCATGGGTGATGACCACCTGGCGGCCCAGCCCGCCCAGTTGGGCGTACGCCTCGGGGTTGACGATGACACGGTCGGCCGGCGCGGCCCCGGCGCCGCCCGCCTCGCCGGTGGTGACCGCCGCGATGCCCCGGTAGGTGGCGGCGGGCGAGCCCAGCAGCGCGCCCATCGCGTCCAGCGACGACGGCACGAGCACCACCACCCGCCCCGCCCACTTCCGGTGCCACGCCCGGTCCACGGCCGGCACCGCCTGGTCCGCGACGGCGGCCACCCGGCGGAGCGCCCCGGCGTCCCCGCCGACGCCGAGCACCAGGCTGTGTCTGCCGCGTGCGGTGCGCACCCGGCCCTGCTGCCAGAGCTGCTGTCCGGTGCCGGGGGCGGGCCTGTCCTCGTCCAGGTACCAGCGGCCGTCCCGGCGCACCAGACCGAGCGTGCGCCGGTCCGCCACCGGGGCGCTGTCGTAACCGGTGATCCGGTACCGCAGCTCGACCTGCGCGGTGGCGTGGACGCCCGTCAGCCGCACGTCGTCGAGCCGGTACTGCCAGGAACTCAGCGGTACCGCGGCGAGGTTGCGGAACTCCGCGCGCTGCGCCGTCCGCAGCCCCTTCGCCCGCGGGTCGACGACGGAGAGATATCCGCTCTCGTGGTGGCCGGTGACGGCAGCGGCCCGGCGGTCCAGCGTGCTGCGGATGCCGCGCTCCGCCGCGTCCTGCCCGGCGGGCTCCGAAGGCGTGGCGCACCCGGGAAGCAGCAGGCAGAGAGCGAGCGCGCACCCCGCGGCCCGCTTCCGTACCGCCCCGCTCCCCCGCGCCGTCACGCCGCCGATCGTACGTGCCGGGGCAGGCGGGGCCGGACGGCGCCCCGCACCGGTCAGACCCGGGTCACCGACGAGACGGGCATCATGCCGACCGGGTCGTAGCGGACCCTGGCCCCCGGGTAAGGAGCGTGCAGGACCTGGCCGTTGCCCATGTACATCGCGACATGGCTGGCGTCGCTGCGGTACACCACGAGGTCCCCCGGCCTGGCCTGGGAGAGCGGGATCTGCCGGCCCGCGAACCGCTGCTCCTGCGAGGTGCGCGGCAGGGAGACGCCGGCGTGTGCGTACGCCCACTGCATCAGCCCCGAACAGTCGAAGCTGGAGGGCCCGTTGGCGCCCCACGCGTAGGGCCTGCCGAGCGCGCTGCGGGCCGCGGCCACGGCGGCCCCCGTCCGGCCGGACACCGGCAGCGCGCCGAGCGCGGGCAGGGCGCCCCGGTCCGAGCGCGAGACCTGGTCGTACGAGGCGCGCTGCTTGGTGGGCAGGGTGTCGAGCAGCCGGCGGGCTCGGGCGAGCTTGCCCTCGACGGTGCGCTTGTGGCGGGCGACCTCGGTGCGGCTGTGCCGGAGTTCGGCGAGCCGGCGGGTCGCGTCGGCGCGCCGCTGCGTCAGCTCGCGCTGGGCCTGCTGGATGCGGTGCAGCTCGCCCGCCTGGACCTCGCCGAGCTGGGCCAGCGCGGCGGCCTTGTCGAGGTACGAGTCGGGGTCGGATGAGAGCAGCAGGGCGAGCGAGGGGTCGATGGCCCCCGCGCGGTACTGCGCGCCGGCCAGCGCGCCCAGCGCGCCGCGCATCCGGTTGAGCCGCTCCTGGCCACGGGCCACCCCGTCCTGCGCGTCGGCGACCTGGCGGCGCAGCCGCTCGGTCTGCTCGTCGGCCTTGTCGTACTGCTGGGTGGCCCGCTCGGCCTGGGCGTAGAGCCCGTCGACCCTGCTTTTGGTGGCCGCCGCCGACTCGTGCGGTTCGGCGCCGGCCGGTGCGGCCCCGAGTCCTGCCGCTCCTGTCGCCAGCGCGGCGGACAGCACAGTGATCCGGGCGCCCTGGGCGAGGCCGGACTGGGTGACACGGCGATGGGACACCACAGGAGCCGCACTCCTTCCGCTGCGTGCGGTCCCTGCCGCCCCGATGGGCGGACCGATCTCCGGGAACCGCACGCCGGACAGTAGCCGTGTGACCACGCTGTGACCAAAGACCCCGCCGTGCACACAGAGTGACGCCCCGCCGGAGATCACAAGGTCACCGACGGGGCGGGGAGTCAGCTCACGGCACCGTAATTCGCCCGAATGGGCGGTGTGGACGGCGCCGTACGGAACGGGCGCCGAGGCCGGATCAGATGCGGACGCCGAACTGGAACGGCATGTTGCCCATCGCCTCGTACCGGACGACCGCGCCGGTGTGCGGTGCGTGCAGCACCTGGCCGTTGCCCGCGTAGATGCCGATGTGGTGCATGTCGCCGTAGAAGAGCACCAGGTCGCCGGGCTTGAGGGCGCTCTGCGAGTAGATCCGCTGTCCGGCGTTGGCCTGGGCCTGCGAGGTGCGCGGGATCGTGACGCCGGCCTGCGCGTACGCCCAGGACGTCAGCCCGGAGCAGTCGAACGAGGCGGGGCCGGTGGCGCCGTACACATACGGCTTGCCGAGCTGCGTCTTCGCCGCGTTGAGGGCGGCGGCGCCACGGGCGGAGGCCGGTACGGCGTCGCCGAGGTCCGCACGGTCGCTGGCCCGGTTGGCGCGCGAGTTCTCATCGGCTATCGAGGCGCGCTCGGCAGCGGTCAGGCTGGAGAGCAGCTTGCGCGCGGAGGCCAGCTTGTCCTGGACCTCCTGCTTCTTCTTGCCGAGTTCGGTACGCGTCGACGCCAGGTCCTTGAGCTTGTCCTGCGCCTCGGCACGCTGCTGGGCGAGGGTGCGCTGCTTGGCCTGGATCTTCTTGACCGCGTCGGCCTGCTGGCCGCTCAGCTGGTCCTGCGCGGTGGCCTTGTCGAGGAAGGTGTCCGGGTCGGACGAGAGGAAGAGCTGGACCGAGGGGTCGATGCCACCCGAGCGGTACTGGGCGCTCGCCATGGAACCGAGCTGGCCCCGCAGCTTGTTGAGGTCCTCCTGGCCGCGGGCGACGCTGTCCTGCAGGTCGTCGACCTGCTTCTTCAGCTTGTCCTGCTGGTCCTTGGCGCCGTCGTACTTCTGGCTGACCGCGTCCACGTCCTCGTAGAGCTTGTCGACCTTCGCCTTGACCTCACTCTTGGACGGCTTCGGGTCTGCGTGTGCGGCCTGAGCGGTCAGGGCCACGGCTGCTGCAGCGGTCGCGGTGAGCACGGTCACCCGAGTACGGCTCGGCTGCTTGGGTCGACGGTGGGACGCCACGGAGGCGAGCTCCTTCATCCTCAGAGCCGCCGAACACGTAGCAAAACCGTGAAGGCATCGGCGGTTCCTTCGCTGACACCCCGGATGAGTGATCAACCGCGCGAAGGTTCGAGGCCCGACCCTAGTGACCTTCTTGTGATCAGTTCAAATCCTGTTGCCAAAAATCTCGGTCACTGTATGCATATTTTACAGACACCGCACAGGCAGTAACGGTCACTTGACGCTGTGGTGAAAAACGTGCGTCACGAACTCGGGCATTGTGCACAGCAGTTACACGGCACGCGAAAGCCTCTTCAGCAACAAGACGGACGCGACAGGTCTCGCGCCCGCTCTCGCCACACCGTCGGCGACCTCGCGGTCGGCCGACACGACCACCACGGGACGCCCGGACGGCTCCGCCCTGACCAGTTGGCGGATCACCTCGTCCGCCGTCACCCCGGGCTTGCTGAACAGCACCCGTACGCCACGCGGCGGCGCCAGCAGCACCGGCGCCGCCAGCTCGGCCCCGTCGAAGACACAGGTCATCTCGGCGCCGGTCTGCGCGGCGAGCATCGAGAGACCGCCGAGCAGCCGCAGCCGCTGCTTCTCCAGGGGCAGTTGCGGATAGCCGGTCTTGGTGACGTTGTAGCCGTCCACCACCAGATGGGCCTGCGGCAGTGAGAGCAGCTGGTCGAGGAGGGCCGGGTCGGTGTCGGAGAGCGCCCTGGCCGCGACGTCCTTGGGCGAGAGCCTGCCGGGCTCGACCGCGTCCACGGAGTCGGCGGGGCGCGAGGTCACCGGCGGCAGGGCCAGTTCGCGCCGCAGCCCCTGGGCGGCGTCGAGCACCGTGTCGAGGAGCAGCCGCAGCCGCATGTCCTCGACCGAGCGCCCCTCGCGCACGGCGCGGCGGCCGGCCTCGACCGCCGCCTCGGCCTCACCGAGCCGCGCCTTCAGCCGGCGCGACTCGCTCTCGGCTGCGGCGACCCGGGCCGCCGAGTCGGACCTGACCGCTTCGATCTCGGAGCCGGAGCGGCGCAGCGCGGCCTCGCCGCGCTTCACATCGCTCTGCGCGCTGCGCAGCTTGCGCTGAAGCGATTCAGCATCCTTGCGGGCCGCCTCCAACTCCGTACGCAGCCGCTCGTTCTCGCTCCTGGTCTGCGCCCGTGCCTCGGCCAGCTCCGCGCGCATCCGCTCCAGCTCGTGCCGGCCCGCCTCGTCGGCGCGCTCGGCGACCACCCGCTGGGCCTCCTCGCCCGCGGCGGCCACCAGCTTCACCCAGCCGGCCGGACGCAGTACGTAGGCCGCCGCCGCCACATCCACCGGGTCGGCGGCGGCGGGCGGCGAGCCCGCTTCGAGCGCCCCGGTCAGTTCGGGCTGGGACTCCTTCAGCCGGTCTCCGATGCGCCCGCGGAACACCGCGTCGCCCTCCAGGGCCGCGGCCATCGCGTTACCCGCGAACTTGGCCCGTCTGCTGGGAGTGAAACGGGCGTACTGCCGCAGCTGCGCCGGGAGTTCGGGCACGGTCAGCCCACCGAAGGCGTCGGAGACGAGCGCGACGACACGTCTCCGTACCGCTTCGGGCAGCGGACGGTCGAGCGCCTCCGCGGCGTCGCCGGCCGCGTCGGCCGGCTCCGTACCGCCTTCAGCGTCCACCATCCGTCACCCCACTGTCGCTCTTCAGGGGGCTCCCTCAGGAGCCGCCGCCCGGCCTGTCCACCAGCTCGATCTGGTCCACCGCGTTGCACCAGCGGCAGCGCACCGACTCGATGGTCTCACTGACCACCTCGCGCTCCTCCACCTTGGGCTCACCGGCCAGGTCGAGATGTATGTACTCGACAACCTTCGACGAGCGCGTCACGTCGAACCGGGTGAGATTGCCGCAGAGCGTGCAGCGCCACCGGGTGTCGGCGGTCGGCATGGGAACCGTCGTCATACGTGCGTCCTCTTCGTTCGTACTGCCTCGGTCGCGGTGCGCCATCGAACTGCGGATGTACTCCCCGCAACCCTACGGCCTACGGCATACCCCGGGGGCGGACCTGCCGACCGCGGAGAGCCCGGCGAGGCGATCTGCCCGTTTGCGTCCGGTTGGGCCATGCTCGGTGGATGTTCACGTGGCGGAATGCACCCGGCCGGAAGGCGCCCGGACGGCGCGGGGGCCCGCTGGGCGGTCCGGTCGTGACATACGGCCTGATCGGCCTCTGCTGCCTGGTCTTCCTGATGAGCCCGGTCTCGGGGATCGACCCGGCGTACGGGACCGGCGACAACCTGCTCGCCGCCCAGAGCGCCTATTTCGAACACTGGGGCGTCGTCCCCACCGAACTGATGAGCGGCGCCCCGGGCGCGCTGCTCACCCCGCTCACCGCGCTCTTCATCCATGCGAACTGGCTGCATCTGCTGGGGAACATGCTGTTCCTCTATGTCTTCGGCGCGATGGCCGAGGAGCGCATGGGCCGTCTGCACTTCGCCGTCTTCTACGTGGTGAGCGGCTATGCGGCCCTGGGGGCGTACGCCCTCACCCACAGCGGCTCCGACCAGACCCTGGTGGGCGCGTCCGGGGCGATCTCGGCGGTGCTCGGCGCCTTCCTGAGCCTCTTCCCCCGGGCCCGGGTGACGAGCATCTTCCCGTTCCTGCTGTTCCTGCCGCTGCGTTTCCCCGCCTGGATCGTGCTGGTCTTCTGGTTCGTCCTGCAGTGGCTGGCGGCAGGCCAGCAGACCGGCACCGGCCCCGGAGTCGCGTACACCGCCCATCTGGTGGGGTTCACGCTCGGCTTCGGCTACGCGGCGGTGCGGTACTGGCGTACGACTAGAGTGAAACTCCCAGCGACGGCCACCGAGGGAGAAAGCAAGCCGTGATCACCGCGATCGTGCTCATCAAGACCAGCGTGGACCGGATCCCCGAGATCGCCGAGTCGCTCGCCTCGCTGGAGAACATCAGCGAGGTCTACTCCGTCACCGGGACGTACGACCTGATCGCCCTGGTCCGGGTGGCCCGCCACGACGACCTCGCGGACATCATCCCCGGCCGGATCAGCAAGATCCCCGGCGTAGAGGCCACGGACACGCATGTGGCGTTCCGTACCTACTCGCAGCACGACCTGGAAGCGGCCTTCGCCATCGGCCTGGACGCATAGGGCCGGTCCGGACCAACCGCCCGGTGCTGCGGGGCCCTCGGGTCCCGCAGCACCGGGCGGCCGTCGTACGTGTCCGCTCCGGCGTGCTCAGACGGCCGGCACGCAGCGGCCGTCCTCGGTGCGGTAGTTCCAGCGGGCACCATCGCGCACCAGTTCCTTCACCGCGTTCACGAAGCGCTCCACGTGCTCGTCGGGCGTACCGGCGCCGAAGCTCACCCGTACCGCGTTGAGCGAGCGCTCCCCCGGCTCGCCCTCCGGGGCCCCGCACTCCCCCTGGTCCTGCGGGTCGCTGCCGAGCAGGGTCCGTACGAGCGGGTGGGCGCAGAAGAGACCGTCACGGACCCCGATGCCGTACTCGGCGGAGAGCGCGGCGGCGAAGTGCGAGCTGTTCCAGCCCTCCACCACGAACGAGATGACACCGACCCGCGGGGCGTCGTCGCCGAAGAGCGAGAGCACCTTGACCGCCTCCACTTCGCCGAGCCCTTCGAGGACCTTGGCGACCAGCGTCTGCTCGCGCTCCACCAGCGACGGGAAGCCCGCTTCGGTGAGCGCCCGGCAGGCGGAGGCGATGGAGTGGACGCCGATGACATTGGGCGATCCGGCCTCGTGGCGGGCGGCCGTGGTGTGCCACTCGACATCGACACCGCCGTCGGCGCGCCGGGCCACACTGCGGGAGGCGCCGCCGCCCGCGAGGTACGGCTCGGCCGCGAGCAGCCAGTCGGAGCGGCCGGCGAGGACCCCGGAGCCGAACGGGGCGTACAGCTTGTGGCCGGAGAAGGCGACCCAGTCGACGTCGAGCTCCGCGATGTCCACGGGGTGGTGCGGTGCGAGCTGCGCCGCGTCCAGCACGATACGGGCGCCGTGGGCGTGGGCGGCGGCGGCCAGCTCCCTTACCGGCCACAGCTCACCGGTGACGTTGGACGCGCCCGTGACGCAGACCAGGGCGGGCGCCTGCGGTGCCGTACGGGCGGCCAGCGCGCGGTCCAGGGTCTCGACGGCCTGCTGCGGGGTGCGCGGGGCGTTGAGGTAGGTCACCTCGGCGTCGCGCCAGGGCAGCAGCGAGGCGTGGTGCTCGGTCTCGAAGACGAAGACCTCGCAGCCCTCGGGGATCACCGCGGCGAGCAGATTCAGCGAGTCGGTGGTCGAACGGGTGAAGACGACCTGGTCGTCCTCGCGGCAGCCGAGGAACTCGGCGACGGTCGTCCGGCTGTTCTCGAAGAGGTCCGTGGAGAGCTGCGAGAGATACCCGGCGCCGCGGTGCACGCTGCCGTAGTACGGGGCGTACGCCGCCACGTCGTCCCAGACACGCTGGAGGGCCGGGGCGCTCGCCGCGTAGTCCAGCGCCGCGTAGCTGACCTCACCGCCGGTGACGAGCGGGACCAGGACGTCCCTGCCGAGCACCGGGAGGTTCTCGGAGGAATCCTGACAAACCGAAGGGTTGACGGCAGCGCTGGGGACAGACATGACGAACTCCCGGAAAAGGGCAGGCGAATGCACTGTGCGTGCCACACGCAACAGTGCGGAGAAAGGGTGCGGAGAAGGGGCCTACTGCCCTATCGCATTCGCTGAACCACGGAAGAACTCCCTCGACGACCAGGATCCCTGTCGAGGGATCCGCGCTTGCCGAGGACTTCGCTGCCCACGGCCTGGTCTTCACCCAGGGCACCCCGCCACGGACGGAGGGTTGCCGGACAGCGGGCTGGGGCCGTAGTCGCTGTCACTCATGACCTGGAGAGAATCCTGCCATACGTCGCCGGACGCGCCAAGGCGCAGTCCACAGCATGAGACCGCCGGCCGGCCGGATGCTGTGCGACCGCGCCCCGGTTGCCCGTACGGGGTCAGGCGTTGCTGGCGACGACCCAGCGCTCAAGGGCGCGGGCCGCCGCTCCCGAGTCGACGGACTCGGCGGCCCGCGCGATGCCATCGGCGATCCGCTCGTTGAGCGATCCGGGCCCCGGGTCCAGCGCGACCAGCGCCGCCGCCGAGTTGAGCAGGACGGCGTCCCGTACCGGACCGGCCTCACCGGCCAGCAGCCTGCGCGCCACATCCGCGTTGTACGACGAGTCGCCGCCGCGCAGCGCCTCCACCGGGACCAGACCGATGCCCACCTCGCGCGGGTCGAACGCCTCCTCGCGCACCGCGCCGTCCGCCACGGTCCAGACCCTGGACGTGGCGGTGGTGGTCAGCTCGTCGAGACCGTCGTCCCCGCGGAAGACCAGCGCCGACGAACCGCGCTCGGCCAGCACGCCCGCGACGATGGGCGCCATCCGGGCGTCGGAGACACCGGTCGCCTGCGCCCTGACCTTCGCCGGGTTGGTGAGCGGCCCGAGGAAGTTGAAGGTGGTGCGGATGCCCAACTCCTTGCGGGCCGCGGCCACATAGCGCAGTGCGGGGTGGAACTTCACCGCGAAGCAGTAGGTGATGCCCGCCTCAGCCGCGACCTCGACCACCCGCTCCGGGGTCAGCTGGAGATTGACGCCCAGCTTCTCCAGGACGTCGGATGCCCCGCTCTGGGACGAGGCCGCCCGGTTGCCGTGCTTGACGACCTTGGCGCCGGTGCCCGCCACGACGATGGAGGACATGGTCGAGATGTTCACGGTGTTGGCGCCGTCACCGCCGGTGCCGACGATGTCCACACTGGGACCCGGCACGTCGATGAGCCTGGCGTGCGCGTACATCGCCCGGACCAGACCGCTGATCTCCGCGACCGTCTCGCCCTTGGCGCGCAGCGCGACCGCGAACCCGGCGATCTGCGCGTCCGTCGCCTCGCCGCTCATGATGCGGTCCATCGCCCAGGCGGTGGCGTCCGCGCTCTGGTCGACGCCGCGGAGCAGGGAGTCGAGGACACCCGGCCAGGAGGGTGCCGCCACGCTGTCGCCGCCGACCGGGGTCACAACGCTCATGGTCCACTCCTGGGGTCCACCGTCGAACAGGGGTAAGGCCTGGGGCCTGTCGTCAGAGTGCCGTCGTTGCCCGAAGGGCGGCCGCGCGGCGTCTGGTGCGTGCGATCGCAAGGCGCCGGAATGTTCTCGTAGCGGAGCTACTAGGGCATTCCGGCAACGCCGCGAGCGTGCGTGCCAGGCGTCGCGCGGCAGGCGGCACTTTGACGACAGGCCCCAGCTTATCCAGCTCCGGGGAGCGCGAAGAGCCCCGTCCATCGAATGGACGGGGCTCCCGCTGTGGCGACTTCTCAGTCGGTCAGGTGATCAGTGGTGACCGTGGCCGCTGGTGATCTCCTTGTACTCGTCGGCGGTGGGCTTCTCGATCTGGCTGTGCTCGCCGTAGTAGCCCTTGCTGAGCTTGGCGCGGACACGGGTCAGACGGGAGACCTTGCGCGCGACACCGTTCTCGTCGACCTCGGGGCCGATTTCGAGCGGCTGGTACTGCTCGTGCGCGGTCAGGGTGTGCAGCTGCGCGGGGGCGAGCGGCTCGTGGACCTCGATGAACTCACCGTGCGGCAGGCGCTTGATGACACCGGACTCGCGCCCGTGCAGCACCTTCTCGCGGTCACGGCGCTGCAGGCCGAGGCACCAGCGCTTGGTGACGATGAACGCGATGACCGGTCCGACGAACATCCCGATCCGGACGAACCAGGTGATCGCGTTGATCGACAGATCGAAGTGCGTGGCCCAGAGGTCGTTGCCGCCGCCGACGAGCAGGATCAGGTAGAGCGTGATCCAGGCGACGCCGAGACCCGTACGCGTCGGGGCGTTGCGCGGGCGGTCCAGGATGTGGTGCTCGCGCTTGTCCCCGGTGATCCAGGACTCGATGAACGGGTAGACGCCGATACCGACCAGGACCAGCGGGAAGACCACGATCGGGATGAACACACCCAGGACGAGGGTGTGACCCCAGGCGTTGATCTCCCAGCCCGGCATGATGCGGACGAGACCTTCGGAGAATCCCATGTACCAGTCGGGCTGGGCGCCGGTCGACACCTGGTCCGGGCGGTACGGGCCGATCTCCCAGATCGGGTTGATCGAGGCGATCGCCGCCATGGCCGCGATGACACCGAAGACCAGGAAGAAGAAGCCTCCGGCCTTGGCCATGTAGACCGGCAGCAGCGGCATGCCGACGACGTTCTTGTTGGTCTTGCCGGGACCCGCGAACTGCGTGTGCTTGTGATAGAAGACCAGGATCAGGTGGCCGACCAGCAGACCGAGCATGATGCCCGGCAGCAGCAGGACGTGGACCGAGTAGAACCGGGAGACGAAGTCGCCGCCGGGGAACTCACCGCCGTACAGGAACATCGACAGGTACGAGCCGACGATCGGGATGGAGAGCATGACGCCCTCCATGAACCGCACACCCGTACCGGAGAGCAGGTCGTCCGGGAGGGAGTAGCCGGTGAAGCCGGTGAACATCCCGAGCACCAGCAGCAGGAAGCCGAAGAGCCAGTTGATCTCGCGCGGCTTGCGGAAGGCGCCCGTGAAGAACACGCGCATCATGTGCACCAGCATGCCGGCCAGGAAGACCAGGGCCGCCCAGTGGTGGATCTGCCGGATGAGCAGACCGCCGCGGACCTCCAGGCTGATGTTCACCGTCGAGGCGTACGCCTCGGACATGTGGATGCCCTGGAGCGGCACGTACGGGCCGTCGTAGACGACCTCGTTCATGCTCGGGTGGAAGAACAGCGTCAGATAGACACCCGTGAGGATGATGATGATGAAGCTGTAGAGGCAGATCTCCCCGAGCATGAAGGACCAGTGGTCCGGGAAGATCTTGCGCATGTTGGTCTTGGCCAGGCCGTAGATGCCGAGCCGGCCATCCGCCCAGTCGGCCACCCGCTCGCCGGCGGGCGCCTTGCGCTGTGTATCCGTCACGGTGCTCATCCGCGCTCCCAGAAGGCAGGACCGACGGGCTCTGCGAAGTCGCCGAGCGCTTCGAGGTTACCCTCGCCGTTCACACCGATCCGCAGCTGCGGAAGCGGGTGGCCGGCCGGGCCGAAGATGACGCGGGCGCCGTCGGACAGGTCGAAGGTGGACTGGTGGCACGGGCAGAGCACGTGGTGCGTCTGCTGCTCGTACAGGCTGATCGGGCAGCCGACGTGGGTGCAGATCTTGGAGAACGCGACGATGCCGTCGTGGGCCCACTCGCGTTCCTTCTTGTCCTTGATGTTGTCCGGCTGGATACGGACGATCATCAGGGCGGCCTTGGCGATCTGCGTCTGGAAGTCCTCGTCGGACTCCGAGAGGCCCTGCGGCATCGCGAACGTCAGCGAACCGACGGCCACGTCCTCGGGACGCAGCGGCTGGTTGGTGTTCATGTTGATGAGCACCTTGCCGCGCGCCCACAGCGTCTTGCGGAGCTTCTTCTCCGGCAGCGGACCCAGGTCGCGCAGGAGCATCACACCGGCGAGCGGCACCATGGCCATGGCGCCGAACAGCGTGGTGCGGATCAGCTTGCGGCGGCCGAAGCCGGACTCGGCGGCACCTGCCGCGAAGTCGGCCAGGACCTGCGCCTTGACCTCGGCCGGGGCCTCGATCGGGTGGCGGTCGGCCGGCATCTCGACGTCCGACATCAGCGTGCGGGCCCAGTGGACCGCGCCGGCGCCGATCGTGAAGAGCGCCACGCCCAGGGTCAGCCCCAGGGCGAAGTTGAGCGCGCTCACGTGCCCGAACGGGAAGACGAAAATGATCTTGTCGACGGGGAAGATCACATAGGACGCGATGAACCCGATCGTCGCCAGCATCGACAGCGTGAACAGGAAGGCGACCACGCGCTCGGAACGCTTGGCGGCCCGCTCGTCGATGTCCTGGATACGCGGCTTGTGGGCCGGCAGTCCCGGGTCCGCGAACGGGTCGTCCGCGGTCTTCACCGCACCGTGGGCGGTCTCCTGCTCGCTCGGCAGGTTCTCTTCGGAATTCTCTTGGCTACTCATGACTTCTTGGCCTTAGCGGTGTGGGCCGCGACCCAGATGGCAACTGCGATCAGCGCACCGAGTCCGAAGATCCAGCCGAACAGACCCTCACTGACCGGACCGAGGCCGCCCAGCTTGAGGCCGCCCTCGCTGGCGGAGTTGTCGCCGTTGACGGTCTTGATGTACGCGATGATGTTCTGCTTCTGCTTCTCCGGCATCGTGGTGTCGGGGAAGTTCGGCATCGACTGCGGGCCGGTCTGCATGGCCTCGTAGATGTGCTTGGGGCTCACGCCTTCGAGGCTCGGGGCGAACTTGCCGTGCGTCAGAGCACCACCCTCGCCGGTGAAGTTGTGGCACTGGGCGCAGTTGGTACGGAAGAGGTCGCCACCGGCTGCGGTGTCGGCACCCTTGTCGCTGTACTGCTTCGAGGTCGGCGCGATGGGTCCGGCACCGAGGGACGCCACGTACGCGGCGAGCTGGTCGATCTGCCCCTGCGAGTAGATGACCTTCTTCTTCGGCACCTGCGCGCCGGGCTGCTGGGCGGGCATCCGGCCGGTGCCGACCTGGAAGTCCACGGCGGCTGAGCCGACGCCGACCAGGCTGGGACCGTCGGACGATCCCTGGCCGCCCATTCCGTGGCAGCTTGCGCAGCCCACGGAGAACAGCTTCTTGCCCTCGCTGATGGCGAGGGACTGGGAGGTGTCGTCGGCCTGCGCCTTGCCCGCGGGAGCGAACGCGGCGTACAGCCCCCCGGTGGCCGCCAGCGCGAGGAGTAGGACGACGACCGCCGCCAACGGGTGGCGTCGTCGTGCGGAGAGCTTTTTCACGGATTACCCCGGTGTCAGGATCTTCTGCGTCGGTGCTTGCTGGATGAGTGGGGCGTCGGGCCCGATTACTTGATCAGGTAGATCGTCGCGAAGAGGCCGATCCACACGACATCGACGAAGTGCCAGTAATAGGACACGACGATGGCTGCGGTGGCCTGCTGGTGCGTGAATCTCTTGGCCGCGTATGTCCTGCCGAGTACGAACAGGAAGGCGATCAGGCCGCCTGTCACATGCAAGCCGTGGAAGCCGGTGGTCAGGTAGAACACCGAGCCGTACGGGTCGGAGGAGAGCGAAAGCCCGTCCTCCTTCACCAGGCTGGTGTACTCGAAGATCTGGCCTCCGATGAAGATCGCACCCATCACGAACGTGATCGAGAACCACGAGCGCAACTTCTTCACGTCGCCGCGCTCGGCGGCGAAGACGCCGAGCTGGCACGTGAGAGAGGAGAGCACAAGGATCGTGGTGTTCGTCGCCGAGAAAGGAACGTTCAGCGAGGACGCCATATCCTTCCAGTGCTCGGGACCCGTCACCGATCGCAGGGTGAAGTACATCGCGAAGAGGGCCGCGAAGAACATCAGCTCGGAACTCAACCAGATGATGGTTCCGACGCTGGTGAGGTTCGGCCGATTGACCGACGGGTGCGCGTGCCCGGTTTCTACTGTCGTTGCTGTCGCCACGACCGACATTATGTCGGTCGCTTATCCCGCCCTCACCCTGGGGGGTGCCGTTCGGTGTGTCAGCGGCTCGTGTCCAGCCCGAACGGCCCATCACGAGGCAGGCCATAACGGTGTTGACGGGGTGTCGGACGGAGTAGCATCCGCGCCAGGGTCCCGCCCCCACGGGCCCCTGCGGGCCCTCCGGGGGTCCCGCCGCCCCGAGGACACAGCCGTCACAGCCGTCACGGAGGAACAATGCAGCCGAGCGCCACGGTCCTGGTCTACAGCGACGACGCGAACACCCGGGAGCAGGTACGGCTCGCGGCGGGCCGCAGGCCGGCCTCGGACGTGCCGCCGGTGCAGTACCTGGAGTGCGCGACGCTCGACGCGGTCCTCGGCGCCCTGGACAGGGGCGGGGTCGACGTCTGCGTACTGGACGGCGAGTCGGTCCCCGCCGGGGGCATGGGTGTGTGCCGGCAGATCAAGGACGAGGTCTTCCACTGCCCGCCCGTGCTGCTGCTGATCGGCCGCCCGCAGGATGCCTGGCTGGCCACCTGGAGCCGTGCGGACGCCGCGGTGACCCTGCCGGTGGAGCCGGTGGAGTTCGCGGACGCACTGGCCGCCCTGGTGCGCGACCGGCTCTCGGCCGGCGCCGTCTCCGCGGGGTCCTGACCGGGGACCCGGCTCCTCCCCCGCGGAGACGGCGGCGCCGTCGGGCGGGTCAGAGCGCGGCGGGCCTCAGCCGGGCCGTCTGCGCGGGTGTCCCGGTGTTCTGCTTGCCGTTCGTCAGGGCGCTGCCCTTGGCCCACTTGGCCCAGGACACGTTCCAGTCGCCGTAGCCGTTGTCGAACGGCGTCATCATGTTGCCGTCGCTGCCGACGACCTTGACTATGTCGCCCTGGCGCACGTGGTTGAAGAACCACTCGGCGTTGCCGGTGCTCATACCGGTGCAGCCGTGGCTGGTGTTGGCGGAGCCCTGCGACCCCTCGGACCAGGGTGCGGCGTGCACGTACTCACCGCTGAGTGTGACCTGTGTCGCGTAGTAGACCGGCAGGTCGTACGAGTCGGAGCTGCCGGCGGCTATCCCGATGCTGGAGCTGGTCATACGGACGAAGTACGTCTTGCCCAGCACGACCTTGACGCCGTTGCGGGTCTCGAAGCCCGGCTTGCCGGTGGTCACCGGGATGGTGTTGATCACCTGGCCGTCGCGCTTGACCGTCATCTCGTGGGCGGAGGCGTCGGTTATCGCCTCCAGTCGGTCCCCGGTCTTCAGCTTGAGCGGCTTGGCCGCGCCGCCGTAGAGCTTGTCGCTCACCTTTATGCCGTTGAGGTTGCTGTGCACGTTGATGACGGCGTGCGCGGGCCAGTACTCCTTCGGGCGGTAGTGCAGCGTCTTGCTGTTCACCCAGTACCAGGCGCCTTCGACGGAGGGCACCGAGTCGACCTTCAGGGCGCGTTCGACCTGGGCCCTGGCGGCCTTGTCCTTGACGGGCGCGCTGAGCTGGGCGGTGACGGGCTGGCCGACTCCGTACTCGCCCGCCTTGGGGCCGAAGGTGACGTTCAGCCGGTGGGATGCGGGGGCGGTGTCGAAGGACATCGACCGGTTGCCGGGGGCGCCGTCGTCGTCCTCGGTGGCGACCCTGACCGTGTAGTGCGCCCCTGCGGCCAGCGGAGCGGTGCTGTGCCATCTGGTGCCGTCGGCGGAGAGTTCGCCCGCCAGCTGGCGTCCTGTGCTGTCGGTGGCCGTCACATCGGTGATGCGGCCGTCGTCATCCTTGGAGGTGACTTCGAGGGGCTTGTCGGGGTCGGCCTTGCCGTTGTTCTTGGGGCCGTTGAAGGAGATCGAACCGGCCGCGTCGAACGGCGAGGCGGAGAGTGGGTTGCTGCCGGAACTGCCGCACGCGGTCGCCGCGGCCCCAAGGGACACGACCAGCAGCGTGCAGCTCAGGACCGTACGGATTCGAGGTGCATGGCTCATATGCACACGTTAAGAAGATCACCTGGTAACGGCACGCCGGATGACTGCAAATGAGGAGGCCCGGACACCTGATCGGCGTCCGGGCCTCCCCGTTCGGTCCAGCTGTGGGGGCGTGGCCCCTACTGGTTCTGGTTCTCTCCGCGGTAGAACTCGAAGACCCAGCCCCAGAGGCCGACCACGACGAGCGGTGCCGAGAAGTACAGCAGCCACCAGCCCATGGCGATGGCCAGGAAGGCGAGCGCGCCGCCGACGGCCAGCGAGATCGGCTGCCAGCTGTGCGGGGCGAAGAAGCCCACCTCACCGGCGTCGTCCGCGACGTCGGCCTCCTTGTTGTCCATCGCGCCGGCGTCGATCCGCCTGGCCGTGAAGGCCAGGTAGAAGCCGATCATGATGCTCAGCCCGAAGGCCATGAAGAGGGCCGTCGTTCCGGCTGCCTCCTTCGACCACACGCCGTAGACGACCGCCACGGCGAGGATGAAGACGGCCAGCCAGATGAACATCTTGCCTTGGACCTTCACTTGCCCGCCTCCTTGCCGCCGGACAGGACCTTCTCACCGGAGCCGTGGTTCTCGAGCTGGTCGAGCGCCGCGATCTCCGGGTGGTGCAGGTCGAACGCCGGGGATTCGGAACGGATCCTCGGGAGGGTCGTGAAGTTGTGCCGCGGCGGCGGGCACGACGTCGCCCATTCGAGCGAACGGCCGTAGCCCCACGGGTCGTCGACCTCGATCTTCTTGCCGTACTTGGCGGTCTTCCAGACGTTGTAGAAGAACGGCAGGATCGACAGGCCCAGCAGGAAGGAGCTGATGGTCGAGATGGTGTTCAGCGTGGTGAAGCCGTCGGCGGCGAGGTAGTCCGCGTAACGGCGCGGCATGCCCTCGACACCCAGCCAGTGCTGCACCAGGAACGTGCCGTGGAAGCCCACGAACAGCGTCCAGAAGGTGATCTTGCCGAGCCGCTCGTCCAGCATCTTGCCCGTGAACTTCGGCCACCAGAAGTGGAATCCGGAGAACATCGCGAAGACCACGGTGCCGAAGATGACGTAGTGGAAGTGCGCGACGACGAAGTACGAGTCGGAGACGTGGAAGTCCATCGGGGGCGAGGCCAGGATGACGCCGGTCAGACCACCGAAGGTGAAGGTGATCAGGAAGCCGACGGCCCAGAGCATCGGTGTCTCGAAGGACAGCGACCCCTTCCACATCGTGCCGATCCAGTTGAAGAACTTCACACCGGTCGGCACCGCGATCAGGAAGGTCATGAAGGAGAAGAACGGCAGGAGCACACCGCCCGTGACGTACATGTGGTGCGCCCACACCGTCACGGAGAGACCGGCGATGGAAATCGTCGCCGCGACCAGGCCGATGTATCCGAACATCGGCTTTCTGGAGAACACTGGAATCACTTCGGAAATAATTCCGAAGAATGGCAGCGCGATGATGTACACCTCTGGATGGCCGAAGAACCAGAAGAGGTGTTGCCATAGGAGCGCGCCGCCATTTGACGCATCGAATACATGGGCGCCGAACTTGCGGTCCGCCTCCAGCGCGAAGAGTGCGGCGGCGAGGACCGGGAAGGCCAGCAGGACCAGTACACCGGTCAGCAGGACGTTCCACACGAAGATCGGCATACGGAACATCGTCATGCCGGGGGCGCGCATGCAGATGATCGTGGTGATGAAGTTGACCGAGCCGAGGATCGTGCCGAAGCCCGAGAAGGCCAGACCCATGATCCACATGTCGGCGCCGACACCCGGCGACCGGACGGCGTCCGACAGCGGGGAGTAGGCGAACCAGCCGAAGTCGGCCGCGCCCTGCGGGGTGATGAAGCCACCGACCGCGATGAGCGAGCCGAAGAGGTACAGCCAGTACGCGAACATGTTCAGCCGCGGGAACGCCACATCGGGCGCCCCGATCTGCAGCGGCATGATCCAGTTCGCGAATCCGGCGAAGAGCGGCGTCGCGAACATCAGCAGCATGATCGTGCCGTGCATCGTGAACGCCTGGTTGAACTGCTCGTTCGACACGATCTGCGTACCCGGACGGGCCAGCTCGGCGCGCATGACGAGCGCCAGCACACCGCCGATGCAGAAGAAGGCGAACGATGTGACCAGATACATCGTGCCGATCGTCTTGTGGTCAGTGGTGGTCATCCACTTGATGACGATGTTTCCCGGCTCTTTGCGCCGTACCGGCAGCTCGCTCTCGTAGGAGTCGTCTGCTGCGGCGGCACCCTGAGGTTCGTTGAGGATGCTCACAGGTTGTTCGTCTCCGCGTTCTTGGCGTGGCCAGTCTGCGCGATCCCGGCGGGGATGTAGCCGTTCTGGTGCTTGGCCGCCAGGTCCTTGAGGTGCTGCTTGTAGCGCTCCGGGGAGACGACCTTCACGTTGAAGAGCATCCGGGAGTGGTCTACGCCGCACAGCTCAGCGCACTTGCCCAGGAAGGTGCCCTCCTGGTTGGGGGTCACCTCGAAGGAGTTGGTGTGGCCCGGGACAACGTCCATCTTCATGAGGAACGGCACCACCCAGAAGTCGTGGATGACGTCGCGCGAAGTGAGAACGAAGCGGACCTTCTCGCCCTTGGGCAGCCAGAGGGTCGGCCCCGGGTTGCCGGTCTGCGGGTTCCGGGAGGCCGGCGTGCCGACGTCGTAGACGCCTTCGGCTCCCTTGGGGAACTGCTTGGTGAAGCGGTCCGGGATATCGGACAGCTCTGTGGTCTTCGCCGCGTTGCCCGTGGAGGGGTTGCCGTCCACGTCCTCCACGTAGTTGAAGCCCCAGCTCCACTGGAAGCCGACCACGTTGATCGTGTGGGCGGGCTTCGCCGAGAGGCTGAGGAGCTTCGACTCATCGCGTGCGGTGAAGTAGAAGAGCACCGAGACGATGATGAGAGGGACCACGGTGTACAACGCCTCGATCGGCATGTTGTACCGGGTCTGAGCAGGTACCTCCACCTTGGTCCGGCTACGCCGGTGGAAGATGACACTCCAGATGATCAGCCCCCACACCAGCACGCCCGTGGCGAGCGCTGCCGCCCACGAGCCCTGCCAGAGGGAGAGGATCCGAGGTGCCTCTTCCGTTACCGGGGTGGGCATACCAAGGCGGGGGAAATCCTTGTACGAGCAACCGGTGGCGGTCACAAGGATCAGGCCCGCAGTCAGCACCTGCGGCAGCTTCCGCCGCATCGGGCGCCGCGACGAGCGGTCGGAGCCGTTGGGACTCACGTAGCGCCTTCCCGAGAGTCTCGCCCGCGCGGCCGGTTGCGGCCGCATCGAGGCCGGTCGCCGGTCCTGCTCGGGCAGGGGTTTGGATGTTTATGCGGACCAAACCCTACTGGAGGCCATTTGGGGCCGCGCGGGGAGGGTGCCCAACGCGCCGTCGGACACCCCGAAGGGGTGGAATCCCGGCTTCCGGCAGGGATCTGACGCTCCCTCCCCCGACCGGGCGGGCCGGGCCCCCGGCGACCGGCGGCTAGCGTGGCGCCGTGTCCTACTTCGATACCGCGTCCTCCGCACCCCTGCACCCCGTCGCACGTCAGGCCCTGCAAGCCTCCCTCGACGAGGGCTGGGCCGATCCGGCCCGGCTGTACCGGGAGGGCCGGCGGGCGCGGCTGCTGCTCGACGCGGCCCGGGAGGCGGCGGCGGAGGCGGTCGGGTGCCGCCCGGACGAGCTCGTATTCACCTCTTCGGGCACTCGGGCGGTCCACTCCGGAATTGCCGGAGCACTTTCCGGCCGTCGGCGTGTCGGCGGTCACCTGGTGGTGTCGGCGGTCGAACACTCTTCGGTGCTCCATTCGGCGGCGGCCCACGAGGCGGCGGGCGGTTCGGTGACCGAGGTGGCGGTCGGGCGGACCGGCGCCGTGGATCCCGGGGTGTACGCGGCGGCGCTGACCCCGGGGACCGCGCTGGCCTGTCTGCAGTCCGCCAACCACGAGACCGGCACCGAGCAGCCGGTCGCCGAGGTCGCCGGCGCGTGCCGGGCCGCCGGGGTACCGCTCCTGGTGGACGCGGCCCAGTCGCTGGGCTGGGGGCCGGTCGCCGGTGACTGGTCGCTGCTTGCCGCCAGCGCCCACAAGTGGGGCGGGCCGGCCGGGGTGGGGCTGCTCGCCGTACGGAAGGGTGTGAGGTTCGTCCCCCAAGGACCGGCGGACGAGCGGGAGTCCGGGCGCGCCGCCGGGTTCCAGAACGTACCGGCGATCGTGGCCGCCGCGGCATCGCTGCGGGCGGTGCGGGCCGGGGCCGCCGCCGAGTCGGTACGGCTGCGCGCGCTGGTGGACCGGATCAGGGCCTCGGTGGGCGAACGGGTGACGGATGTCGAGGTGGTGGGCGATCCGGGGCGGCGGCTGCCGCATCTCGTGACGTTCTCCTGTCTCTATGTCGATGGGGAGACTCTGCTGCACGAGCTGGATTTGGCCGGTTTCTCCGTGTCGTCCGGTTCGTCCTGCACCAGCAGCACGCTGACGCCCAGTCATGTGCTGCGGGCGATGGGGGTGCTCTCGGAGGGGAATGTGCGCGTCTCGCTGCCGCTCGGGGTGACGGAGGCGGAGGTCGACCGGTTTCTGGACGTGCTGCCGGGGGTGGTGCGTGCGGTACGCGAGCGGCTGGGCGCCGGGGCCGGGCCGGTGACGGGCGGGGCTCGCCGGGCGGGGGCGGAGGTC
>NZ_JBSHBW010000049.1:40761-44499 GCF_053612185.1 Streptomyces sp. NPDC054757
GGTCTCGGCGGAGCCGGGGGCGGAGGTCTCGGCGGAGCCGGGGGCGGAGGTCTCGGCGGAGCCGGGGGCGGAGGTCTCGGCGGAGCCGGGGGCGGAGGTCTCGGCGGAGCCGGGGGCGGAGGCCGGCACGCGGCCGGAAGGTGCGGGCGCGGCGGAGGCCGGCGCCGGAACCGGAGCCGGGGGCGGTCCTGTGACGGGGCTCGTCGTGGACGCGCTCGGGAAGCGGTGCCCCGTTCCGGTGATCGAGCTGGCAAAGGTGTTCGGGGATGTACCCGTGGGCGGGGTGGTGACGGTGCTCTCGGACGACGAGGCCGCGAAGCTCGACGTACCGGCCTGGTGCGAGATGCGGGGTCAGAGGTACGAGGGGGCGCACCCGGTCGACGGGGGTACCGCCTTCCGGGTGCGCCGGGTGTCGTGAGCCGGTCCCCGCCCAGGAAGTACAGGACGTACAAGAGACGTACAGGACGTACGGAAGGTCCCGCCGGGGCCGTGAGGAAGCGCCCCGGGGCCCGGTTCCGGACGGTGGGCTACTGGAGGTGGGCCCGGACCTCGGCCGCCGCGTCGTGGCCGTACGCCTTGGTGAAGCGGTCCATGAAGGTGGCGTGGCGCAGCGTGTACTCCTGCGTGCCCAGCGTCTCGATCACCAGCGTGGCCAGCATGCAGCCGGTCTGCGCCGCACGCTCCAGACCGACGCCCCAGGAGAGCCCGGAGAGGAAGCCCGCGCGGAACGCGTCGCCCACGCCGGTCGGGTCGACCTTCGCCTCCTCCTCGGCGCAGCCGACCACGATCGGCTCCTCGCCCTTGCGGTCGATCCGGACGCCCCGGGCGCCGAGCGTGGTGACCCGGTGGCCGACCCGGTCGAGGATCTCCTCGTCGGTCCAGCCGGTCTTGGACTCGATGAGCCCCTTCTCGTACTCGTTGGAAAAGAGGTACGTGGCGCCGACGAGCAGCGTGCGGATGTCCTCGCCCGTCATCCGGGCGATCTGCTGGGAGAAGTCGGCGGCGAACGGGATGGAGCGGGTGCGGCACTCCTCGGTGTGGCGGAGCATCGCCTCGGGGTCGTCGGCCCCGATCAGCACCAGGTCGAGTCCGCCGACGCGCTCGGCGACCGACTGAAGCTCGATCTGGCGGGCCTCGCTCATGGCGCCCGTGTAGAACGAGCCGATCTGGTTGTGGTCGGCGTCCGTGGTGCACACGAACCGGGCGGTGTGCAGAACCTCGGAGATCCGGACCGAACCGGTGTCCACGCCGTGCCGGTCGAGCCAGGCGCGGTACTCGTCGAAGTCGGGGCCCGCGGCGCCGACCAGGATCGGGTCCGTGCCGAGCTGGCCCATCCCGAAGCAGATGTTGGCGCCGACGCCTCCGCGCCGTACATCGAGGGTGTCGACCAGGAAGGAGAGCGAGACCGTATGGAGCTGATCGGCGACCAGCTGGTCGGCGAAACGGCCGGGGAAGGTCATGAGGTGGTCGGTGGCGATGGAGCCGGTGACTGCGATGCGCACGGCGAGGACTCCTGCGGAGGAGGGAGGCGGACACCTCACGCTACCGGTTCGTACGCCCTCGGCTCGAAGGGAGGAAACTACCCGATAGTAGCGCTTTCTCCGCAAGCCGCCTCGTGCCTACGCTGACTTATGAACTCCTTCGCGCCGAAGGGCGCAGCACCGTCCGATTCCGGGTCCGGCCGTACCGATCCGACCGACCGGACCGATCTGACGGACCTCACCGATCTGACCGGCCTGCGCGGCGACTGTGCGCGTATGGCTCCGCACTGGGTGGTGCCCGTGCGGCCCGCGCCCGCCCCCGTACCCCCGTCCCTGATCCACGGGGTGAAGGTACCGCCCGCCTCCGCGCGGCTGATCGACTCCATGTCCGAGTACGGGGACTGAGCACGCGCATCACGGGCTGAGCCCCACCGGCCGCACGCCCCCTGAGCGGCCGGGCAGGAAGCCCGAGGGAACCGTGTGCTCCCCCGCCCCGTCCCACCTCCGTTCCCCCGCACGGGGGAACGGCCACGACAGTGGGCGGCAGCGGAGTCGAAGGAGCATGCGGTGAGCAGCGAGCGACCCGAGCACGACACGGCACGTCCCCGTCGGCGGCGGTCCCCGGCCGCCGTCACATCGGTTGCGGCAGCGGTGCTGCTCGCTGGGGGCGGCGGGGCCTACTGGGCGGCGACAGCGGCCGGGCACGACAACGGCGGCGCGGAGACCAGCGCGACCCCCGGCGGTGGTGCCACGGCCCCTCCTCCCCTCGCCCTGGACCAGTCGGCCCGTACCGGCGGCGGCTCCCCGGGCATCGCACCGGGGGAACCCGACCCGCGGGGCCCCGTGTACCGCCCCGGCGGGACCTTCCCCGCGCCACCGAAAACGGCTCCGGTCTACCGCGCCGACGGCACCGTCGCCGCCGCCGATGTGGCACGGCTGGCCCACGCGCTCGGGGTGCAGGGCACTCCGCGGCTGGTGGGTACGGAGTGGAAGGTGGGCGCGGACAAGGA
This sequence comes from Streptomyces sp. NPDC054757, assembly GCF_053612185.1. NCBI lineage: Bacteria > Bacillati > Actinomycetota > Actinomycetes > Kitasatosporales > Streptomycetaceae > Streptomyces > Streptomyces sp. NPDC054757. The sequence continues at coordinate 43,253 of NZ_JBSHBW010000049.1, forward strand.
CGGTTCGGGTCCGCTGCTCCAGGTGGCCCGGCAGGCCCCGGGCAGCTGGACGTTCACCCGGTTCGGCAGCGGCGGCAGCGACAACTGCCCGAGTGGAAAGCTCTGTTCCAACGGCTCCAGCGGTTCCAGCGGTTCCAGCGGAGGGACCGGTCCGGGTACGGGGTCGGCCGGTGACGGGAAGCCGGTGAGCGAGCAGGCGGCGCGGGCCGCGGCCGCCCCGCTGCTGAAGGCGCTGGGCGAGAGCGACGCGAAGCTGGACGCGAGCCGGGTGATGGGCGCGGTGCGGGTGGTGAACGCCGATCCGAAGGTGGGCGGGCTGCCCACGTACGGCTGGACGACCGGGTTGCAGATCGGGGCGGACGGCCGGCTGACCGGCGGCACCGGCCTGCTGAAGGCCCCCGTCAAGGGTGCGGAGTATCCGCTGACCGGCGCGGCCGAAGCTCTGAAGCGGCTGAACTCGTCCGCGGGCGGAGGGTCCGGAGCAGGGGGCTCCGGTACGGGCGGCTGCGCCACGATGGAGCCGCTCACCGGTTACTCGGCCACCGGCGCCGGTGACGGCCGTGTCAGCAGCGGGAGCGGCGCCTCCCGAACCGGCACGGCGAGCGCCCCGCCCTCCACGCCCTGTACGCCGGCGTCCAAGTCCCCGGGGTCCCGGGCGGTCACCGTGAGCCACGCGGAGCTGGGGCTCGCGATGCGGCTGTCCGGCGGACGGCAGATCCTCGTACCCTCCTGGCTCTTCGACGTCCGGCCCGAGGGTACGGCCGGGCCCGCCACGGTCACCGCGACGGCGGTGGAGGACCGCTATCTGGCGAAGCCGGAACCGCCCACCGGGGGGAACCACCCCGGCGGCTCCGACCAGACCCCGACGGCCTACCGCGCCGACGGACGGACCCTGACGCTGCGCATCATGGGCCAGATGTGTGGCCGGTACGGCGTACGGACCACCGAGAACACGGACACGGTGCGGGTGGCGCTGAGCGCGCCGGTCCGCAAGCCCGGGAAGGTCTGCCCCGACATCATCGGATCGGTGACGCAGAAGGTGCGGCTGGAGCAGCCGCTGGGGGCCCGGCGGGTCATCGACGCGGCGAACGGCGAGCCCGTACCGCAGATGTGAGCCGGGGCCGCCCGGCGGCGGGGCGGCCATGACACATGACAGCGGCGGGGGGCGCCGCGGGGCCGGGGCGCCGCCCGCGGGCGGGGGGCGGGGGGGGGCGCGGGCCACCCGCTCGCGCTGCCTGAGGGGGACG
>NZ_JBSHBW010000050.1:0-41545 GCF_053612185.1 Streptomyces sp. NPDC054757
CGCCGGCGGGGTGGGAACCCCCGCCGGCGGCTGCGGGCGCCGGCGCACCGCGGTCTTCAGTACACCGCCGTTTTCAGTGCACCACCGTCGTGCGCACGTCCGCCTCCCCGGCGCCGGCGTCGGCGCGCACGAAGTGCTGCGGTACGAGTGCCGAGAGGAACTCCGTCCTGCGGCGGAGCCCGAACCCCAGGGACTCGTACAGCCGGACGGCGTTGGTGTTGGACTCCGCGGCGTGCAGGAAAGGCGTGTCGCCACGCTCCCTGATCTCGTGGGCGACGGCGCGGATCAGCCGGGTGCCGAGGCCCTGACCGCGCTGGGGCGGGTCCGTGCAGACCGCGCTGATCTCGCTCCAGCCCGGCGGCCGCATCCGTTCACCCGCCATCGCGACGAGCCTGCCCTCGCGGCGGATGCCGAGGTAGCTGCCGAGTTCGACCGTGCGCGGCAGGAAGGGGCCAGGACGGGTCCGTTCGACCAGGTCCAGCATCTCGGGTACATCGTCAGCTCCCAGCCGTACGGCCTCCGGATCGGGGGCGGCGGCCACGCCGTCGTCGACGAGCTGGACACCCGGCGCGTGGAAGACGATTTCCCAGTCGGTGGGCGGCGGCTCGCTGAACGCGGTGAGCGTGACGGCCCCGCCGGGCCCCGCGAGCGCGGCGGCGTCCGCCCAGTCGGCCGCTTCGGGCGCCTCGGGTGTGACGAACCAGGGCGCCACGTCGGACGGGTAGCACAGGACGCGGCCCCGTGAGCGCGCGAAGGGGGCGTGTGGTCCGGTCAGCGCGGTGCGGACCGGGTCGTCCAGGGGATGGGCGGCGCCGGCCGGCCGCGGGACGCTCACGGAGCCACCTCGATCACGATCTTGCCCCGGATGTGCCCGCCCTCCACCGCGCGCAGGGCTTCGGCCGCCTGCTCCAGCGGGTAGGTCCGGGTGACGCAGGCCCGCAGGGCGCCGTCCACGGCGAGGCGCGCCACGGCGTCGAGTACGGCCGCGTTGCGGGCGCGTACGACCGCAGCGCCGCCCAACTCCACCACCAGCTCCTTGCCGCCCGCGCTGATGAGGTTCGCCCGGTCGTCGACCAGCGCGGCCACCTCCTTGAGGGCCGCACCGCCGACAAGGTCGAAGACGGCGTCGACGCCGTCCGCGGCGGCTGCCCGTACCCGGTCCACCACGCCCGGCCCTGAGGGGACGTGCACAGCGCCGAGCGCCTCCACGAACTCCTTCTTCTCCGCACTCGCGGTACCGATGACCTTGACACCGCGGTGCCGTGCGATCTGGACCGCGGCCACCCCCACACCGCCACCCGCGCCGTTGACCAGCAGCGTCGAGCCGGGCGCCGGGTCGAGCTGCTGCATCCCGTCGTACGCGGTGGCTCCCGCGACCGGCAGGGCAGCCGCTTCGGTGAACGGCAGCGCCGCGGGCTTGTGCGCCGTGACGGCGACGGGCATCAGGGTGTACTCGGCGTAGCCGCCGGTCACCGGGTTACCGAAGACGGCCTGGCCCGGTTCGAACCCCTGCACTCCGGGGCCTGTCGCCACCACCGTCCCCGCGGCCTCGCTGCCGAAGACCTCGGGGAACGACGGCTCCGCGCTGCCGGGCCTGCGGTATCCCGTCCGGAGTTTCCAGTCCACCGGGTTCACTCCGGCCGCCCGGACGGCGACGAGCAGCTCTCCCGGACCGGGAACCGGCCTCTCCAGCTCGGCCAGGGCCTCCACCTCGGGGCCGCCGCTGCGGGTGAATACGTACGCCTTGGGCATGAACTCCCTCACTCCGGATCAGGGCACCGGCCCTGCGCACGGCCGGTGGTTCCTCCAGCGAGAAGTCCATTCCGGCTGCGCCTATTCCCGTCTGCCCGCACCCGTTCCAGGAGCTACCGGGACACCGGTCCGACAGCCGTACGCGAGGCCGCCAACGGCACGGTGACGCGGCCCCACGGCGACGCCCCCGGTCTCACACCTCGCGCCACCGGGCGTTCGCCAGGGAGAACGCGCCGAAGGCGGCGAGTCCGACCGCCACCAGCACCAGCAGCCACGGCCCGGCCGGAGTGCCGGTGAACGAGCGCAGGGTGTCGTCCATCCCCTTGGCCCGGCCGGCCTGGTGGTGGACGGCCGCGACGACGGCGAACCCGCCCGCGGCAGCGAAGATGATGCCGCGCGAAGCCCCGCCGAACATCCCGACGGTGTCCACGGCCCGCCGGGTGTTCCTCGACATCGCGGCCATCTTGAGGTGCTTGCGGTACTTGCGCATGACCGCGCGGGCGGCGATCCACAGTCCGGCGCCGGCCACCGCGATCCCCGCGGCACCGACGATCCACTGCCCTCCCGGCCAGCCCAGCGCTGTCGCCGTGACGTCCTGGGACCTCTTGTCCGTCGATCCGCTGCCGCTCCCCCGGTCACCGGCCGCGTAGGACAGCACTCCGTACGAGACGAAGCCGTAGAAGACACAGCGCCCCGCGGCCATGGCCCGTTTGCCGGGCTTGGTGCCATCCGGCCCCGCCTGGCCGAACAGCGCCTCGGACAGCCGCCAGAGGGCCATCCCGGCCAGTGCGATCCCCAGGACCCAGAGGAGTACGTGTCCGAACGGCCGGTGTGCGATCTCGGCGATGGCCCCGCCGCGGTCGGCCTGCGCTCCCCCGCCGTCGGAGAACGCGATCCGCACGGCCAGCACCCCGACCAGGATGTAGATCACGCCCCGTGCGGCGAATCCCGCCCGCGCTCCTGCCGCAACCGCCGTGCTGTCCGCCGCCCGTTTCGCCTGTCTGTGACCGCGCGCTGATGCAGTACCGATGTCCATGCCGTACCGGTTGCCCCGTGGCGGCCCGCCGAAGCCTGGCCTCCGCGCTGCGGGGCTGTGCGGGGCGCGGCAGACTGCGGAGTGTGCCGGCCGATGATTTTCCGCCGCGACCGGGGTCTCCCTCCTGACAGCCCAGCTCACGAAGGCGGACCGATGACCGGCTTGCAGACACTTCTCACGACGTACGTCGACGCGGGTACCGTGCCCGGCGCGGTGGCCCTGGTGGGCGGCCGCGACCGGGCCGAGTTCGCGGTGGCCGGCTCCTCGGACACCGGGGGCTCGGCGCCGATGGACCGGGACTCGGTCTTCCGTATCGCCTCGATCACCAAGCCCGTCACCGCCGCGGCCGTGATGATGCTGGTCGACGAGGGCCGGATCGCGCTCGACGAGCCGGTCGCCCGGCAGTGGCTGCCGGAACTGGCTTCGCCCTCGGTCGTACGCAGGCCGGACAGCCCGGTGGACGATGTCGTGCCCGCTGCCCGCGCCATCACCGTGCGGGATCTGCTCACCTTCCGGGCGGGATACGGATTCCCGTCGGACTTCTCGCTGCCCGCGGTCGGGCTGCTCTTCAGCGAGTTGCGGCAGGGCCCGCCGCAGTCCGAAGCGGTCCCGGCGCCGGACGAGTGGATGGCGGCGCTCTCCCGGATCCCTCTGCTGCACCAGCCGGGGGACGGCTGGCTCTACAACACCTGCTCGGACATTCTGGGGGTGCTGATCGCCAGGGTCTCCGGCAGCTCGCTCCCCGGCTTCCTGGCCGAGCGCATCTTCGAACCGCTCGGTATGACCGACACCGGATTCGCGATCCCCGCCGCCGAACGCCACCGGCTCACCGGCCTCTACCGGCCCACGCCCGGCGGCCTCGAACCGGTCGCCTCGGCCGACGGGGCGTGGGGCGGCCTTCCCGCGTTCCCCTCCGGCGCCGGAGGGCTGTTCTCGACCGCCGGTGACTGGCTGGCGTTCGCCCGGATGCTGCTCGCTGAAGGGGCCTCGGGCGGGCGGCAGTTGCTGTCGCCCGATTCGGTGCGTCTGATGACCGCGAATCATCTGACGCCGGAACAGCGCGCGTCAGGCACCCTCTTCCTGGAGGGCCAGGGGTGGGGCTTCGGCGGATCGGTCGACGTCACGGACGCCGATCCGTGGAACGTGCCCGGCCGCTACGGCTGGATCGGCGGTACCGGTACGGCGGCGCACATCGTCCCGGCCACCGGCACGGTGACCATCCTGCTCAGCCAGGTGGAGATGACCGGGCCGACGCCGCCCCCGCTGATGCGCGACTTCTGGCGGTACGCGGCCGGTGCCTGAGCGGGCCGCACCGGGACACGGACGGGCCGGTTCCGAGAAGCGGCGCCCGAGGGGTCAGCGCTCGCTGTCGAGCTGCGCGAACTGGGCCGGAGCGTAGCGCTCGCCGGCGACGGCGGAGGCGGGCACAGCCTCTTCGATCGCGGCCACGTCATCATCGGTGAGGACCAGTTCGGCCCCGCCGAGCCCTTCGGCCAGCCGCTGCGGGGTCCTGGCGCCGACCAGCGCGACCATGTCGCCGTGCTCACGGCCCTGGGCGAGCACCCAGGCGATCGCCAGTTGCGCCACGGTGGCACCCCGGGCGTCGGCGACCTTGCGCAGTGCGTCGCCCAGCGCGAGGTCGGCGTCGACGTTGTCCGCGTGGAAGCGCGGCAGATGCGAACGGGGGTCGGCGCCCTGTGGGTTCCAGTGGCCGGAGAGCAGCCCGTGCGAGAGCACTCCGTACGCCGTGATCCCGACGCCCAGTTCGCGGCAGGTGTCGAGGATGCCGGACTCGATGCCCCGGCTGAACAGTGAGTACTCGATCTGCAGATCGGTGATCGGATGCACGGCGTGCGCCCGGCGGATGGTCTCCGAACCGACCTCGGAGAGTCCGATGCCGCGCACATGGCCGGCCTCCACCATCTCGGCGATGGCTCCGACGGTGTCCTCGACCGGGACCTCCGGGTCGAGCCGGGCCGGGCGGTAGATGTCCACATGGTCGGTGCCGAGCCGCTGGAGTCCCGACGCATACGCGAACGGGGTCCCCGCGCGGCCGGACGGCCGGGCGAGGATCCCGTCAGCAATGCGGGCAGGCTACTTCTTGAAGCCGTAGTCCATCAGCTTCTTGGCGTCCGCGGTGCGGTTCGCCTCCGATGTGGACGCGAGGACGGTACCGATGACGGTCTTGCTACCCCGGGTGGCGGCGAAGACCAGGCAGTACTTGGCCTCCGGGCCCGACCCGGTCTTCAGGCCGATGGTGCCCGAGTAGCTGCTGAGCAGCTTGTTGGTGTTGGTCCACGACATGTAGCGGTAGCCACCGCTCTTCGTCGTGACCTTCTGCTTGGTCGACTTGGTCTTCACGACCGTGCGGAAGGTGGAGTACTTCATCGCGTTGCTGGCGAGCTTCGTCAGGTCACGCGGGGTCGAGTAGTTGGCACCACTCCCAATGCCGTCGAACGAGTCGAAGTGGGTGTTCTTGAGGCCGAGCGTCTTGGCGGTGGAGTTCATCTTCCCGATGAACGACTTCACCCGCGCGGCCCGGGTGGAACCGGTGCCGAACTTGTCGGCCAGCGCGTACGCCGCGTCACAGCCGGACGGCAGCATCAGGCCGTACAGCAACTGCCGGACCGTGACCTTGTCACCGACGATCAGCCGGGCCGACGACGCGTTCTTGGAGACGATGTAGTCGCTGTACGCCTTCTGGACCGTGACCTTCGAATCCAGGTTGAGGTTCTTCTGCGCGAGCACCACCCGGATCGTCATGATCTTGGTGGTGGAACCGGTGGAACGGCGGGTGTCCGCGGCCTTGGTGAAGAGCGTCTTCGCCGTGCCGTTGTTCATCACGAAGCCGCCCTTGGCGACGATCGTGGGCGCCTTGGGTGCGGCGGCCTGGGCCGAGGCGCCGAATGCCCCGGCCGTCGATACAGCTCCCGCGGTCACGACGACCACAGACATACGACGAATGCCCTGAATACCGATTTTCAAGATGAATACTCCAAATGCCGCTTCATCGCGGCCTCATGAGAGTGCCGCTCGCACATGAGACGAACGAGAGAGCCCGATGGATGCGGCGCGACCCGGGATTTTTCCGGGCACCGCGCGCCTGCGGTCTGCCATGCTGACGTCGTGCCGTACGGACCGAGCAGCCCCGAACCCATCACGGCAGACCCGCCCCGCGAGGAGCCCCGGCCGCTGCTCACCCAGTCCTGGCTGGATCTGGCCTTTCTGCACTGGGCGGCCGACCCGGCGGACGTGGCACCGCTGCTGCCGCCCGGCACCTTCCCCGACCTCCTCGACGGGGTGACGTACGTGGGGCTCGTCGCCTTCCGTATGCACCGGATCGGCTGGCTCGGGCTGCCCGGAGTGCCGTATCTGGGCACCTTCCCGGAGACCAACGTGCGTCTGTACTCCGTGGACGGCCGGGGGCGGCGCGGCGTGGTGTTCCGCTCGCTCGACGCCGCCCGCCTGATCCCGGTGACCGTGGGGCGTACGGTCTTCCGGCTCCCCTACGCATGGTCCCGGATGACCGTGGACCGCGAGGGTGACCACCTCACGTACACGAGCCGCAGACGCCGGCCGGGGCCTCGGGGCGCGTACAGCAGGATCGGGATCCGGGTCGGGGAGCGCGTACGGGAGCCCAGCGAGCTGGAGCATTTCGTGACCGCCCGGTGGGGGCTGCACACGAGTCTGCTCGGCCGTCCGCTGTATCTGCCGAACACCCACCCCCGCTGGCCGCTGTACCGGGCGGAGCTGACCGGGTGCGCCGAGAACCTCGTCGCGGCGGCCGGGCTCCCGGCCCCGGTGGGCGAGCCGGTCAGCGTGCTCCACTCCCCCGGCGTCCCGGTGCGCTTCGGACGGCCTCGGCGCGCCGACTGACACACCCGCCCGTGTTACCTCTGCACTGACCTGCCCGTTCGCCATTAATAATGGCCAGCATTAGAATAGCTGGCATGGCAAGGACATCAGGGCCCGGAACCCGGGAGAAACTGATCCGCGCGGCCGAGGAGATCTTCGCCGCCCAGGGCGTCGACGGTGCACAGCTGCGCGACATCATCCGGCTGGCAGGACAGAGCAATCCATCCGCCGTGCAGTATCACTTCGGCTCACGCGCCGGTCTGCTCGACACCGTGATGGCCGGACGGCAGCGGCGCACCGAAGCCGTCCTGACGGAGCTGCTCGGCGACGGCGGACAGGATCTGCACGGACTGCTCACCGCGCTCGTCGCGGCCGAGGCGACCGAGCTGCGCACCGAGCGCGGCCAGCGCTGTCTGCAGGTCTCCGCGCAGCTCAGCCATGAGAGCGGGGTCCGCACCCGCACCCCGCATCCGACGATCGAGGGCACCGTCTACTGGCAGCTCATCGGCCGGCTCGATGCCTGCCTGGAGGCGCTTCCCGAGCCGGTTCGGCTGGAGCGCGTGGATCTGGCCCTGACGCTGGTCGGCGCCGCGATGGCGGACCGCGCCCGTCAGTACCTCACCGGCGCGGAGCCTCTCACCGGCGAGCGGCTGTTCCTCGCCGATCTCGTCTCGATGACGGCCGCCCTGCTGACGGCCCCCGTACCGCATGAAGCTCCGGACGGAGCGGATGCCCGAGCAGAACGAAGGACTGAATCATGAACGATCTCACCGGAAAGACGGTCATCATCACCGGCGGCGCCCGTGGACTGGGCGCCGAGGCGGCCCGCCAGGCGGTCGACGCCGGGGCCCGGGTGGTGATCACCGACGTCCTCGACGAGGAGGGCGCGGCCACTGCGGCCGAACTGGGCACGGCGGCACGCTTCCTGCACCACGATGTCACGTCCGAGGAGGACTGGACGCGGGTCGTCGCGTTCGCCACCGCCGAGTTCGGCGAGGTGCACGGGCTGGTCAACAACGCGGGCATATCGGCCGGCGCGTATCTGGAGACCACATCGGTGGAGAGCTTCCGCCGGGTGCTCGACATCAACCTCACCGGCGTCTTCATCGGGATGAAGTCCGTCATCCCCGCGATGAGGGAGAGCGGCGGCGGCTCGATCGTCAACATCTCGTCGGCCGCTGGGCTGATGGGCCTGGCGCTCACCGGCGGGTACGGCGCGTCCAAGTGGGGCGTACGCGGACTGACGAAGATCGGTGCGGTGGAGCTGGGCACCGAGCGGATCCGGGTCAACTCCGTGCACCCCGGGATGACATACACCCCGATGACCGCCTCGGTCGGCATCGAGAAGGGTGAGGGGAACTACCCGAACACCCCGATGGGCCGGGTCGGCGAGCCGCCGGAGATCGCGGGCGCCGTGGTGTTCCTGCTCTCCGACGCCGCCTCGTACGTCACCGGGGCCGAGCTGGCCGTGGACGGCGGCTGGACCACGGGACCGACCGTCAAGTACGTCATGGGCCAGTGAGCCGGTGACGGCATGAGCCGCTGTCCCGCCGGAGGAGACCCTGACGCCCGCCGGCGGGGCAGCCCGGCCGCGGTCCACCGCGGCAACCTCCCGGTGCTCCGCCTCCCGGTGCTCCGCGCGGAAGGCATCGTCCACTCTGCCGGGGATCTCTGCAAACCGGGAGCCGATGACGACAGATTCAGCCAACTCTGTTTCACCATCTGATTGTTCACGATTCACTATCGGCCAATTCTGGCCGTTCCTCGTCGCGTGTATCGGCCCGGGATCGCCCCGGGTCCAAGATGTACCCGTGGTGGGAAACCTTCCCGTCGTCGCGACCAGTTTTGTCGGCAGGACCGGCCAGCTGCGCCGTGCGGCACGGGCACTCGAAAAGCACCGGCTGGTCACTCTCACGGGCGGCGGCGGGGTCGGCAAGAGCCGGCTGGCGTTGCGCGCTGCCGAGGAGGCCGGCGACGGGTACGCCGACGGGGTGTGGTGGGCCGACCTGTCGCACCTCTGCGACGAACGGCTCCTGATCGGCACGGTCTCCGACGCCGTCGGCCTCCTCGACCACGATCTGGCCCGCCCGGTGGAAGCGCTCTGCGAACGGCTGGCCGACCGCAATCTGCTGCTGGTCCTCGACTGCTGTGAGCGGATCCTCGCGGCGTGCGGCGATCTCGTGGGCGCGCTGCTGCGCGCGGCTCCGGGACTGTCCGTGCTCGCGACCAGCAGGGAGCCGCTCGGTGTACCGGGCGAGTACCTCCTCGACGTGCCGCCGCTCGCCGCGGACGGCGACGGCGAGGAGGCCATGCGGCTCTTCCGCGACCGCGCCGCCGCGGCGGCGCCCCGTCTTTCGCTCGACTCACCGGGGACGGCGGCGGTGGCCGCGGACATCTGCCGGCGGCTCGAAGGCATCCCGCTCGCGGTCGAACTGGCCTGTGCCCGGCTCGCGGAGTACAGCATCGACCGGATCGCCGAACGGCTCTCCTCCAGGATCGACTTCCTCAGCGAGTCCGACGCTCACCTGTGGCCCCGGCGGCACCGGGCGCTGCGGACCGCCATCGGCTGGAGCCACGAGCTGTGCGCCCCCGCCGAACGGCTGCTGTGGGCACGGCTCTCGGTCTTCCCCGGGACCGTCGCTGAGACCGACGTACAGGCCGTGTGCTCCGGCGGACCGCTGGCCGCAACGGACATCCCCGCGCTGCTGGAGCGGCTGGCCGACCAGTCCGTACTGCAGCGGGACGGCGCCCGGTACCGGATGCTCGACACCCTGCGCGAGTACGGCGCGATGTGGCTGGGCGAGCTGGGCGAGCAGCCGGCGCTCGCCCGCCGGCACGCCGCGCACTTCGCCGAACTGGCGCGCCTGGCCCACAGCGGGTGGCTAGGACCGCGGCAGGTCGACTGGTACCGCCGGATCGCCGAGACCGACGCGGATCTCTGCGCCGCGCTCGACCACCTCCTCACCGAGGACCCGGAGCGTGCTGTGGAGATGGCCGGGTGCACCGGACTCTTCTGGAGCTGCTGCGGTCATCTGCAGCGGGCCCGCGACTTCCTGGAGCGGGCTCTCGCCCTGGAGACGGAGAGAGGCCCGCACCGCACCCGCGCCCTGTGGGCCCTCGGTATCACTCTCACGCTGCAGGGCGACCACGAGACCGCCCGCGGCCTCGGCGAGCGGTGCAGTGTCGCCGCCTGGCACGACCGTGACACGGAGTCGATGCTCTCGGCGGCCCACGCCGTCAGCTTCAACTACCTGATGATGGGCCGCCCGCAGACCGCGCACGACGTCAGCGACCGTGCGCTGCGGAGTCTGCCGGGCGATCCGCTGGACGCGCCGTCGCAGATGCGGTGCCGGGTGATAAGAGTCTTCGCACTCTCCGCCCTGGGCCGTCTGGACGAGGCGTACGAGGACGCGACGGATCTGCAGCAGCTGAGTCTGCGCTACGGCGAGTACTGGGCCCGCGCCTACGCCGATCACCAACTCGCCCTGATACACCTGCTGCAGGGCAGGCCGCACGAGGCGGAGAGCCATGCGCGCTCCATGCTGTCGGGCAAGCACCAGCTCCACGACAGCCTCGGCATCGCCCTCGGGCTCGATCTGCTGGCCGGGGCGATCGCCGCGCGGGGCGACGGTGTGGAGGCGGCGCGTATGTCGGGTACCGGGCATGTCTACTGGCTGATGATCGGCCACCCGCGCCGCGGCACCCCCGAACTGGGGGTGATCCGGGAGGTCTGGGAGCGCAAGGCCCGCGAGGCGGCCGGGACTCCCGCCTATGAGCGGGCCTACCGGCGCAGTCTGACCGGGGATGCCGAGTCCGGCCTGGTCCGCGCGCTCCAGGGGAATCCGCCCGGGTGACCCGCCCGGGGCGGCCGGTGCTGTTCCGGCTGCCCCGGGCGGGGTTACCCGATCGACTGCGCCCCGGCGGGCCGTCAGCCCCGGCGCGGGCCCGGGTCGCTGGTGCTGGGGCGGCCGTTCTCCAGGTGTCCGGACCAGCGCCGGCTGAATCCGTGGTCGCCGTGGCCGGATTCGGTGACCGAGATGTCGTACCAGCCGGAGTGCTCACGGACCGGCAGGGTGACCTCGGTGGTGGCACCGGCACGCAGCCGGTGCGATGTGCCGTTCCGGGACCCGTAGGCATCGGCCACCCGGACCGTGCGGACGGCGCGGCTCCGGTTGGCGATCCTGATCCGTACCCGCTCGCCGCCCTGGTGGGTGAAGGTGGCGTGCAGGGCGTCGTCCGACGAACCGGCGAACTCGCAGACCGTCCCGTTGGGGCCGTAGGCGGAGAGCTGGTAGGCACCGCCGGTGGCGGCCGTGCGCCAGTAGTCGCTCAGGGTGTCCCGGGCGGAGACCGTGTAGCGGCGCGGAGCCGACTGCGGCTGCTTGCGGTCGTAGACGTAGAACGCGGCCCCGGCCCGTCCGCGGTTGGCGAACTCCAGCTGGAACCGGTCCTTGTGCGCGTCACCCTCGTTGACCTGTACGTCGTACGGAAGTGCACGGGCCCGGCGGACGCCCGGCTCCTGCTCGGGCATCCGCTGGTCCAGCGGGACCTGGTAGGGCTTGCCGGAGGAGACGACCGGCGCGGGGACCTGGAAGGAGACGGGCGCGGGGTCGGCGCCCGAGAAGTCGAGCGCCGAGGTGAGGTCGCCGCAGACGGAGCGGCGCCAGGCGCTGATGTGGGGCTCGTGGATTCCGAACCTGGCCTCAAGGAACCGCAGGACCGAGGTGTGGTCGAAGGTCTCCGAGCACACCCAGCCGCCGCGCGACCAGGGCGAGACGACCAGCAGCGGTACCCTCGCGCCCAGGCCGATGGGCTGGAGGCCCCCGGGGTCGGCGCCGGGGACCAGCGGGCTCATCTCGTCCGGGTACTTGCCGAGGTCGAGGATCTCGTCACCGAGGCTGCGCACCAGATCGCGGGAGACCATGCCCTGGGCGCCGGGGCCACTGGTGACCGGCGGCATGGGCGGTACGACATGGTCGAAGAGGCCGTCGTTCTCGTCGTAGTTGACGATGAAGACGGTACGGCCCCACACCTCCGGGTTGGAGGTGAGCGCTTCGAGGACCAGGTTGATGTAGGCGGCGCCGTCCGTCGGCGATGCGGAGGGGTGCTCGCAGTACTTGTAGGGCGGGACGATCCAGGAGACCTGGGGCAGGGTGCCGCGCTCCACGTCCTCGCGCAGTTCCTTGAGCGTGTGGTCCGACGCCCCCTTCTCCACCAGCGGTCCCGTGGCACCCTCGGCGACCTGGTACTGCTCGAAGAACATCAGTGAGTTGTCGGTGTAGTTGTCCGTGGGGCTGCCCGGCTCGCCCGTGCCGCCCTGGTACAGCTTCCAGCTGACCTTCGCGGCCTCCAGCCGTTCCGGGTAGGTGGTCCAGGTGTAGCCGTTGGTGTTGTTGCGCTCCCCGAGGCCGGGGCCGTTGGGGCGGCGCCCGTACACGTTGCGCGGGTCGCAGGTCCCGCTCCACAGGTAGATCCGGTTCGGCGCGGTGTCGGCGTGCACCGAGGCGAAGTAGGAGTCGCAGATGGTGAACGCCTCGGCCAGGGCGTAGTGGTACTGCAGGTCCTGCCGCTTGAGGTGGCCCATGGTGAGGGTGTCCTGTTTCTGGTTCACCCACTGGTCGTGGCGGCCCTCGTTCCAGGCCAGGTGTCCGCTGCTCCAGCCGTGGTCGGTGCCCGCCTGGTACTCCGTGGTGTTCTTGGGGTCGATGTACCAGGGCAGTACCTCGGTCGCGCTGTCCGGGAGTCCGCGCGCGTTGTAGCGCGCGGTGTGCGTGCCCGCGGCCGGCTGGTTCCAGACGGGTCTGCCGTTGGGCAGGAGCGCCGGGCGCGGGTCGCCGAAGCCGCGGACTCCGCGGAGGCCGCCGAAATAGTGGTCGAACGAGCGGTTCTCCTGCATCAGGATCACCACATGGTCGACGTCCTTGATGGAGCGGGTGCGGGAGAGGGCGGGCATGGCCATGGCCTTGCCTATCGCCGGTGGGAAGACCGAGAGCGCGGCGGCCGACGCGGCTGTCGCACCGCTTGCCTGGAGAAAACGCCGGCGATCAAACGTGACCATGTGGCTGCAACCTTCTGTTGGCAACAAGGGGTTTTCGAACACCTCCGATCATTCAGGGCCGCATCCCCTCCTGGGTAGCCCCCGGAAGGACTTGGAGTGATCAACCAGCCAACTCTGTGTTCACCGGGCCTCCATGGGCAGGCCGCTGTTCTGCGGAAATACCGCTCGTTGGCGGGCTGTCGTCCGCTGCCCTGTACCGTTCGGCGGCCGACGCGATGAGCGGCATGGAGCGTCATGGGCGGGAACAGCCGGACTCGGGGCAAGGCGGCGCGCCACGGAATTCCACGTGGAAATATCTGGAATCGCCGGGTCTTCCGGTATATCGGCGGGTCCACGGCGAGACGCCCGTTCCCAACCATCGGTTTTTGCCCAAGCTGTGTCCGAAACTATTCGTTCACCCTGCTGAGCGTCGCTGGGATCTCGACAACGACATATCCACGCCCATAGCGTCTCGCCCATGACAACCCCCCCGGACGACCGGAGATTCCGGCGTGAGATGGCCGTGGCCCACAGGTCTGGATGGCATCTCATCGACTTGCTCAGCGCACTTCCCGAGCCAGGCGATTCCCTGATGGTGACCATCCTGGGCGAGCCCGTCGTCGTCTGCCGCAATGCCGCCGACGGAGAGCTCGAAGCGTACCGGTGCCTGCGCCGGCCCCGTGGCGCGCCGCAGCCCGTACGGTGCGTCATACGCTACGGAATGATCTTTGTGAATCTCCAGCCGAACGATCACGAGGACATATCCGCCGAGAACCTTCGTACTGTTACCCCCCAGAGCGCCTGAGGCGGATCGGCGTCAAGCAGATCGCCCGGGTGCTCTCCCCGGACAGCGGCGCCACCGTGACCTGAACACGGTGGCGCCGCTGCGGTTTCCCGGCTCACCGGCAGAGCGCCGGGCCGGAATGCCGACGCCGTTCGCAGAGACGGCGGCGGCTGGGCAGGAAGTCAGGAGACCATGAGCAGACGGCTTTCCACTCCGATGTATTCGCCGTTGACCCCGTCGGCGTCGGGTGAGGCGAGCAGTTTGACGTTCTTCGCCGCCGCGGCCACCAGCGACGCGTCGACCCGGGTCTGCCAGGCGGACGCCGAGCGCGCGGCACCGCGTACCGAGACACGCTGGCCCAGCGGTGAGTTGAGGGTCACGACGTTGCAGGTGATGCCGTGAAACGCCTCGTCGCGGGCCATCCGGCTGACGAAACCGCGGAGCGCCGCCTCGGAGGTGCTGCCGAACTGCCGCGCGGAGAGACCGTCCTGGGCGGAGGTACAGAGGAAGATGACGCGTCCCTGCCCGCTCTCCCGGAGCGCGGGCAGCACCCTGCGGATCAGCCGGAAGGTACCGATGATCCGGTTGTCGGCGACGGAGACGAAGCGGTCGTCCCTCAGCATCAGATCGCACGACAGGTCGATGGAGGCGATCACGACGCCGACCGGCCCGTGACGCTCCTCGACGAGAGCGAGCGCCCCGTCGATCTGCGACTCGTCCGTCACATCGCAGGCCACGGTCAGGTCGGGGTCGTCGGGGACGTGCGGCCCGGAGTACAGCGCGGCGACGCGGTCACCGCACTCCTGGAGCGCCTTCGTGATCCCCTGACTTACCTCACTGTGACCATCAACGATGAGCACGGACCGCTGGGATGGCATTGCGAGTCCCCTACCTTTCGCGAATGCAGCAGACACTCTGCATTGTTCACCTGCGACAGGTCAGAGTCTTACGGCCGACGGCCGGTCTTTCCACGCAAAAGACATGCAGATAATTGTGAGCCCGCTGCTCAGCGGGCAGTTACGGGGGAAATATGACACTCTCGGCCCAGGACGCGACGGCGCTGCGCACGTTGCTGGAGAGCCGCCGGGCGGCCATCGCGCCCGAGACGGTGGGCTATACCGAGCGCAGCGGAGCCGGCCGCCCGGTCAACGGGCTGAGTCAGGAGCAGATAGACGCGCTGACACACCGGGCCCGGGGCACCTACGGGCGCCTCATCAACGGACCGGAGCACCGGCCGAATCCGACGTATCTCGGCGATCTCGCCCGGTTACTGAGGATGACGGAGCAGGAGTGGACGACGCTGTACTGGCTGACCCGGCGCGAAGTCCCCGCACCGCTCCACAACACCTCGGGCATGGAAGTGCCGGGCGCCTGGAAGGCCGTCGAGCTGATCCACGGCGTCATGGCCTATCTGGTCGACTCCGCCTGGAATCTGATCACGTGCAACAAGGAGTACGAGGAGCTCTTCCCCGGCGGGAAGGCGCCGCGGAACGCCCTGATGTTCATGGCGATCAGTCCGGAACGCCATGCGCTGCTGCTGGACTGGGAGCGCAGCTGGGCACCTTTCGTACTCGGCCAGTTGCGGCGGGCGACCCAGGAACGGCCGGAGAACAAGGACCTGGCGCGGATCGAGGAGTGCGTTCTGCGCGACCCCGTGGCCGGGCCGCTGTACGAGGCAACTCCCTTTCTGGCACTGCCATTTCCGGACGGGGCACAACGCCCTTTGTGGCACCCGAAGTTGGGCGAGGGGATGGTGAACGTCTGCGCCGCGGAGCCGGTCACGTCGGTGGGCTCCCGGCTGATCCTGCTGTCGTTCCAGCCCGGCCCGCCGGGAGAACACCGCAGAAACCCCGATCTGCGCGCGGCCCACAATTCACTGGGCTGAACAGCTTTTTGATGGGTGATCACACGAAGCCGCCCCCACGCATCACAGGTGATCAGACTGCGTAACTTTCGTGAAAGATGTATCGCACTGGCGTACGTTGTTCGTACATGTAATCGAGCATCAATGGGAGCCACCCATGCCCGCCTACGTCAGCCGCCCCGCGATCGTTCTGCCTCAATTCGAGGTGAGCACCCGCGACATCATCGACGACATCGCACGGAACCACCCGGACGACCCGCGGCTGAAGGTGTACGAGCGAGTGCTCGGCAACCTCCAGGTCGACAAGCGATACTTCGTGGCCCCCCTCGACTCACCGGTCATCTCGGGGGACGCGGGCATCACGGACCGGGTCAGCACCGGCTTCGACCACTCGGTACGGATGGGCGAGCAAGCTGCGCGCAAGGCCATGGCTCAGGCGGGTGTCCAGCCGTCCGAGATCGGTGCCATTGTCACGTCGCACTCCACCACCTGGGGCGTGCCGGCACACGATGTGCGGCTCAGCAACGC
Source organism: Streptomyces sp. NPDC054757 (assembly GCF_053612185.1). Classification (NCBI taxonomy): domain Bacteria; kingdom Bacillati; phylum Actinomycetota; class Actinomycetes; order Kitasatosporales; family Streptomycetaceae; genus Streptomyces; species Streptomyces sp. NPDC054757. The sequence goes on from NZ_JBSHBW010000050.1 coordinate 15,857, forward strand.
CCTCGGGCTACCGATGCACACCCGGCGCATCGCGATGACCACACTGGCCTGCGGCGGCGGCGTACAGGCGCTGATCCGTGGCGTACAACTGGCAGCGGAGGAGCCCGGAACGAAGGTTCTCGTGGTCGTGTCCGAGGTCATCAGCTCCGTGTACAACCACCGTGACACAACCATCCAGTCCATGATCTACAAAGCGCTGTTCGGCGATTCCGCGGGCGCCTGCGTCGTCTCCACGACCGCTCCCGGCACACCCGGAATCCGGATCGAGGATCCGGTGAGCGCGAACGCCCTCGAACTCCTGCTGCCCGACACCGAGGACCTGTACAGCGGCAAACTCGACACCAGCGGGCTGCACTTCGACAGCACGAAGGCGGGCCAGAAGGGTGCGCTGGACTCGATGCCGCACGTCCTCGACTGGCTGGACCACAAGGTGCCGGACTGGGCCGTCATCCACCCCGGCAGCCCCGGCATCATCACCGATGTCGCCAAGAGCCTCGGGCTGACCGAGGAGCACACGCGGCATTCGCGCGCCGTCCTGGCCGAGACCGGCAATCTGGGCGGGGTCAGTGTGCTGGCCGTGCTGGACAAACTGCATACGGCGCCGCCCTCCGCGGGCGAGTCGGGCGTCGCGGTGGCCTTCGGACCGGGCTTCGTCACCGCGGCACTGCGCTGTACGTGGTCCGCGCCCACCGGGGACTGACGGGGCTCGCAGCGGCTTGCGCGCCCTGATGCCCAGGACGACAGGAAAGGGCGCCCCGTGCTCGGCAAACCCTCCGAACGCGGGCTCCACGCCGGGAGACCACTGAAACAAGCGTCTGAAACAGGCGGGGCAGCGGCAGATGCCCCGCCCCGCCCCCGCCTCCGCCCCGCAGTCCTCGCCCCGCAGCCACCCCGTCGCCCTCTTGACCGGACACGGTCAGTTAGCTGAATGTGTGGTGGGCCCGGACCGCAACCCATCCCAGGAGGCAGAAGTGAGACGTTGGAAGACGCGCGGCGCGGTCGCCGCGGTCGCGGCACTGCTGTTCGCCGGAACGGCATCTCCGGCATCAGCTGCCCTGACAACGTTGTCCAGCGCCGATCCGCCTGGTGCGCGGCTCGTCGACGACCCCGCCGACTACGTGGATCCGCTGATCGGCACCGGAAGCGGCGGCTCCACCGTCGGCGAGATCAACAACTTCCCGGGCCCCGCCACTCCGTTCGGCATGATGCAGTTCTCCCCGGACACCGTCGGCTCGTACGCCGGTTACCAGTACCACAGCGACACCCTGCGGGGATTCAGTATCGATCACGCGTCGGTGGGCTGCACCGCCTTCGGGGATGTGCCGATCCTGCCGGTGACGGGTGACATCGGCCCAGCGCCGTGGGACAGGACCGAGCACTTCTCGCACACCGGCGAGAAGGCGGAGCCGGGGTACTACGCGGTGACCCTCGCCGACTCGAAGGTGCGCGCCGAGCTCACCGCGTCGACCCGCACCGGGCTCGCGGCCTTCACCTTCCCCAAGGGGGCGGACGCCGCCCAGGTCCTGGTCAAGGGCGGGGCGAGCCTCGCCGGTGACAAGCGGGCCGACATGCACATCGTCGGCGACCGGGAGGTCACCGGTTCCGCCACCACCGGGAACTTCTGCGGGAAGGGCAACGAGTACACCGTTCACTACGCAATCACCTTCGACCGTCCCTTCACCGCCCACGGCACCTGGGACGGCAAAGCGGTGTCCCAGGGCAGCTACGCGGTGGACGCGCCCAAGGCAGGCGCCTATCTGACGTTCGGCACCACCGGGTCCAGCACCGTACGCGCCAAGATCTCCATGTCGTACGTCTCGGTGGACGGCGCCAAGGCCAATATGGCGTCCGAGGTGCCCGGCTGGAGCCTCGACAGCCTGCGCAAGCAGACCCGCGCCCGGTGGACCTCCGCGCTGCGCAAGGTCCGTGTCGCGGGCCGGGACACCGGTCAGCTGAAGACCTTCTACACCTCGCTCTACCACTCGCTGATGCACCCGAACACCTTCAACGACGTGGACGGACGCTACATCGGCTTCGACAACAGAATCCGCAAGCTGCCCGAAGGCCGTACGCAGTACGCGAACTTCTCGGACTGGGACACCTACCGCTCGCTCGCCCCGCTCCAGGCCATGCTGTGGCCCAAGGAGGCGAGCGACATGGCGCAGTCCCTGGTCAACGACGCCACACAGGGCGGCTGGTGGCCGCGCTGGCCGTTCGCCAACGGCTACACGGGCCAGATGACCGGCGACAGCTCGGTGGCCCTCATCGCCAGTCTGTACGCGTACGGGGCCCGGGACTTCGACCTCAGGACAGCACTCAAGTACCTGGTCAAGGGCGCGACCACGGTGGACAGCACACCCGGCGCCTACCAGGAGCGCCCCGGCATCGCCGACTACGTGAGGCGCGGCTACGCACCGAACAACGACGCGGCGCGCGGCGACCACCAGCGCGTCGGTGGCTCGGAAACGCTGGAGTGGGCGATCGACGACTTCTCCATCGCCCAGCTCGCGACCGCGGCCGGGGACCGGAAGACCGCCAGGACCTTCACGCTGCGCGGCCAGAACTGGCAGAACATCCTCAACCCCGCGACCGGATATCTCCAGCCGCGCGGTGAGGACGGCCGCTTCCCCGACGGGCCGGGCTTCCAGCCGCCGCCCGAGGGCAAGTTCGGCCAGGACGGCTTCGACGAGGGCAACGCCGCCCAGTACAACTGGCTCGTCCCGCAGAACACCGCGGGCCTGATCACCGCGATGGGCGGGCGCGACGCGGTGTCGCAGCGCCTGGACACGTTCTTCACGAAGCTCAACGCGGGCCCCAACGAGCCCTATATGTGGGCGGGGAACGAGATCGACTTCGGGGTGCCATGGGTCTACGACTACCTCGGTCAGCCGTGGAAGGCGCAGAAGGCCGTACGGTCCGTGGCCACCTCGCTCTTCAGCCCCACGCCGGACGGCGAGCCGGGCAACGACGACCTGGGTGCCCAGTCCTCCTGGTACGTCTGGGCCGCGCTCGGCATCTATCCCGCGACGCCCGGCACATCCGATCTGGCCGTGCACAGCCCGCTGTTCGAGCGTGCGGTGCTCGACCTGCCGGGCAAGGGGCGCGACTTGGACATCCGCGCCCCGAAGGCGTCGACGACCACTCCTTACGTCCATGATCTGACGCTCGACGGACGGGACTGGGAGCGCACCTGGCTGCCCAGGTCGGCGGTGTCCAGGGGCGGGCGGCTGGACTTCACCCTGTCCGCCACACCCGACACCCACTGGGCGACGTCGGCTTCGGCCGCGCCGCCGTCCTACCGCACGGGCGAGCGGTCCTTCCTGGCGAACGCGACGCCCAACCAGGTCACCGCGGCTCCGGGCGGCGACGGCGCCACGGTCACCGTCGACGCCCAGCGCCTCGCCGGAGCGGACCGCGCCCTGACCGTCAAGGCGTCCCCGCCGAAGGGGCTGACGGTGTCGGCGCCCACACGGCAGCTCAGGCTGGACAGGGCCACCGGGACCGGAAGCGTCGGCCTGAAGGTCGAGGCGGGGAGGGAGACGCCCGAGGGCTACTACGAGGTTCCGCTGACCGTACGCGGTTCAGGGAAGGGGAACTCCGTACGGCTGTCGGCGATCGTCCTGGTGGCGGCGGACGGCAGCCCGGCTGCCGCCTACGACAGCACCGGGATCTCCGACGACGCGGACCACGGGCAGGCCGACTTCGACGGCGCGGGCAACAGTTACTCGCGGCAGGCGCTTGCCGCCGCCGGTCTGCGGGGCGGAGCGCGGGTCGAGGTGTCGGGCACGTCGTTCGTGTGGCCCGCGGCTCCGCAGGGCCGCCCGGACAACGTGGTCGCGAACGGCCGGACGCTCGATCTCTCCCGGAGCGGCAAGGACGCGAAGCGGCTGCTGTTCGTCGGCGCGGCCACCAACGGGGATCACCAGGACAGCGCGAAGGTGACCTTCACCGACGGCAGCACCGGTACGGCTGATCTCTCGTTCGGTGACTGGACGCTGCCGGGCGGCGGTTCGGACCCCGTCCTCGGGAACACGCTGGTGGCGCGGGCCGCACACCGCAACCAGCCCGGTGGCACCGGCGGCCCGGCGGACGTCTTCGCCACCACGCCCTTCGACGTCCCGGCCGGAAAGCGGATCAGGAGCGTGACGCTGCCGAAGAATCCGCAGCTGCATGTGTTCGCGGTCGGGCTCGGCTGACCGACGGTCCTCGGGACAAGCACAGCGCCTACCGGCCCCGCCGGTAGGCGCTGCCGTCCCTGGAGCGGGTCAGCAGGCCCGCCACCACGAGATAGCGGCGCAGCGCCGCGCAGTCGTCGTGCACCGTACGCAAGGCGTCGTTGACCTCGGGCTCGGTGTACTCCCGGCCCCGCTCGAACAGGGTCTCCGCGAGGTGGCCGAGCAGCTGCTCACGGCGGGCGGCCTTGCGCGGGATCGCGGTGAGACGGCCACGGGAGAACAGCGCCATGACCCCGTGCGAACCGCTGGATGCGTTGTCGGACATGGCCGGAAGCCTTCCGCACGGAGCGCCCGCGGAGCAACGTCTTTTCGCGTTACCCGGCCGCGTTGGTCCGGTGGGCGGGGGCCTTGCCGTCCGCGCGGGCGAGCAGTGCCTCCTCCTCCTGGACCGTGTAGCCGCGGCGGATGGGCGGTTCGCCGCGTTCACGGTCCCAGGCGAGGACGTCCGCCGCGGTGGTCTCCAGCGGTGTCGCGGGCAGGCCGGCGGCGCGGGCCCTTGCCGGACTGCGTTGCTGTGAGGGCCAGTTGGGCCGGACCAGGGGGAACATCCGTGATCCGGGCTCCGGGGGCACCCGTACGGTCTCCGCTTCGGTGCCCGCGGCCCGCGCACAGGTTTCGATCAGGCCGCCGAGGGTGGTCGGCTCGGCGGGCCCGACCGCGTGGTAGACACCGGGCCGGTCGTCCATGAGCAGGCGCACCACAAGCCCGGCCAGGTCGCGGGAGTCGATGACCTGCACCGGCTGCGCCGGGTCGGCGGGCAGCGCGATCCGTCCGCCGCGTGCGGCTCTGCGCACCCAGTAGGTGAAGGTGTCCGATGGGTCGTGCGGCCCTGCGACTTTCCCGGGGCGCACGAGCGTCGCGCGGGCGCCGTACCGGGCCAGTACATCGTCCTCGCAGGCCACTTTGGAAGGGCCGTAGGTCTCGTCGTCCAGCGACTCGGTGCTGTCCACATGGCGTACGGGTGCGCGGCGCGGGGTGTCCTCGTCCGAGCCCGGCCCCACCCCCGAGCGCTGGTACACCGCGTGGCTGGAGATGAAGAGGTACCGGCCGCAGCGGTCCCCGATGGTGTCCATGGCCTGGCCGACGTGGCGCGGCACGTATCCGCTGACGTCCGCGACCGCGTCCCAGCGGCCGTCGCGCAGTGCCCCGTACTCCCCTGTGTCGCGGTCGCCGGTGAGACGGGCCGTGCCGGGGAAGAGATCGGCGCCGGTCCTCCCCCGGCCGAACAGGGTCACGTCCGCCCCATGGCGGAGTGCCTCCTCCACGATGGCGCGGCCCACGAATGACGTACCGCCGAGAACCAGAACGCATAACCGCCGAGCATACCGGCAGCCCGTACCGGCGGCCGGCCGCCGTCTCCTGATACCGGATCAGGCACCGGCGCCGTCCCCTGACAGCGGGTCAGGGAGTGTCGCCCTGCCAGTCCCACAGCAGCGCCCCGGCCGCGCGCGGGCCGTACCGCGCGTGGCCGCCGGGGCCGTGGGAGCCTATCTCCGTCGCCAGGGCCGCCCCGTCCATGAGGCGTGGGCCCGGCCAGCCGGTGACGTCGAGCAGCAGGCCGTCGAGCGGTCCGCCCACCAGCTCCCGGTAGTCGTGTCCCGGGCGCGGGCCCGGGTCCGGGTCGTCGTGGTCCGCGCCGTAGACCCGGCGCCAAGTCTGTCCGTTCATGCGGTTCAGCATCTCAGCCACCACTGACAACCGGCCGGGCCGAGCAGCGTACGGCGCGCGCCCCCTCGCTCAGCTGGGACCCGTCTCTCTCATGGGCCGGGTGCTGTACGACAGTCAGCTGACCGGAACCGCAGGGATGCCGGGGTTTTAGGTCAACCCTTCGGAATTAAGTGCGTGTGAATTCTTCCGCTGCATTGACAGAAACAACATGAACGGCGGAGCATGCGGCCATGGCAGAACCGACCGATGCCCTGCAGCGCTTGCGCAGGGCCAACGAAGCCGCCGTACTCGGTGAGCTGCGCCGCTCCGGCGCACTCAGCCGCGGCGAGCTCAAGACCAGAGTCGGTCTCTCCCGCACCACCCTGTTCGCGATCGTCTCCGACCTGCTTATGCGCAAGGCAGTCATGGAGCAGCCCGCCGCCGACTCCGCGCTGCCCCGCGGCCGCGGCAGACCCGCACTGGAGATCTCGCTCAACGCCCGCGGCGCCGAGCTGATCGGTATCGACCTCCAGCGCAACCGGATCCATGTGGTCATCGCCAACTGCGCCCATGAGGTGGTCGGCCGGTCCAGCGCCCCGCTGCCCGTGGACAGCGGTCCGGACGAGCGCGCGGCGCAGGCGATCGCGGCAGTCGAGGAGCTGGTGCGCCGGGAGGGGATCAGCCTCACGCCCATCGAGGGAATCGGCCTCGGCCTGCCCGGTTTCGTCCAGGATCCGGCGTCCGGCGACCCGGACAGCAAGACGCCGTTCGCCCAGCAGGTCGCCTCAGCACTGGGCCGCCGCTTCGGTGTTCCTGTCGTCACCGAGAACAACTCACGCCTCGCCGCCCTGGCCGAGGTCACCTGGGGTGCGGCCCGGGGCCGCGACAACACCGTCTTCCTCGCCTGGTCCGACTGGGTCGGTGGCGGGCTCGTCGTGAACGGCGTGCTGGTGCACGGCGCACACGGCGCGGCCGGCGAGATCGGCCACACCAGCTGTGATCCCGACGGGCCGCTCTGCCACTGCGGCGGCCGGGGCTGTCTGGAGGGCATCATCAGGATTCCGGCGCTGCTGGCCGCCTGCGCGGAGCGCGGGGTGGCGGCCGGGGACGCGGCCGGGCTGATCGCGCTCGCTGCCGAAGGCCGGCCGGAAGTGGCCGCCGTGATGCGCGGCGCCGCCACCACCGCCGGCCGGGTCCTCGCGGCCCTCGCCGCCCAGGTCGACCCCGAATGCATCGTGGTCTACGGCGAACCGGCCGCGCTGGACGCCCTGGTCCTGGCCCCGATCCGGGAGCAGCTCGCCGCCCTGTCCCTGCCCTCCGCCCCCCGCACCCTCACGGTCTGCGGCTCGGACCTGGGCGCCGACGCCGCCGCGCTCGGCGGGGTGGCTCTGCTGCTGCACACCACAGGACAGGATGTGGACGAGCTGCTCGGCCGCCCGGTTCCGGGCCCGGCCGCGCCGGATGAGACCGTGGCAGGCCGGCCCGGGGCGGCAGCCACCGCGGCCGGCCCCGACCACACGGAAGGTATGTGATGAGTGCGTGCTGCGGACCCGCGCGGGGTACGGCACCGGGCGCCGGGGCGACGGTCCCCTCCCCTCCCCCGGCGGACTTCGCCGTCCCCCAGCGCCGTCCCGCCGATGTGCTGCGCGGCATGGTGCCCATACCGGGGGGACCGTTCCTGATGGGCGGCGAGGACGCCGACGCGTTCCCCGCCGACGGTGAGGGGCCGGTCAGGGAGGTGAGCGTCGGCGCGTTCCACATCGACGCGGTCTGTGTCACCAACGGCAGGTTCGCCGCGTTCGTGAAAGCCACCGGATACCGCACCGAGGCCGAACTCATCGGCTGGTCCTATGTGTTCGGTGCCTCCGTACCCCCGCAGGCGCGCCATGCGGTGCTGCCGGGCACGGTCCCGGGAGCGCCCTGGTGGCGGGCGGTGGCCGGTGCGTACTGGCGCGAGCCCGAGGGCCCGGGCTCGTCGGCCGGGGACCGCCGGGGCCACCCGGTGGTCCATATGTCCTGGAACGACGCCAACGCCTACGCCCGCTGGGCCGGCAAACGGCTGCCCACCGAGGCCGAGTGGGAGAAGGCCGCCCGTGGCGGGCTGTCGGGCGCCCGCTTCCCGTGGGGCGACGAACTGACGCCGCGCGGCAGGAACCGCTGCAACATCTGGCAGGGCGACTTCCCGCTCCGCAACACCCGTCACGACGGCGGCGGTACCGATCCGGCCACCGCGTACGCCCCGAACGGCTATGGGCTCCACAACACTTCGGGCAACGTCTGGGAGTGGTGCGCCGACCGCTTCAGCGCCGACTGGCACAGCGCCGACCGCCCGGAGACACGTACCGATCCCGCCGGCCCGCCCACCGGGGAGAACAGGGTGCTGCGCGGGGGCTCGTACCTCTGCCACCGTTCGTACTGCAATCGCTACCGGGTGGCCGCCCGTACGTCGAACACACCCGACAGCACGACCGGCCACGGCGGGTTCCGCTGCGCGCTCTGACCCGATCGGCCTGTCGTCCGGTGCGCCGCCGCGCCCTGTGAGGGGGCGCGTGGTGGTCTCCCGTACGGGCCGGGGCCTCAGGCCGCCTTGCGTTCCTCGCGGGCCGCGATGGGCACATCGAGGGTGCGGGCGAGGCCGACGACCCCTTCGTCGAGGCGCTGCAGATGCCGCAGCACGCGGAAGGTGACCGTGCCCGACCGCAGGACCTCGGACGAACTGCTCTCCAGCATGGCGGCGATGCTGGCGCCGGACTCGACCTCGCCCCCGGCGTTCTCGTCCGCCACCCGCGCCGCGATCACATCGATGTTGTGGGCGATCCGGACACCGGACCGCTCCAGCCGCGGGTCGGCCGCGACGGTCTTGCTGTAGGGCACGAGCTCGGCCGTCGCGGCGAGCGAACGCGCGTGGTACGCACAGGTCTCCAGCACCGCGACCAGATAGCGGGCCGTCTGCCGGCGCACCCGCAGCGGGGTGATCGGGTGCGTCAGGGGCTGGGTGGAGCGGCGCAGGTCGTCCAGGGCGGTGTCCAGATCGCGCGCCATGTCCAGGAGGTCGGCCGGAGGTCCGCCGCTGAGCTGGGAGACGGCGGCCGACGCGACGTCCCGCAGCCGGTCGAGCACCGTGCCGAGTTCCTCGTCGGTACGGCGGTCGGTGTGCACGGGGAGCACCAGTACGGCCGCGATGACCCCGCAGGCGGCGCCGAGCGCCGTCTCCTCGATCCGCAGCACCAGGACGGAGAGGCTGTAGGTGTTGAGGAGGGTGTAGAGCAGTCCCAGCATCGCCGTGACGAAGAAGGACATCAGCGCGTAGGAGAGGGGCGCGGTGAAGAACATCCCGAAGATGAAGAGCAGGACCAGGGCGAACGCGGTCCAGGTGTGGTTGCCGACGAGCCCCGCGAGAGCGACACCGGCGACGACGCCGAGGACCGTGCCGAGCAGCCTCCGGTAGCCCTTGACGAGGATCTCGCCGGTGGACGCGGTGTTGAGGAAGACCACCCAGCAGGTCAGCACCGCCCAGTACCAGCGCTGGCTGGACAGGAACTCGCCGCCGACGATGGCGAGCGTCGAGCCGACCGCGACCTGGAACGCCGTCCGCGTGGTGCGCCGCTGGAGCCCGGTCTCGTCCTCATCGGTCTCCTCGGCGCGGGTGATGGCCACGTCCTCGGCCTCGAACTCCTCGCGGGAGCGGGTCGTCTCGGGGGTGTCGTCCGACTCGTCCTGCGGTCCGTCCAGCGCGAGCCGCAGCCCGAGCACGGAGCGCGCTGCCTCACCGAGGCCGCGGAACACGTCCTGTACGGCGAGTGAGGCCCGCGGCAGATTCTCCTCGTCCCGGTAGCCGAGCAGCCTGTTGCGCAGATGGGCCAGGGCCGTGCCGCGCTCGTCGGGGGAGAGCCGGGTCACCACCAGATGCAGCGCGTTGAGGTCCCGGCGCAGCAGGGCGGTGATCTCGTCCGTACCGCCGATGCCCGGGGCGCCGGACTGTCCGCTGCCCGGGGCGGCCGGGATCCGTGCGTTCGGCAGATGCAGGGTGAGGGTGTCGGCGCGCTCCGCCGTGCGGGCGTTGAGGAGCAGCATACCGAGGCGCTCGGCGGCGATCTCGGCGTCCGCGATCCTGCGCTGGACCAGTGCGGCCGATGCCGGGTCACGGGTGCCGGTCTCCAGCTGGCCCTGGATCATGAGGGCCGTCTGGTGGAGCCGGGCGGTACGGCCGCGCAGATCGTCGAGGACCTTGTCGAGCTGTCCGGGGGTGGCGTCGAGCACTTCTATCTGGGTGGCCACCAGCTGTGCGAGCCGGGCTCTGAAGGCTTCCCGCAGCCGGCCCAGGGTGCGCTCGGGAGTCTCGGGCACGACGGCGAACCGTACGACGGCACTGCTCACGAAGGCGATGGTCAGCGTCAGATACAGCTGGGGCAGGGTGGCGACCGTGGCGTGCACGAACAGTGAGACGAAGTAGACCTGGAAACCGATCAGGCCGAGCGCCGTGCCCCGGTCGCCGAAGCGGCGTGAGTAGACGGCGCCGAAGATCAGCACGACGAAGAAGATGTCACCGGTGATGATGCGGGCGTTGAGCAACGCCCCCAGCGACATCGAGGCGAGGGCGACGGGGAGGCCGAATCCGAGGGTGATGGCCTGCCCGCGTACGTCCTTCTCCCTGATCGCGAAGGTGGAGACCATGGCGGCCATCGCCCCGGCGACCAGGAGCGGAACGGGCGTGTGGAAGAGCGAGAGCACGATGAGCGCGAGCCCGATCGCCGCGACGGTCCGCAGCCCCGCCATCAGTCGCAGGAATCCCGGGTCGGATGCCGCGTAGCGGTCCCAGGTTCCGGTCCGTGTCCGCCGTGTTGCTGCCATCGCGCTGCCGTACTCCCCTGTTCTCCGGCCCGGGTCCGGTGTCGCCCCCCAGCATCGCATGGCCCGGTTCTCCGGGATCCGAGCAGGTCAGGGGCGGCTGGGATCGGGCAGTCCGGGGGTGCTCCCGGGCTCGGTCCGCGGGTGCGCCCTGAGGTGCCCGGCGCCTGAGCGGACCGCCCAGCCGAAGACCGCCAGCGAGACGGCGGCCACCACCGCCGAGTCGTACGGGGCGGGCAGCCTGGCCGAACCGCCGAAACTTCCCAGCCAGGACAGCAGGGTCAGCGCGGCCAGATAGAAGACCAGCCAGGCGCCGTGCCGCAGCTCGTCGCGCGGGGGCGGCCCGCCGGAGCCCCGCCGCAGGATCAGGAACAGCGGAACGCCTATCAGGACCATCGGCAGCGCGAGCCGCAGGTTGTGCCAGCCCGACCAGAAGACGAACTCACCCGCCACCATGAAACTGACGGGCGCGATCCAGCGCACTCCGGGTACCCGACCGTCGGCCCTCAGCACTCCGCGCTCCCGGTCGTGCGCCCGGAACACCGCGGCGGCGACCGCCGACGCCGCGTAGATGAGCAGATACATGTCGCCCATGACGCTGACGATGTCCTGCCAGCCGCCGAACGGCAGCATGAAGACGATGATGACCGCGAGGTTGAGCAGCAGCGCCCGGTGCGCCACTCCGGAGCGGGGGTCGATCCGCATGAAGAAGCGGGGCAGCAGGCCGTTCTTGGCCAGCGCGTAGGTGTGGCGGGCGTCGATGGCCACACCGACGTACGCCGAGCCGCCCGGCGAGAGCACCGCGTCCGCGTAGAGGAGGGTCGCGAGCCAGTGCAGGTTGAGCACCAGGGCGAGCTGGCCGAACGGCGACTCGAAGTTGACACCGCGCCAGCCGTGTCCCAGCAGGGAGTCCGGGACGGTGAAGAGGAACGCCAGCTGGAGCGCGAGGTAGACCACGACGGCGAGTGCGATCCCGGTGAGTACGGCGGCGGGCACGGTCCTGCGCGGGTTGCGGGCCTCACCGGAGAAGTCGAGGGGTGACTGGAAGCCGTTGACGGAGTAGATGATGCCGCCGCCCGCGAGGGCGGTGAGACAGGCGGCGTAGCCGTACGGTGCGAAGCCGCCGTGGTCGGTGAGGCGGCCGGAGTGGGTGCCCGAGAGGAAGAGGGCGATCACGGTGACGACGGGGATGACGACCTTGAGCAGCGACACCAGGTTGTTCACCCGTGCGAACAGGCGTACCGCGAACCAGTTGAGCGCGAACAGCAGCACACTCAGCGCGGCGGCCGCGCCGAAGCCGGTCGCGGTGAGTCTGCCTCCGCTGTAGAGACCGGGCACGTAGTGCGCCGCGTACTGCATGATGGCGCTGATCTCAGCTGCCGTACCGCCGATCGACAGCAGGACGGACCAGCCGACCACGGTGCCGACCAGCCGTCCGCTGGCGTACAGCGGCCAGCGCACGGTGCCGCCGCCCTCCGGACGGGTCGCCCCGAGCTCCACCATCACCAGCGCGACCAGAGCGCACAGCGCGCCGGCGGCGATCCAGGACAGCAGGGCGGCCGGGCCGGCGGTCTGGGCGGCGTAGAGGGCGGCGAACAGCCAGCCGGAACCGAGGATGTTGGAGAACCCGATGGAGGTCAGACCCCAGAACCCGAGGTCCTTGCGGAGCCGGTGTTCCTGGGAGAGCGCCTCCGGGACGGAACGTAACTCGGACGGCTCGTTCTCCGGCACGTGACACGTCTCCTCGCCTGGCTGCGTGATCTACGGATGCCCAGAGCGCCACACTGTAACCACGGGCACCGCCCGTACCCGCACATTCGCGCCACTGTGCGGTCGGCCGTTCGAGGGGCCGGTCGGCCGGTGGACCGGGGTGCTCGGTGGCCGGTCAGCCTGTGGGCGGGGGGTGCCCGGTGGGCGTCAGTCGTCCCGGCCGGGGGTCGCGCCGAGCGCGAGGGCGCTGTCCGGAACGCCGCCTCCCGGCACGGCCCCACCGGTCACCAGGTCCACCCACGCGCGGGCCAGCACACGGTGGCCGAAGGGCGTGGGGTGCACTCCGTCCCCGGCGACGTGCGCGGCGCCGCCCGCGCTGCGGGCCGCCTGGTTGAGCAGCCCGTCAGCCGCGAGCAGCGCGGCGTCGAACTCTTCGGCGAGCCTGCGCACCACGTGGATCCGCGGGTCGAGATCCTCCCGCCAGGCCCACTGTTCGGGGTGCACGGGGACCAGGAAGGGTTCGACCAGGAGAAGCCGGGCTCCGCAGCTGTCCCTGATGCGGGTCAGGATGTGGCGGTAGTCCTTCTCGTACGCGTCGACGGTGGTGGGGCTGCCCGCGTCGTACCGGCGCCAGGTGTCGTTGACCCCGATCATGACGGACAGCAGGTCGGGGGCGAGCGCCACGGCGTCCTTGTGCCAGCGGGCGCGCAGATCGGCGACGCGGTCTCCGCCGATACCCCGGTTGACGAAGGTGAATTCGCTGTCCGGGCGGGCCGTCCGCAGCAGGTCGGCGCTCATTCCGGCGTAGCCATGGCCGAGTTCGTCAGTGGAGTGGACCACGCGGTCCGCGTTGGTGATGCTGTCGCCCTGGAAGAGAATGGTCGCGCGGCTGGGCAGCTGAAGGGGCACAGGGACTCCGTGAGAGCGGCGAGTACGGCGGGCCGGCCCGGAGGGCCGGGTTCCACGGAAACGTACTACCGAAGCCGCGCACTGATCGAACCCGTACGGAAGACGGTGAGCGCCTGGACAACTGCGCCGTATTCGCCTCTTCCGGGTACGGGGAGGGAATCGGACAGCAGAGCCATGAGTGAATTCCTGACGCACCGAGCGCGGTGCGGAATGGCAGGCGGTTCGCGGGATCCTGAGCGTTCCCACAGGAGCCTGCTCATGCGCTCGGACACTGATTCAGCTGTCTCAGAAAACGAACGGCCCCGGCGACTGCGCCGTCGTGGCCGTGCAGTTGACCGCCACACCGAAGATGGTCATCGAAAGCGCCGTACCGCCGGTGTACGAGTCGAGGTGGTCGCCCGCTGCGACCTTCCCGGTCAGCGGGCCGATGGTGACGGCCGAACCGGCCGCGAGGTCGGGGTTCTTCGTGCCGGAGAACACCGTGGTGCCGCTGCCGTTCTTCGCGAGGGTGAGTTTCGCGGTCATGGAGTCCTTGGCGACGTGGACGGGCGTGGTCACTGCCGAGGTCAGCGTGATCGTCGCCGCCGTGCCGCTCTGGGTGGCGGTCAGGGTGGCCGAACCGCCGCCCCAGACACCGCAGTTGTACGTCGCCGTCACAGTCTGCGGCGTCACCGCTGATGCCGACGAGGTGAAGCCGAGGCCCACCACCGCCGCCGCTCCCACAGCGACCGCGGCGCGCAGGGCGGCTCTGCTGCTTCTGCTTCCGTGTCTCATGAAGTGTTCCTTCCTTCGCGTCAACTGACCTTTCGAGCGCACCGGTACCCGCCCCTTTCTCCCCCGGGTCGTCTGCCGATTTCCTGGCAGCTCTCAGAACATTTCCGGAGAGAGAATGTTTCATCTGACGGGCCGTCGGATGCCGTTGTTCATTGATGCGCGGGCGGTAAGTGATTACAAGGGACACGGCCTTGATTCTTAACGGCCGATCTCCGCGGTGGAATCAGAACTGACCTGAACAAGCCACTTCCGCCCTGACCCGGACCCAGGCCGTCCGCGGCCCGGCTCTGCGCGGTCCCCGGCCCGGCATCGGAGCGGCATCGGAGCGGTCCGGGAGCGGTCAGGGAGCAGTCCCGTGGGCGCCGCCGGTGGCGGATCCTCTCCCCTGCCGCCCATCACCCCAGGTCCAGGCATCACCGCAGGTCAAAGCTGGTGGCGTAACAAAGGCGAAATATGCTGGACGTACCTTGGGCGACCGGTGGTGAACGGCATCACCGGGTCGCGCCCCCGGGCGGCGGCGTACGGCAGGGACGGAGCGGCGACCATGGAACACACACCGCCGGGCTCTCCGGAACCCTCTCCCGCACGGCGCGCCGACCGGGCCCGCAATGTGGCCGAGGTGCTGCGGCAGCAGGCCGCCGCCGGGCTGTACCCCACCGGTTTCCTGCCGGACGAACGCCTGCTCTCGAAGGACTTCGCGGTCTCCCGCAACACGGTCCGCCAGGCGCTGCTGATCCTGCGGGACGAGGGCCTTGTCGAGCGCAGGCGGGGTGTGGGAACGGTCCTGCTCAACCGCAAGCACTCGCATCCGCTGGAACGGCTGGCCGGGCTGGCCGAGACGCTGAAGTCGCACGGCACGGTCGACAACGAGGTGCGGGCCGCGGGCACGCTCGTCCCGCCCGCGCAGGTCGCCCGGCGGCTCGCGGTGGCCGACGGCGAACCGGTAGTCCGCCTTGAGCGCCTGCGGCGGCTGGACGGCGCCCCGCTCTCCCTGGACCTCACCTATCTCCCGGTCGACATCGGGCTGCCCCTGCTGGACCTCGATCTGGAGAACCAGGACGTCTTCGCGCTCATCGAGCAGTCCTGCGGGCAGCGGCTGGGGGCCGCGGAGGTGACGGTCCAGGCCGTGAACGCCGATCCCCACACCGCCCGGATCCTGGCGGCGCCCGCGGGGACCGCCCTGTTCGCCGTGGAGCGCCTCAGCAGGCTCGCGGACGGCCGCCCCGTCGACCTGGAATTCCTCTCCGTACGCGGCGACCGGCTCACGCTCCGGGCCGATCTGCACCGCACCGCACCGGCCGCCGGCTGACGCGTCCGCTTCCGCACCCCTCTCCCCTGCCCGCTCCACCCCGACCGAGGGTGTGCTCGACGCGCCCGCCGACCAGGAGGGTCCCTTGCCCCGTCGCCCGGCCGTTCCAGAGCCTGTCCGGCCCCAGTCCCCGCCCTCGTCCGGCCGTACGGAGAGCCGTACGGACAGCCGCCGCACGGACAGCCGCCGCACGGCCGGATCGCGCGCGGCCGTTGTCGTCATGTGCCTGTGCGTCACCCTGGTGGTGGGCATGGTCTCGGCCGTCAATCTGGCGATCCCCTCACTGTCGGCGAGTTCGCTCCACCCGTCCGCGGCGGCCGTGCTCTGGGTGGTCGACGGGTATGTGGCGGTCTTCGCCTGTCTGGTCGTACCCGCGGGGGCGGTGGCCGACCGTATGGGCCGCAAGGGTGTGCTCCTCACCGGCCTGGTCCTCTTCGCTCTCGGGTGCGTGCTCGCCGCCGCGGCGCCCGATGTGGGCGTGCTGATCGCCGGGCGGATGGTCAGCGGGGTGGGGGCCGCGGCGGTCCTGCCCACCACCCTGGCGCTCATGGTCACCGGCGCCCCCGACGGCCGGCGGTCGCGGCTCATCGCCCTGTGGGCGTCCATGACGGGGCTCGCCGCCGTGCTCGGGAACGTCGGCGGCGGCGCGGCGATCCAGGGCGGGTCCTGGCGCTCCCTCTTCCTGTACGCGGCTCCCCTGGCCCTCGCGGCCCTGCTGCTGGCCGCGCTCGTCGCCCCCGCACCTCCCCGCCACACCCGGCCGGTCGGCCCGGTCAGCGCGCTGCTGCTGACCCTCGGCTTCCTGGCCCTGCTCTTCGCCGTCGTCTCCGGACCTGAACAGGACTGGGGCAGCGCACAGGTCCTGGGTGCCTTCGCAGCCGCCGTCCTCCTGCTGACCCTCTGGACCGTCCACGCACTGCGCGAGGAACACCCGATCCTCGACCCCCGGCTGCTGGCCGGCCCGGCCGTCCGGGCGGGCGCCGTGGGCATGGTCTCCGTCTTCCTCGGCATGTTCGGGCTGTTCTATCTGAACGGCCAGTACCTCCAGTACGTCAAGGGCTACTCCGCGCTGGGGGCCGGGATCCGGCTGCTGCCCATGGCCGCCGCCCTGCTGCTCGCCCCGCGCTGCACGACGGTGCTCCGGCTCCGGCTGCAGAGCCGCACCGTCATCAGCCTCGGACTGCTCGTTCTGGCCTGCGGCCTGTGCACCGTCTCGCGGGTCGGTCCCGACACCCCTTACCCGGTGTACGCACTCGGGGCGGGGCTGACCGCGGCCGGGTGCGGGCTGGCCACGCCGCTGCTCTCCGAGACCCTGATGTCGGCCCTGCCGCCGGACCGGGCGGGTCTCGGCTCCGGGCTGCAGAGCCTGACCCGCGAACTGGGCAGCGCGCTCGGGGTGGCGCTCACCGGCACCCTGATCACCGCGGGTTTCACAGCGAGGCTGCCGGCCGGGCTGCGGGGCCCGGACGCGCCCACCACCGTGGCCGGAGCGGAGGCCATGGCCGCCGGTCCGCAGCTGCACCGGGCCGTGATCACCGCCTTCACGGACTCTCTCGGCACGAGCATGCTGGTGCTGGCCGGTCTGGTCGTCGCCGCGGGCGCTCTCGTCCTCACCTGGCTGCCAGAGGAGTCACACGTACAGATCTGAGCCGCTGCGATGAGTCCGGGCCCGCACGGGAGTCGGTACAGATACGGAAGCGGACACACGACCACCGCAGGAGACTCCCATGCCCCGGATCACCCCGAATCTCTGGTTCGACACCGAGAGCGAGGAGGCCGCCGCGTTCTACGTGTCGGTGTTCCCCCGCTCGGAGATCAAGTCCGTCACGCACTACACGGCGGCAGGCCCGCGACCCGCGGGCACCGTACTGACCGTCGATTTCGTCCTGGACGGCCAGGAGTACACCGCGATCAACGGCGGTCCCCAGTTCACCTTCAGCGAAGCAGTCTCACTGATGGTCAACTGCGCCGATCAGGACGAGATCGACTACTACTGGGCCAAGCTGAGCGAGGGCGGCCAGGAAGGGCCGTGCGGCTGGCTGAAGGACAAGTACGGCGTGTCCTGGCAGGTCGCTCCCAGCGGGATGCACGAGATCCTGACCGACCCCGACCCGGCGCGCGGCGAGCGGGCGATGCGGGCCGTGTTCGGCATGAAGAAGCTCGATCTGGCCGCGATCCGCGCCGCCGCCTACGACCAGGCGTAGGGCCGGTGGTCAAGGTGCCGCCTGCCTTCAAGCACCGCAGGGCCTCCTGTCCGGCGCGGTCCGCGCCGGACAGGAGGCCGCTGTCTCAGACGGCCGGCGGGCGCCGGTAGAAGGAGCGGCCGGGCCCACGCGCCATCCGGTATCCGGCGACACCCGCGAGGGCGCCCAGGATGCCGCCGCCCACGGTCCAGAGCCAGCGGTCCGACCACCAGCCGGACGACCAGCCGTCCTCCGGCTCGGCGGCGATGCCGGCGGGCGCCGCGTCCGAGGAACCGTCCGCCTCGGACCGGTCGGAGCCGGCCGACGGGTCCGCCGTGGACGACGCGGCCGACGATGTGGACGAGGACACGTCCGGGGCCGTGACCGCCGTCAGCGGGGACGACAGCGAACCGTCCACGGCGTGTGCCCCGCCGCTGTCGGACGAGGTGGCCACGACATCGGCTCGCACCGGCAGTCCGAGGTCCTCCTGCGGGAGGCTGGTGACGGTCAGCCGGATGTAGTAGCTCCCCGGCAGCGGGTCGTTGGCCCAGGGTTCCGCCCAGGACCGGACCGTCCGCAGATGGCAGGTCATGGTCACGGTGGCCGCGTCCGCCGCGGCCACCCGGGTCTGGCTCCCGTACCGGCACGACTGCCGCCTGCGCAGCCCGTCGTAGACGTCGAGCTGCCAGGTCGACGCGCCGTGGCGGGCCGCGGCCTCCGGCAGCTTCACCGTGGCGTCGACCGTGGCCGACTGGCCCGCGTCGGCGGGAAAGACCCAGTACAGATAGTCGCCCGTCGAGGCGTTCGCGGTGGCGTGCCGGCCCTGCTGGATGGCGGTCGCCGTACGGAATGCCGTACCCGCCTGGGACGGCGCGGAGTTGCCGTCACCCGAGGAGGACGAGGACGGCGAGGGGGTCTCCGTGTCGGCCGCGGCGGCGCCGGCCCCGCCGATGAGCGCCAGACCCGCGAGTACGGTGAGCGGAAGTATGCGTCGGATCCGCATCAGTCGGTCCTCCCGGCGAAGCGCAGACGTGAGATCCAGCCCCAGAGCACACCCGACACCAGGCCGGTGAGTACGAGGACGCCGAGCAGCCACCAGCCGCGGCCCAGCCCGAAGGCGGCCACGTCGGACGCGTCGTCAGGTGCGTCCACGACGGCGATGTTCAGTTCGACGGGCAGGCCGGGCGTGGTCTTGACCGATGACGGCGCCGAGAAGGAGTTGCCGACCTTGAGGCAGACGGTCTCCGCTGTGTTGTCGGCGTTGTGGGCGTCGTCGGAATCGACGGCCGGCTTCGGGTAGCGCAGCCCCGTGGAGATGGCGTCGGTGCGCCCGGTGCCGGACTCCTGGCCCCGTACGATCTCCCGGCCGTTGACGGTCAGCGCCCTGAGCAGTACGCCGTAGTCGTTGTTGACGGCGCGGTCGGCGGCGACGCTGACGGATGCGCGCAGTTCCTGCCCCGGGCGGACGTCCACCCGGTACCAGCGGTGCTCGGCGAACCTCTCCCGGTCGCTGTAGAGCCCGGCCTTGAGCTGCGGGGCGTCCGTGCAGGTGTCCGCGCCCTCGGTGGCCACGGGGGTGGCGACCGGGTCAGCGGCGCGGTCCACCAACTGCGTGACGCGCCCGGAGAGTTCATTGGTGTGGCGCACGGAGGTGTACGTACCGCCGGTGGCCTCGGCGATGCAGGTCAGCTGCTTGCGGGTCTTGGCGTCGGGCACCAGGCCCAGTGTGTCGATGACGAGGTGGATGCCCTGGGCCGCGATGTCGCGTGCCACGACGCACGGGTCGAGCGGTGCACAGGTGTCCTCGCCGTCGCTGATGAGGACGATACGGCGGGTCGCTTCACCGCCCTTGAGGTCCCGGGCCGCCGCCTGCAGGGCGGGGCCGATGGGTGTCCAGCCGGTCGGCGCGAGGGTCGCGACCGCGGTCTTGGCCTCGGTCCGGTCGAGCTGTCCGACCGGGTAGAGCTGACGGGTGTCCTTGCACCCGGTCCTGCGGTCGTTGCCGGGGTAGTTGGCACCCAGCGTGCGTATGCCGAGCTGCACCTGCTCGGGCACCGCGTCGAGCACTTCGTTGAACGCCTGCTTCGCCGCCGTCATCCGCGAGCCGCCGTCGATGTCGCGCGTCCGCATCGAGCCGCTGACGTCGAGCACCAGCTCGACCTTGGGCGAAGGTGTGCCGGACGGTTCATCGGCGGCGGCGCCGGTGGGGAAGGTTCCGACGACCAGGGCAGCCAGGAGCGTGCACACCCCGGCCGCCAGCCGTTTTCTCATGATCATCACCGGATCGTACGGAGCCTCCCCCCATATCTCCAAAACGGTTGCTGGGACGGGGAGTTCGGCCTGCCCGCCCCTGGCACGCCGAATCCGTACGAGGCCCCGGAAGCCGGTGCGAACCGGTTACGCCAGGACGAGAACGGCTGCCGTGGCCGCGCCCAGCGAGGCACCCGCGAGGGTCTGCGCGACGGAGTGGTAGGCGAGCGCGACCCGGGACCAGCAGACCGCGGCCACCAGGACGTATCCGGTGATCCACCACGGCGTGTGGACGGCGGCCAGCATCGCGACGACCGCGGAAGCCACCGCCGCGTCCACACTGATCTTCCAGACCGTGTTGACCGCGAGCAGAACGACGGTCATCGCCCAGAGGGCGAGCATGGCCAGCAGGATGCCCCGGGGCGCGCCGCCGGCGGTCATCAGGGCAGCGCCGGTCCCGACCGATCCGAGGATGACGAGGAAGATCGGGGCGCGCTGCCTGCGGTCGACCACATGCCGGTCGCCCCAGGTACCGCGCCGGCGCTCCCACTCGATGTACGCGGCGGGTACCAGCCCCGCGCACACCGCGCCGAGCAGCCCCCAGGGGACGCCGGTCCAGTCCCCCGCCGCCGCGACGCCGATACCGGGCATGC
Source organism: Streptomyces sp. NPDC054757 (assembly GCF_053612185.1). Lineage (NCBI taxonomy): Bacteria > Bacillati > Actinomycetota > Actinomycetes > Kitasatosporales > Streptomycetaceae > Streptomyces > Streptomyces sp. NPDC054757. The sequence continues at coordinate 36,375 of NZ_JBSHBW010000050.1, forward strand.
CCACCAGCAGAACGTTGCGCGGCTGGAATACGTCGGTGACCGTACGGGCCACGGCCGTACCGGTCGTGCGGCGCTCCGCCCCGGCACGGCCCGATGAGCGGTCCCGCACGGCGTCGGTGTCGGTGTCGGTGTCGGTGTCGGTCGTCATGGATCCGCACGATACCCGGCGGCGGTGGCGGCTTCCGAGGGCGTGGGACCGGGCCGACGGCGCTCTTCCGGGCGCGATCCGTCCGGTCATGGGTGCCCCTTCGTGGTGTTCAGCAGGCGGACTCTCCCCGGGCCCGCGAAGATGGGTGTGCCAGGCAGCGGTCAGGGCGCGATTCACACGTGCCGTCACCCGTCCCACGGGGCAGGCGGGGAGGGTACGACCGTGCAGACCTGAGAAGGGACGAACACCGTGGGACGACCCAGGATTCTCGTAGTGGGCGCCGGATTCGCCGGAGTGGAGTGCGTACGCCGTCTGGAGCGGCGGCTCATTCCGGGAGAGGCGGAGATCGCGCTGGTGGCGCCCTTCTCCTACCAGCTCTATCTTCCGTTGCTGCCCCAGGTCGCCTCCGGCGTCCTCACCCCGCAGTCGGTGGCCGTGTCGCTGCGCCGGAGCCAGAAGCACCGCACCCGGATCATTCCCGGCGGGGCCATCGGGGTCGACACCAAGGCGAAGGTGTGCGTCATCCGCAAGATCACCGGTGAGATCGTCAATGAGCGCTACGACCAGATCGTGCTCTCGCCGGGCAGCATCACCCGTACGTTCGACATCCCAGGTCTCCTCGACAACGCGCGGGGCATGAAGACCCTGGCCGAGGCCGCGTACATCCGCGACCATGTGATCGCCCAGCTGGACCTGGCGGACGCCAGCCAGGACGAGGCGGAGCGGGAGTCGCGGCTCCAGTTCGTGGTGGTCGGCGGCGGCTACGCGGGCACCGAGACGGCGGCCTGTCTGCAGCGCCTCACGACGAACGCCGTGAAGCACTATCCGCACATCGATCCGAAGCTGGTCAAATGGCATCTGATCGACATCGCGCCGAAGCTGATGCCGGAGCTGGGCGACAAACTCGGGCAGAGCGCTCTGGAGATCCTGCGCGGGCGCGGTATCGAGGTCTCGCTCGGGGTGTCGATCGCCGAGGCCGGCCCGGACAAGGTGACGTTCACCGACGGCCGGGTCCTGCCGTGCCGCACCCTGATCTGGACCGCGGGTGTCGCGGCGAGTCCGCTGGTCGGCACGGTGGGCGCCGAGACCGTACGCGGACGTCTCGCGGTGACACCCGAGATGAACGTCCCCGGGCTCGACGGTGTCTACGCCCTCGGCGACGCGGCCGCCGTACCGGATCTCGTCAAGGGGGGCGACGCGGTCTGCCCGCCCACCGCACAGCACTCGATGCGCCAGGGCCGGAAACTCGCTGACAACATCGTGGCCTCGCTGCGCCGCCGGCCACTCCAGCCCTACGTCCACAAGGACCTGGGGCTCGTGGTCGACCTGGGCGGCAGGGACGCGGTGTCGAAGCCGCTGGGAATCGAGCTGCGCGGTGTCTCGGCGCAGGCCGTGGCCCGGGGTTACCACTGGTCGGCGCTGCGCACCAATGTCGCCAAGACCCGGGTGATGACCAACTGGATGATCAACGCCATCGCCGGGGACGATTTCGTACGCACCGGTTTCCAGTCGCAGAAGCCCGCCACGCTGCGGGACTTCGAGTACACGGACGCGTATCTCACTCCGGAGCAGGTGCGCGAGCACACCGCGTCGATGACCGCCCACGGCTGACCCACCCCGGGTCCGGACGCCGCTTCCGGGCTATGCGTCGCGCTCCGAGCCGTGCCGGTGCCTGGCACGGCTCGGCTGCACGCGGGTGGGCTCGCCCGGCATCTTCGGGTACTCGGGCGGATACGGCAGGTCGCCCAGGCCGCGGTCCCGCTCGTCCTTGTCGGCCAGTTCCAGCAGCGCGTCGAGACGGAAGCGGTGGTCGTCCATGTCCGCGTGCACATCGCCGGTGCGGGAGTAGCGGTCCCGCATGGAGGCGATGTCGAAGTCGGCGGGGCGCGCGCTGTCGACCTCGTCCCAGCGCAGCGGCGCCGAGACCTGGGCGCGCGGGTGCGGGCGGACCGAGTAGGCGGAGGCGATGGTGCGGTCGCGGGCCGTCTGGTTGAAGTCGACGAAGATGCGTTCGCCCCGCTCCTCCTTCCACCAGGCGGTGGTCACCCGGTCCGGCATCCGGCGCTCCAGCTCGCGGGCGCACGCGATGACGGCCCGGCGCACCTCGGTGAAGGTCCAGCGGGGCTCGATGGGTACGAAGAGGTGGAGTCCCCGGCCGCCGGACGTCTTGGGCCACCCGCGCAGTCCGCCGAAGTCATCGAGCACGGCGCGCAGTTCATGGGCCGCGCGCACGGCGTCGGTGAAGTCGGTGCCGGGCTGCGGGTCGAGGTCGATCCGGAGTTCGTCCGGGTGGTCCGGATCCTGGCGGCGCACCGGCCACGGGTGGAAGGTGAAGGTCGCGAACTGCGCGGCCCAGAGCACCGCGGCCGGCTCAGTGGGGCACATCTCGTCCGCGGTCCGGCCGCTGGGGAACGTGATGGTGCCGGTGGGGATCCAGTCCGGGAGGTTCTTCGGGGCACGCTTCTGGTAGAAGGACTCGCCGTCCAGCCCGTCCGGGTACCGCTGGAGTGTGGTGGGGCGGTCCCGCAGCGCGCGGGTGATGCCCGCGCCGACCTCGATGTAGTACTGGGCGAGATCGAGCTTCGTGAAGCCCCGCTCCGGAAAGTAGACCTTGTCGGGACTGGAGAGCCGTACGGTCCGCTCCCCCGCTCTCAGCTCCACTGCTGCACCCATGCGCGTCACGCTAGGCGCAGGCCGCGTACTTCGCATATCGGGCGGGGAGCGGTCTGCGGCCGCAGAATCCGAGTATGGATCTGCCTGTTCTGCCGCCCGTCAGGCCCATGCTGGCCAAGTCCGTGAAGAAGATCCCGCCCGGTATGCAGTACGAGGGGAAGTGGGACGGTTTCCGGGCGATCGTCTTCCGGGACGGCCCGGAGGCCGAGCTGACCAGCCGTACGGGCAAACCGCTCACCCGGTACTTCCCGGAGCTCGTTGACGCGCTGCGGGACAATCTGCCCCAGCGGTGCGTCCTGGACGGCGAGATCGTCATCACCCGGGACGGCAGGCTCGACTTCGACGCGCTCACCGAGCGGATCCATCCCGCGGCCTCCCGGGTGCGGCTGCTCGCGGAGCGGACCCCCGCGTCGTTCATCGCGTTCGACCTGCTGGCCGTGGGCGACGAGTCGCTGATGGCGACGGGCCAGGGCGTCCGGCGCGAGCGGCTGGTCTCGGCGCTGGCCGCGGCGGGGCCGCCGGTGCATGTCGCGCCCGCCACGACCGACGCCTCGGTGGCCGGTGACTGGTTCCGCTCCTTCGAGGGGGCGGGGCTCGACGGCGTGGTGGCGAAGCCTCTCGGCCTGCCGTATCTGCCCAACGAGCGCGCGATGTACAAGATCAAGCACGAACGCACGGCCGACACGGTGGTGGCGGGCTACCGGCTGCACCGGTCCGGCCCGGTCGTCGGGTCGCTGCTGCTGGGCCTGTACGACAGCGAGGGCGTACTCCAGCACGTCGGTGTCTGTGCGGCGTTCTCCATGAAGCGGCGCGCGGAACTCGTCACTGAGCTGGAGCCCCTGCGCATGGAGTCGGCCGACGGGCACCCCTGGGCGGCATGGACGCAGGAGACGGCGCACGAGACGGCGCGGCTGCCGGGAGCCCCCAGCCGGTGGAGCGGCAAGAAGGATCTGTCGTGGATCCCGCTGCGGCCCGAGCGGGTGCTGGAGGTGGCGTACGACCACATGGAGAACGGTGTGCGGTTCCGGCACACCACCCAGTGGCGCCGGTGGCGCCCGGACCGGTCCCCGTGGAGCTGCACCTACGCCCAGCTCGAAGAACCGGCCGGTCCGGCGCTGGCGGACGTTCTCGACGCCTGATCCTGCCGATGGCGCGCCCGGAGACGTGTCCCGGAGCCATGCCCCCAAAGCCGCGCCACCCAGGTGCCTCGCGGACCGGCACCCGGCAGGTACTTGCAGGCGCTGCTTAATCGCTGGCGCGTTAAGCTGGTGAGCGCGGAGAGCGCCGACACCCCGGGCCGACACCCGCCCAGGATGCTCCCGCCCGAGGAGGCCCCGATGACCGCGACCGACCCGGCGATGACCGCCCTGAGCCAGAGCTGGTGCGCCCTCTCCCTTCTGCACGGAAGGATCGAGGCGCATATCGAGCGCGCGCTCCAGACGGGCCACGGGCTGAGCGTGCGTGAATACTCGCTGCTCGACGTTCTGAGCCGCCAGCACGACGGGGAGGGCGGCCATCTGCAGATGAAGCAGGTCGCCGACGCGGTGGTCCTCAGCCACTCCGCCACGACCCGGCTCGTCACCCGCCTGGAGGACCGGGGGCTGCTCGCCAGATATCTCTGCCCCACCGACCGGCGCGGCATCTACACCGATGTGACCGCCGACGGGGCACTGCTCCTCGCACGGGCCCGCCCCACCAACGACGCGGCTCTGCGCGCCGCTCTCGACCGGGCGGCGGCCGACCCGGAGCTGGCCCCGCTGGTCAGAGCGGTCGAGGCGCTGGAACCCGTGAGGGCGTCGGCAGCCGGGGCGCCGGCGGGTGAAGCAACCGTCATTTAATTCCCGTCGGCCGGAATAACGGCACCATGTGTTGATTTCCCACGATCCGGACACGCGCGGAGAAAATCTTCCCCGCGTCGTGGTGCTCAGCGTGCTAGTGTCGTTACCAGTTGCAGTTGTGGTTCCCAAAGACTTCAAGTGCTCTCACTGGCTTTCGGTGCCGGTGGGCGCACTTTTGTATTTTCGGAGTATTCCGGACGTGGTAATCATCGCAGCGACGTGGGGTTCGCACAGTGCGGGCCTCCGGGCATTTTTGCCACTAAGGAGAGATTCACATGGCTGCTGGCACCGTTAAGTGGTTCAACGCGGAAAAGGGCTTCGGCTTCATCGAGCAGGAGGGTGGCGGCGCCGACGTCTTCGCCCACTACTCCAACATCAACGCCTCGGGCTTCCGCGAGCTCCAGGAAGGCCAGAAGGTGACCTTCGACGTCACGCAGGGCCAGAAGGGCCCGCAGGCCGAGAACATCGTTCCCGCCTGACGCACCACACAAGCTGGGGCCCGCACCTTGGGG
>NZ_JBSHBW010000051.1:0-40705 GCF_053612185.1 Streptomyces sp. NPDC054757
CGCGAGGAATGGGGTCTCCCCTGTTCGAGCGCAGCCGAGAACTTGGGGAAGTGCCAGGCGTCGCGGGCCCACGAAGATCGGCCGGACAGACCCTAGGCGGCCAGCTTCGCCAGTGCCGCGTCGATCCGCTCCAGTGAGCGCTCCCGGCCCAGGATCTGCAGGGACTCGAAGAGCGGCAGGCCGACCGTGCGGCCGGTGACCGCGACGCGGACGGGCGCCTGGGCCTTGCCGAGCTTCAGTCCGTGCTCCTCACCGGCCGCGAGCACGGCCGCCTTGAGCGCGTCGGGGCTGGTCCAGTCGGCGTCGGCGAGGCGGGCGCGGGCCGTGGTGAGCAGGGCCACCGGGTCGCCCTTCATCGCCTTCGCCCAGGACGCCTCGTCCTCGACCGGCCGGTCCAGGAAGAGGAAGTCCACATTGGCCGTGATGTCCGAGAGGACAGTGACGCGGGTCTGCGCGTACGGGGCGATGGCCTCCCACGCCGCCCGGTCGAAGTTCTCCTCCGGCCAGTTGGCGTGCGGGGCGCGCAGCCAGGGCGTGCATGCCTCTGTGAAGGACGCCACGTCCAGCAGCCGGATGTGGTCGGCGTTGATCGCCTCGGCCTTCTTGAGGTCGAAGCGGGCCGGGTTGCCGTTCACGTCCGCGATGTCGAACTTCTCGACCAGGTCGGCGAGCGAGAAGACGTCCTGGTCGGCCGAGAACGACCAGCCGAGGAGGGACAGGTAGTTGAGCAGCCCCTCGGGGAGGAAGCCCCGCTCGCGGTAGAGGTTGAGGGACGCCTCGGGGTCGCGCTTGGAGAGCTTCTTGTTGCCCTCCCCCATCACGTACGGCAGGTGGCCGAAGAGCGGGATCTCCTTGGCGGCGCCGATGTCGATCAGCGCCTTGTAGAGCGCGATCTGGCGCGGCGTCGAGGAGAGCAGGTCCTCGCCGCGCAGGACGTGCGTGATCTCCATCAGCGCGTCGTCGACCGGGTTGACGAGGGTGTAGAGCGGGGCGCCGTTGGCCCGGACGATGCCGTAGTCCGGCACGTTCTCCGGGGTGAAGGTCAGCTCGCCGCGGACCAGGTCGTCGAAGGTGATCGTCTCGTCGGGCATCCGGAAGCGGACGATGGAGGTGCGGCCCTCGGCCTTGTACTCCTCGATCTGCCCGGCGCTGAGGTCGCGGCAGTGGCCGTCGTACCCGGAGGGCCGGCCGGCCTTGCGGGCGGCGTCACGGCGCTCGTCGAGCTCGGCGGTGGTGCAGTAGCAGTCGTAGGCGTGGCCGGCGTCCTGGAGCCGCTTCGCGATGTCCGCGTAGATGTCCATGCGCTGCGACTGGCGGTACGGCGCGTGGGGGCCGCCCTTCTCGTCCGGCCCTTCGTCCCAGTCCAGGCCGAGCCAGCTCAGCGAGTCGAGCAGCTGGTGGTACGACTCCTCGGAGTCGCGGGCCGCGTCGGTGTCCTCGATGCGGAAGACCATGGTGCCGCCGGTGTGCCGGGCGAAGGCCCAGTTGAACAGGGCGGTACGGACCAGGCCCACATGGGGGTTGCCGGTCGGGGAGGGACAGAACCGTACGCGGGGGGTTGCCCCGGCCGGGGTGTTCGCGTTAGCCACGCTTGATCACCTTGTTGGTGAGAGTGCCGATGCCTTCGATGGAGACGGCGACCTCGTCGCCGACGTTGAGCGGTCCGACGCCCGCCGGGGTGCCGGTCAGGATGACGTCTCCGGGGAGCAGTGTCATGGCGTCGGAGATGTTGACGATCAGATCCGCGACGGAGTGGATCATCTCGCTGGTGCGGCCGAGCTGGCGCTGGGCTCCGTTGACCGTGGCCTGGATGGTCAGGTCGGACGGATCGAGGCCGGTCTCCACCCAGGGGCCGAGCGGGCAGGAGGTGTCGAAGCCCTTGGCCCTGGCCCACTGCTTCTCACGCTTCTGGACGTCGCGCGCGGTGACGTCGTTGGCGCAGGTGTAGCCGAAGACGACGTCCTTGACGCGGTCGTGCGGGACCTCACGGCACATCCGGCCGATCACCACGGCCAGTTCGGCCTCGTGGTGCAGCTCGCTGGAGAAGGAGGGGTACTCGATGGCGTCGCCCGAGCCGATCACCGATGTGGTGGGCTTGAGGAAGGCGAACGGCACGTCCGGGACCGCGTTGCCGAGTTCCGCCGCGTGGTCCGCGTAGTTGCGGCCGAAGGCCACGACCTTGTTGGGGAGCACGGGGGGCAGCAGCCGGACCTTGCTCAGCGGCACCTTGACACCGGAGAGCTCGAAGTCGGAGTACGGGATGCCCTTGATGATGTCGAGGACGAGGTCACCCGAGGGATCGGAGCCCTCGCCCTCGACCACGCCGAAGGCGACATTGCCGTCGATGGAGAATCTGGCGATGCGCACGAGTGCTGTCGCCCCTCACTTACTGGCTGGAGTTCTGACGCTCCAGGCTAACGCGGGTGGCGGGGGCCGCACCGCGACGACCTCGCCTCACTCGGCGGCGGTGACCTGCGGTTGGACGGGCGCTTCCATCAGGACGGTGCGGCGCGGGTTGGCGGTCACGGCCGGCAGGGTCGCGGCGTGCTCCGGCTGCTCGGGGCGGTGCAGCTGGCCGGCGTCCGTGAGGTGGGCGAGCGTGGTGCGGCGGGGGTTGGCAATGTTGCGGGACAACGTCGTCGTCTTCATCTGTTCGTGAGGCCCTGTCGGTCGGGCGCCGCCGGGGCGCCGGTTGTCGGATTCGCCATCCCTGTAAAGCATCAGGCTAAACATCTGATTCCCCGGGGAAGCGCGGGGCCGACAACGATCTAGGTGTGAGTTTGCTCACGAATTGACTGGCATTTGGGACATTACGGGCCGTCAACGCCCCTTCAGTAAGCGGACATTACCGGTGTGAACCGTTCATTCCGCCCCTGATCATCGCGACTGGGACACCCCTGACGCGTAAGTGGTACGTAAACAAAAGTCCGATTCATCCGGGCTGAATTTCTACACCAGGTGATTCGGTGCTCACACCGTGTCAATCACGTCACAGCCCTGTACTCGGGCCTTGTTGGAGATCCGTCCCTGTGCTGGAATTCCACGCACTGCCGCGCAGTCTTTGTGAAAACACAGGCAGGCCGGCGCACGAAGGGCGCGACGCAGCGCCGAGTGGCGGCGGTAAAGGGGGAGAACACGCCGGTCACTGACGACCACCATGGGGCGCGCCGCGCCCCACAACTCGACACCGTTCCGCCGCCTGTGCGGGGGAACGCCTGGTCCAGAGGTTGCGACGCTAGTGCAGGGACGTTTCAAGAGGGATGGCACGGGGTCACCCCAGGCCCGCCAGGGTCGAGGGGAAGCCGCGGCTGAACAGGAGCCTCGCGGCGGAGCCGACCGCGGTTCCTCGGCCCAGCACGCCCAGACTCCCCCGACCCCCCAGAAGCAGGGACCGGAACCGGCCGGCGGTGAGTCCAGGGCGACGCCCCAGGCCAAACCGAAGTCCAAGGGCCCGTCCGGCACGGGCTCGCGGATGGCCCTGCGCAACTGGCGCATCAGTACCAGGCTGGTCTCCCTGCTGGCGCTGCCCGTCGTCGCCGCGACCACCCTCGGTGGTCTGCGGATCAACGACTCGCTGGACAAGATGCAGCAGCTGGACCACATGCAGCTGCTCACCCAGATGACCAAGCAGGCGACCGAGCTGGCCGCCGCGCTCCAGGAGGAGCGCGACAAGTCCGCCGGTCCGCTGTCGCACGGTGCCAAGGCCAACGACTTCAACGTCGAGGAGCCCCGCAAGAAGACCGACCTCGCCGACCAGGCGTTCCTGGCGGGCACCGCGGACTTCGACAGTGCGAAGCGCGACGACTCGATCGAGTCGATCCGCGGCAGCCTCCGGGGCATCGCCACCAAGCTGACCCGTCTCAAGGCCATCCGGGCCGACGCGTACCAGGGCAAGGCCACCACCTCGCAGACGGTCAACGAGTACAGCGAGCTGATCGACTCGCTGCTCGGCCTCTCCCAGGACATGGCCCAGGCGACCGCCAACCCCGAGATGATCAAGCGGACCCGTGCCCTGGCTGCCTTCTCCTCCGCGAAGGAGTACGCGTCGATCCAGCGGGCGGTCATCGCCGCCGCACTGCCGACGAGCAACAAGGGCCACGGCCACCTGGAGGAGAGCGACCGGCTCTTCGCCAAGTCCGCCATGCAGAGCGAGGAGGACGAGCTCAAGTCCTTCAAGCTGGTCTACGCGGGCAACGCGGCGGACCTGACCGCGCCGCTGGACACCGGCAACCCGGAGATCACCGCCGCCAACCTGTACGCGAAGCACGTCCTGGAGAACAAGAGCGGTCTGGACAGCCAGGCCCCGCGTTCGTACAAGGACTGGTACGACGCGGACAGCAACCGCATCACGGCCATGAAGACCATCGAGGCCACGCTGCTCGGCGAGATGGAGCAGAAGGCCCGCGAGCTGCGCAACGACGCCGAGCGCGAGGCGATCATCAACGCCGCGCTCATCGTGCTGGTGCTCGGTGTCTCACTGGTCGGCGCCTACGTCGTGGCCCGGTCCATGATCCGTTCGCTGCGGCGGCTGCAGGACACCGCGACCAAGGTCGCGAGCGAGCGCCTTCCCGAGCTGGTCAAGCAGCTCTCCGAGACCGACCCGCAGGACGTCGACACCTCCGTGGAGTCCGTCGGTGTGCACAGCCGGGACGAGATCGGAAAGGTCGCCACGGCCTTCGACGACGTGCACCGCGAGGCCGTCCGGCTCGCCTCCGAGCAGGCCATGCTGCGGGGCAACGTCAACGCGATGTTCACCAACCTCTCGCGCCGCAGCCAGGGCCTCATCCAGCGCCAGCTCTCGCTCATCTCCGAGCTGGAGTCCCGCGAGGCGGACCCGGACCAGCTGTCCTCGCTCTTCAAGCTCGACCACCTCGCGACCCGTATGCGACGCAACGGTGAGAACCTCCTGGTCCTCGCCGGTGAGGAGCCCGGCCGCCGGTGGACCCGCCCGGTGCCGCTGGTCGACGTGCTCCGCGCCGCCGCGTCCGAGGTGGAGCAGTACGAACGCATCGAGCTGGCCGCGGTGCCCGCGACCGAGGTCGCCGGACGCGTCGTCAACGACCTCGTGCACCTGCTCGCCGAGCTGCTCGAAAACGCCACGTCGTTCTCGTCGCCGCAGACCAAGGTCCGCGTGACCGGTCACGCGCTGCCCGACGGACGGGTGCTCGTCGAGATCCACGACACCGGTATCGGCCTCTCCCCCGAGGACCTCGCCGCGATCAACGAGCGGCTCGCTTCGCCGCCCACCGTGGACGTCTCCGTCTCCCGGCGCATGGGTCTGTTCGTGGTCGGCCGGCTCTCGCTGCGCCACGGCATCCGTATCCAGCTCCGTCCCTCCGACTCCGGTGGTACGACCGCGCTGGTCATGCTGCCCGTCGATGTCGCCCAGGGCGGCAAGAAGGCTCCGGCCAAGCCGGGTGTGCCCGGTGGCCAGCAGCCGCAGGGGCAGCTGGGGCAGTCGCAGCAGCGCCAGGGGCAGTCCCCGTCTCCGCAGAACGCGGGCGTCCCGGGCCGCACCGGTGCGGGTGCCGCCGCGGGCGCGGGCGCTGGTGCTCCTCGCGGTCAGGTCTCCGGCCCGGGGCCGCGCGCCGCGCTGCCCTCCCGCGACGGCGACCGTTCGATCCAGCCCGGAGGCCCCCGCCAGCAGGGTCAGCCGCAGGGCGGTTCCGCGCCCGCACCGTCGGTGAACGCCTTCGGCGCGGGGGCACCCATGCCGCGCCGGGGCGCCCAGGGCGGCCGCGGCGGCCCCGGCGATGCTCCGGGGCACGGCAATGGTCCGCAGCGCCCGCAGCAGCCCGGGGACGGTATGTTCCAGCCCCCGGCCGGACGTCAGCAGCAGCTGCCGCCCACCGGCGGCCCGCGCGCGGAGCTGCCGGGTGGCAACCCCGTACCGCAGGCCCGCGGCCCGCAGTCGCCGCAGGACCCGCAGCAGCCGCAGAACCCCCGGCAGCCGCAGACTCCGCAGCGTTCGCAGAGCACCAGCTGGGGCAATGAGCTGCCGCAGCGGGGGGCGCAGGACCAGCCGCGCGGACACGAGGAGCCGGACTCCGGCGCCTTCGGTGCCGGCGCGGGCTCCGGTGCGAACAGCACGAACGGCTCCGGCATCAGCGCCTCGGGCGCCCAGTACCGCCAGCCGATGCGCCCGCTGCGCCAGTCCGGCGAACGCTCACCGGCGGACGACCTCTTCGCGGGGCGCCCGGCCGGCAACGGCCCGAGCGGCAACGGTCCGGGCAACAGCCCGGCCGGCAACGACCCGTTCGGCGGCAACGCGTTCGGCAACGACCCCTTCGGTACCGGCCGGCAGACCGACGACCGGCTCTCCGCCGAGCGCCAGGGGCCGGGCTCCACCGCCGAGTTCCAGCGTCCGGACTTCAACGGCCCGCCGCCCGGGAACACCGGCCGGTTCGAGCGTGCCGATGTCTTCGAGCGTCCGGATGTCCGCGGCCCGCGGCGTCCGCAGATACCCCAGACGCCGCAGACGCCCCAGATACCCCAGTCGCCGCAGACACCGCAGCAGGACGGCGGCCCGTTCCGGGGCGGCCCGTTCCAGGACGAGCGGTCCCCCCAGGACCCGTTCCAGGGCGACCCGTTCCAGGGCGACCGGTACCAGGACTCCCCGCAGCAGGGCGCCCCCTACCAGGACCGGCAGCAGCAGCCGCAGGACCCGGCGTCCACGGCGCAGTTCCCGCGAGCCGAGCTCTCGGACTTCGGGGCTTTCGACCCGCCCCGTCCGCAGGCCCCTTCGGAGCCTTCCGGCGGCGCCCCGAACCAGCGCGGCGACGCGGACTTCGGCGCCCCGCGCCCGCCCGCGCCGCAGAGCCTCCCCGCGCAGCCGCAGTACGACGCGCTGCCGCCGGCGGCCGACCCCGGCGACGGGCGCACCCCGCTCTACGACACCCTGGAGACCAACTGGTTCCACGGCGCGCAGTCCGCGAGGAACGCCCAGCCGCAGGAACCGGCCGCTCCGCAGCAGCCCGAGCCGGCCGCGCAGCCCAGTGACCCGATGGCGCAGACCGCCCCCGGCAGCAACTGGCGGGCGTCGCCCAACGACGAACTCGTACGGCAGGCCGAGCGGGCTAAGAAGCCCGCCGCCGGTGGTGTCACCACATCCGGTCTGCCCCGGCGCGTGCCGCGCGCCAATCTGGTGCCCGGCACCGCACAGCAGCAGGCCCACCAGGCCGGTCCGCAGGTTTCGCGTGCGCCCGACGACGTACGCGGCCGGCTGACCAACCTCCGGCGTGGCATCCAACAGGGTCGCCAGGCCGGAACCGGCCCCTCTCACCAGCAGGAGCACTAGTTGAGTCCGATGAGCCAGGCGGCGCAGAATCTGAACTGGTTGATCACGAACTTCGTGGACAACACCCCAGGGGTTTCCCACACCGTGGTGGTCTCGGCCGACGGGCTTCTGCTGGCCATGTCCGAAGGCTTTCCGCGTGACCGTGCCGACCAGCTGGCGGCCGTAGCCTCCGGGCTGACCTCGCTCACCGCGGGGGCCTCCCGGATCTTCGAAGGCGGCGAAGTCGCCCAGACCGTGGTGGAGATGGAGCGCGGCTTCCTCTTCCTCATGTCGGTCTCGGACGGCTCCTCGCTCGCCGTGCTCTCCCACCCGGACTGCGACATCGGTCTGGTCGGGTACGAGATGGCCCTGCTCGTCGACCGGGCGGGCAGCGTGCTCACCCCGGACCTGCGGGCCGAACTCCAGGGGAGCCTGCTCCACTAGACACGTCCCCCACAGGTTCAGCCCGTACGTTCATCAACCACCGTCCCGGCCGCATCCCGCCCCCCACCGGCCCAGTCAGACGGCACTCGGACTCATCGCTGTCACGCCCGGAGGATCCATGACCCCGCCCCCCGCCTCGCACGATCCGTACGGCGTGCTGCACGACGCGTCGTACGACAGTGAGGGCGACCAGCCACTGGTACGTCCGTACGCCATGACCGGCGGCCGGACCAGGCCCCGCTACCAGCTCGCCATAGAGGCGCTGGTCAGCACCACGGCCGACCCGGTGCACCTCGCGGGCCTGCTCCCCGAGCACCAGCGGATCTGCCATCTGTGCCGTGAGGTCAAGTCGGTGGCCGAGGTGTCGGCGCTGCTCTCGATGCCGCTGGGGGTGGCGCGGATCCTCGTGGCCGACCTGGCGGAGGCCGGCATGGTGGCGATCCACCAGCCGGGCAACGGAGAGGCCGGCGGCACGCCGGACGTGACACTGCTCGAAAGGGTGCTCAGTGGACTTCGCAAGCTCTAGCAGCGCGCCGGCCAGATCGACCACTTCGGCGAAGATCGTGGTGGCAGGGGGCTTCGGCGTGGGCAAAACCACGTTCGTCGGCGCCGTCTCGGAGATCAACCCGCTGCGTACCGAGGCCGTCATGACGTCCGCTTCGGCGGGCATCGACGACCTCACACACACCGGGGACAAGACCACCACCACGGTGGCCATGGACTTCGGACGCATCACCCTCGACCAGGACCTCATCCTCTACCTGTTCGGCACCCCAGGACAGGACCGCTTCTGGTTCATGTGGGACGACCTCGTACGCGGCGCCATCGGCGCCGTCGTCCTCGTCGACACCCGCCGCCTTTCCGACTGCTTCCCCGCCGTCGACTACTTCGAAAACTCAGGACTCCCCTTCGTCATCGCCCTCAACGGCTTCGACGGACACCAGCCCTACACCCCCGACGAAGTACGCGAAGCCCTCCAGATCGGCCCCGACACCCCCATCCTCACCACCGACGCACGACACCGCGCAGATGCAAAGAGCGGACTCATCACGCTCGTCGAGCACGCACTGATGGCACGTCTCAAGTAGTCATCCGGCTACGGCAGTTGCCGTAGCCGATCTGGGGCGGACTGTGGGCTTTGACACGATCCGCCCCCATGTTCATAACGTTTCGACAGAGAATTCACCGACTGCGGACACCCGTTGCATCCGCACGGTGCCGCTCTGCACACAGCGGTCTCTGCTTTTGGCGCCGCTCGCTCTTTTTGACCGTTTTATCTGAGGCATACGCCACTCGGTGCGGCGGGTTCCAGCTGTTTGGAGCCACGCCGCCCGACGTGCTGGAATTCGGCGAACTCCCGAGTAGGACCGTCTCCGTTCGACGGCCGGTCCGAGTACGGCTCTGAACGATGGACGGCACACCGCAGGTGCCGACGCCGAGAGGTTGTTGGTCGAGTGAGGCGAAGCAGGAAGAGCTCCGCGGCGGAGCAGAAGCGGGGGAACTTCACGCCGCCGTCGCAGTCGGCGGCGTCTCCTGCCGACCGTTCCGCGGCCGCTGTCCGCGGCGCCGGGAAGCGCGGCGGCCGGCTGTCGCCGCCGAACTGGCGCGTGCCCACGAAGCTCAACGCCATTCTGCTGATCCCGGTCGTCGTCGGCCTGGTCATGGGCTCGTTCCAGGTGAAGAGCTCGATCACTACCTGGAATGACGCACGGGACGCCGAACGGGTTGCACTCGTCGTACGGGCAGCTTCGGCGTACAGCGAGAGGCTGCTTGAGGAGCGCGACACCACTGCGGAGCCGCTGCTCTCCAACAAGCGCACCGGCAACATCACCGTCAAGGACGCCTACCGCCGCACCGACGAGGCCGCCAGGTCCTTCGACACCGCGGTGAAGAAGCTGCCGAGGACCAGGGGTCTGGAGCGCCGGCTCCAGCTCTTCCGCAAGGAGGAGCCCACCCTCGGCACGCTGCGCAAGACCGCGTACACCGAGGCGATGGACCCGGTGAAGACCGAAGAGGGCTACGTCAGGGTCCAGCACTCGCTGATGGAGTTCTCCAATGAACTCGGTCTCGGCACGGGCAACATCACCAGCTACGGCCGCACGGTCTACGCGATCCAGCTGGCCCAGGCAGCAGAATCGCTTCAGCGCTCCATCGGTACGCATCTGCTGGTACGCCCGAGCCAGGACCCCGCGACCTTCCAGGCGCAGGTCGTCGCGTTCAACTCGTACAACTACCTGGAACAGATCGCCCTCCAGGAGTACCTCTCCGGCGGCACCGAGGAGGACGCGGCCGGTCTGAAGCGGTCGATGGCCGACCAGGCCGCCGCCGCCAAGGGCTATGCCGCCCGCGACAAGAAGGCGGCGGCCGGGTCGAAGAAGCACTATGTGACCCCGCCGTCCAAGGGCGGGTCGATGTTCGACGGCATCGCGGCCGAGATCGGCAGGGGCCGGACGCCTGCGGCGCTGAAGGCCAAGGGCATCGACGCGGAGTCCTGGGCCATCGCGGCGGGCACCCGGTTCAACGGCTACAGCACGGTCGAGAAGAACCTGGTCGACAAGGCGGTCGGCGATGCGGCGTCCATCTCGCACGACGCGAAGAACGACGCCATCACCAACGGCGCCGTCGTCCTGGTCGCCCTGCTGGTCGCCTTCGTCCTGGCCGGGATGATGGCCCGCCAGATGAGCCGGGCCATGCGCCGGCTGCGCACCGCCGCCTTCGGAGTGGCCGAGCAACGCCTGCCGATGCTCGTCGACCAGCTCTCGCGTACGGAGCCGGGCCGGGTGGACACCCGGGTCGAGCCCATCCCGATCCACACCCGGGACGAGATCGGCGAGGTGGCACGGGCCTTCGACCAGGTGCACCGCGAGGCCGTCAGGCTCGCGTCCGAGCAGGCCATGCTCCGGGGCAACGTCAACGCGATCTTCACCAACCTCTCGCGGCGCAACCAGTCGCTCATCGAGGGCCAGCTGACCCTGATCACCGATCTGGAGAACAACGAGGCCGAGCCCGAGCAGCTGGAGAGCCTCTTCAGGCTCGACCACCTCGCGACCCGGATGCGGCGCAACGGCGAGAACCTTCTCGTCCTGGCGGGCGAGGAGCCGGGGCGGCGCTGGAACCAGCCGGTCCCGCTGGTCGATGTGCTCAGGGCCGCCTCGTCCGAGGTGGAGTCGTACGAGCGCATCGAGCTGACCGGGGTCCCCGAGACCGACATCCACGGGCAGTCCGTCACCGACCTGGTGCATCTGCTCGCCGAGCTGCTTGAGAACGCCACCACGTTCTCCTCTCCGCAGACCAAGGTGCGCGTCGCGGCGACCCGGCTGCCGGACGGCCGGGTGATGATCGAGATCCATGACAAGGGCATCGGCCTCACCGCCGAGGACTTCGCGGACATCAACCACAAGCTGGCCAACCCGCCGACCGTGGACGCGGCGATCTCGCAGCGTATGGGGCTGTTCGTGGTCGGGCGTCTCGCCGACCGGCACGGCGTACGCGTCCAGCTGCGCCCCTCGGGCGAGCAGGCGGGCACCACATCGCTGGTCATGCTCCCCGACGCCATCACCCACGGCGGGGGCGGCGATCCGCTGCCGTCGGACGACTTCAGCGTCTCCTCGATCATTCCGGAGCAGCAAAGGGACCAGCAGTCGTTCCCACCGGCTCCGCAGCGCACGGCGGCCGAACTCGGCTTCGACGACGCCCGTTACGGTGACGGCGGGCCGCGCCGCCTCGACCCGGTCAACCGCTCGCTGCTGCGCGAGGAGCGCCGCGCGGCGCTGGAGGGCGGGCACGAGGCCGACGGCAGGCCGCTCTTCCGCGACGAGGTGCCGGGGCAGGGCCAGCAGTACGGGCAGGGGCAGTTCCCGGACCAGCAGCAGTACGGGCAGGGCCGGTATCCGCAGCAGGAGCACCCGGCGCAGTACGGCAACGGCTCTGCACAGTACGGCCAGGAGCCGCGGTACGACAGCGCGTTCGAGCAGTCGTCCCCGCAGGGCGACTGGGCTGGTCAGGCCACGTACCAGAGCGGTTTCGGGTCGGTCTACCAGCCGGAGGCGGATTCTGTACAGGGCGCTCCCGCAGCCGCTTCCGAGCGCGTAGGCTTCGACCGTCCGGGACCGTCTCCGAGCACCTCACACGAACTGACCGACGCCGGCCTTCCCCGCCGCGGCGGTCAGCAGGTCCCGAAGGCGGCCCCCGGAGCACAGCAGTCCGGCCAGCAGCACTCCGGTCAGCAGCAGGGCCGGCCGTGGTCCGGGCAGCAGCAGTCCGGTCAGGGAACTTCCGGTCCGTCCCAGGCCGGAGAGCAGGATCCAGCGGAGCGGAACGACGGGGAGGAGAACGGGGAGAGCAGCCGGCCGGACGACTGGCGTTCGTCGAACGACGAGCGCTGGCAGCGGGCGGACCAGCTGCGCGAGCCGAAAGCGGGCGGGGTCACCCCCTCCGGTCTCCCCCGGCGGGTGCCCAAGGCCAACCTGGTCGAGGGCAAGGCTGAGCAGACCCCGCAGGGCGGCCCCCAGGTCTCCCGCGCACCCGAGGACGTCCGGGGCAGGTTGAGCAATCTGCGCCGCGGTGTCCTGCGGGGGCGCAACGAAGGTAGTGACACGAACGGTCAGGCCACCGGGAATCACCACGGCGGTCCTGACAGCACCTACAACCAGGAGCGTTAGTGTGAGCCCGATGAGCCAGGCGGCGCAGAACCTGAACTGGTTGATCACCAACTTCGTGGACAACACCCCCGGGGTGTCCCACACAGTGGTGGTCTCCGCCGACGGACTCCTTCTGGCGATGTCCGAGGGGTTCCCGCGTGACCGTGCCGACCAGCTGGCGGCCGTAGCCTCCGGGCTGACCTCGCTCACCGCGGGGGCGTCCCGGATCTTTGAGGGCGGTCATGTCAACCAGACCGTCGTGGAGATGGAGCGCGGCTTCCTCTTCATCATGTCCGTCTCCGACGGCTCCTCGCTCGCCGTCCTCGCCCACCCCGAGGCCGACATCGGTCTGGTGGGTTACGAGATGGCCCTTCTGGTGGACCGCGCGGGCAGTGTGCTGACCCCGGATCTCCGTGCCGAACTGCAGGGCAGTCTTCTCAACTAGCAAACAGACAGTGCGTTTCTCGCCACCGCGCCATAGGGTGCGGTGGCGCGGCTCCACAGGAACAGCGACGGGCAGTCGGAGGAGGAAACGTGGCAACACCCCCAGGCGGTCACCCTTACTACGGTGAACAGCAGGTTCCGGACGAGTTCGACCGGACCCGTTTCGGCTTTCCCTCCACGCCGGGCAGACACGGCACACAGCCCCACCAGCAGCCGCAGCCCCCGTCGCCGTACGACGAGCCGCCGCGCATCCAGCCGGTGCAGCCGCACTGGACGCCGCAGCAGCAGCCCGACCCGGCCCCGGCCGCCCACAATCCCCTGGTGCGGCCGTACGCCATGACCGGCGGCCGGACCAGGCCGCGGTACCAGCTCGCCATCGAGGCACTGGTCAGTACCACGGCGGAACCGTCACAGCTGCAAGGGCAGTTGCCCGAGCACCAGCGGATCTGCCGGCTCTGTGTCGAGATCAAGTCTGTTGCCGAGATCTCGGCTCTTCTTACGATTCCTCTCGGCGTCGCCCGGATCCTCGTCGCCGATCTGGCGGAGGCCGGGCTCGTCGCCATCCATCAGCCCGGCGGCGACGATGCCGCCGGCGGCCAGCCAGACGTGACACTGCTCGAAAGGGTGCTCAGTGGACTTCGCAAGCTCTAGCGGCGGTGCAGCCCGCTCCACTACCTCCGCGAAGATCGTGGTGGCAGGGGGCTTCGGCGTGGGCAAAACCACGTTCGTCGGCGCCGTCTCGGAGATCAACCCGCTGCGTACCGAGGCCGTCATGACGTCCGCTTCGGCGGGCATCGACGACCTCACACACACCGGGGACAAGACCACCACCACGGTGGCCATGGACTTCGGACGCATCACCCTCGACCAGGACCTCATCCTCTACCTGTTCGGCACCCCAGGACAGGACCGCTTCTGGTTCATGTGGGACGACCTCGTACGCGGCGCCATCGGCGCCGTCGTCCTCGTCGACACCCGCCGTCTCGCCGACTGCTTCCCCGCCGTCGACTACTTCGAAAACTCAGGACTCCCCTTCGTCATCGCCCTCAACGGCTTCGACGGACACCAGCCCTACACCCCCGACGAAGTACGCGAAGCCCTCCAGATCGGCCCCGACACCCCCATCCTCACCACCGACGCACGACACCGCGCGGACGCGAAGAGCGCGCTGATCACGCTCGTCGAGCACGCACTGATGGCACGTCTGCGTTAGGTCCTGGTCCCGGGCCGTCCCCGGTAGTACAGCTCGCACAGCGGAAAGGCCCGCACCCTCCGGAGAGAGGGTGCGGGCCTTCGCTGTGGGCGGGTACCGGCGGGCCGGTTCAGCCCTGCCAGGAGTGCGGGCTCAGCCCTGCCAGGAGTGCGGGGCCCGGAAGCCCCGGGAGCGCTCCAGGCGGCGCCAGCCCGCCGTGGTGGAGCGCGGGTGCGCCGGGGCCTCGGGGCGGCTGCCTGCGCGGGCCAGCAGGATCGCGGTGATCGCGGCCAGCTCCTCCGGCTCCGCGTGGCCCTTCTCGACGCGGAGCAGCGATGCGGCGGCGGTGGGAGTACTCAAGGTGTTTCCCCTTACTGAGACGGGCCGGGACGTGCCGGAAGTGAGCTGGGAGAGGTACGGCGGGCGCCTACTGCGGCGGGTTGCCGTGCTTGCGGGAGGGAAGGTCGGCGTGCTTGGTCCGCAGCATCGCGAGTGAGGCGATGAGGACCTCGCGGGTCTCGGCCGGGTCGATGACATCGTCCACGAGCCCGCGCTCGGCCGCGTAGTACGGGTGCATCAGCTCGGCCTTGTACTCCTTGACCATCTTCTGGCGCATCGCGTCCGGGTCCTCGGCCTCCGCGATCTGCTTGCGGAAGATGACGTTGGCCGCGCCCTCGGCGCCCATCACCGCGATCTCGTTGGTCGGCCAGGCGTAGGTGAGGTCGGCGCCGATGGACTGGGAGTCCATGACGATGTACGCGCCCCCGTACGCCTTGCGCAGGATCAGCGAGATCCGGGGCACCGTCGCGTTGCAGTACGCGTACAGCAGCTTGGCGCCGTGGCGGATGATCCCGCCGTGCTCCTGGTCCACACCCGGCAGGAATCCGGGCACGTCCAGGAGGGTGACGATCGGGATGTTGAACGCGTCGCACATCTGGACGAAGCGGGCGGCCTTCTCGGACGCCTCGATGTCCAGGACGCCCGCCAGGGACTGCGGCTGGTTCGCCACGATGCCGACGACCTGGCCGTCGAGCCGGGCCAGGGCGCAGATGATGTTGCGCGCCCAGCGCTCGTGGACCTCCAGGTAGTCGCCGTCGTCGACGAGCTCCTCGATGACCTGGTGCATGTCGTAGGGGCGGTTGCCGTCGGCCGGCACCAGGTCGAGCAGCCGCTCCGAGCGGCGCTCGGCCGGGTCGTCGCTGGGGTGCGAGGGCGGGTTCTCGCGGTTGTTCGAGGGCAGCATCGAGATGAGGTAGCGGACCTCGGCGATGCAGGTCTCCTCGTCGTCGTACGCGAAGTGGCACACCCCGGAGGTCTCGGCGTGCACATCGGCGCCGCCGAGACCGTTCTGGGTGATCTCCTCGCCGGTCACCGCACGCACCACGTCGGGGCCCGTGATGAACATCTGCGAGGTCTCGCGGACCATGAACACGAAGTCCGTCAGGGCGGGGCTGTAGGCCGCGCCGCCGGCGCACGGGCCGAGCATCACGCTGATCTGCGGGATCACGCCCGATGCCCGGGTGTTGCGCTGGAAGATCCCGCCGTATCCGGCGAGCGCCGAGACGCCCTCCTGGATACGGGCGCCCGCGCCGTCGTTCAGCGACACCAGCGGCGCACCCGCCGAGATCGCCATGTCCATGATCTTGTGGATCTTGGTGGCGTGAGCCTCGCCCAGCGCGCCGCCGAAGATCCGGAAGTCGTGTGCGTAGACGAAGACCGTCCGGCCCTCGACCGTGCCCCATCCGGTGATCACACCGTCGGTGTACGGCTTCTTCGCCTCCAGGCCGAATCCGGTCGCCCGGTGCCGGCGCAGCTGTTCGACCTCCTTGAACGAACCCGGGTCCACCAGGAGCTCGATGCGCTCGCGCGCGGTGAGCTTGCCCTTCGCGTGCTGGGTCTCGGTCGCTCGCTCGCTGGGCCCTCGCCTGGCCTGCTCGCGCAGCGCCAGCAGTTCGGCCACCCGTCCGCGTGCGTCGGTGGGCTCGCTCGCGGTCTCGTCCAAAACGGTCATGTTCCGACCCTACGAACTGCGCCAAGAAAATACGCAGTGGACTTCGCACAGTCTCCGGGCCAGTTTCCTGGCCGCCCTGGACAGAAGAGCCCGGCCGCGCAGCCCAAGTGCCAGCCCAGGACCACCCTGGATTGTGGAACCCCCACAAGAGTTCCAGGAGCGGTGCCTGGCGGACGGGAGCGCGGCCGGGGCCGGACGGCTCAGCCAAGGACGACCTCGCAGGCGTGTGTCGCGCCCGCCGTTCCCGGGGTGATCCGCAGCCGCAGCGCGTGGCCGGTCGAGATGACCTGTACGGAGGGATCGGCACTGGTCACCCGGCGTACCGGCTGTTTCCAGACGATCTCCACCGGCTTTCCGGTGCGCGGCGGCTCGCTGATGTGCAGGGTGGCGGTGTGCCGCTTGCTCCGCACCAGCACGCTCGACGGAGCGGATGCGGTGAGCGGGCCCACCGTACCCGCCTGCCAGAAGTTCGCCGCTGTCAGCCCCAGTGAGCGGACGGCGACCGCCTGCCGGGACGCCGTGTTGGCCAGTACCTCCAGCCAGCGGCGGTCGGCGGCGCGGGCCGCGAGCGTACGCCGGGAGGCCCCCGGCATCAGCAGATAGGCGTAGGAGGCGTCCACCGGGTCCGTACCGTGATCGAGCCAGAGGGTCTGGAAGGTGCGGGTCTGCTTCTCGGTCGAGCTGGTGGTGTTGATGTCGTGCCAGGCCCCGGTGCGGGCCTCGCGCCGGGTGTGCAGTGCGTCGGTGCCGCCGGGGAAGACCCAGCCGCCGTGCCCGGCGAGATGGGCCCAGTGCGGGCGGCGGCGGTCGTCCAGGGTGAACGCGCCTCTGCCGCCGGCTCCGAGGTTGCGGTTGTCGACCACGGTCTCGACCGGAACCCCGTCGGTGGCGGTGATCCCCGCGCCGAGGCAGATCACCGTGTCCGCGACGCAGAACCAGGACTTACGGGCCTGGAGCGTGGAGAGCAGCCCCTTCACATGCTGGCCGACGGCCGCGAACTCCCCGTCACTGGCCCCGCCCACCCACTGGACGGCGGGCTTGGCGGCGCCCCACTCCCCGCCCGCCTCGTCGGCAAGCCGCTTGGTCGACACGGTCGTCCCCGGCATCCGGTACGGGTCGACGGTGGGCCAGAACCAGTCCGTGTAGTGGTCGTTCGCCTGCTGCCCGGGCCACCAGTACAGCATTCCGGCGCCGGTGTGCCAGCCGTGCAGGTTCTCGCCGTTGCCGCACTCGTAGTACGAGATCCGCTCGGAGGACATCGAGATGTTCGCCGCCCAGCCGTGGCGGCGGTGCACCGCGCGGTCCATGGAGGCGAAGAGGCGGTGGGCGACCGGCTCGGGGGCCGCGGCCACCGGTGCGTGGGCGACCGCCGAGAGCCGGGAGAGGTCGGCGACACCGAACTGCGGCGAGGTGAGGATCGGTGTGGTGGTGTCCCGCTCGATCCAGCCCTTGATCATCGACTGCCAGCGCAGCCGCTCCGCGTCCGGCGCGCCGCCGGCTATCACCGCCATGGCGGCTATCAGCCCCTTGCCGTGGAAGTGGTCGCTGCGCATCACGTGCTGGTCGTCGGCGGCCAGGTAACCGCGGCTGACCGCACGCCCGTTGACGCTGTCCATGGCCAGGCCGTTGTAGATGATGGGCGCATAGGCGTTCTCGACACTGTCCAGGATGACCTGCCGGTTCGGGTCGGTGACGTCCCAGGTGGATCCGGCGAGCAGGGTGAAGAGCCGGCCGAGGCCGTCCAGCATGACCTGACCGTAGGTGCCCGAGTAGGCGATCGTCGTGTGCTGGATGAACGAGCCGTCGGGGTAGAGCCCGTCGCCCGTGGTGACGTACGGGAAGACGGGCGAGAGCGCGTCGCGGGCCAGCGCGATCTTCTCCGCGGAGCGGCCGTTCACGCCGCGCATGGCGACCGAGCGGCAGAGGTCGACCCGGTTGGCGCCGGTCGACGTACCGGAGTAGTCGGCGAGCACCGAGTCGGGGATGAAGTGGTCGACGGCGGCGCAGGCTGCCTGGATCTGCGTGTCGGTGAGGTGGTCGTAGAGGGCGGCCACCAGGTCCATCAGAAGCCGGGGGCTGCCGATCTGCCACTCCCACCAGTTGCCGTAGACCTTGGTGGCGGGGTGGTAGATCTTCGCCGAGAGATGGTCGATGCCGGTGATCACATCGGTGAGCAGTCCGGCGTCGCCGGTGAGTCCGGTGCCGTCCTGGAGGTACGCCTGGGTCATCGTCCACAGCCGGGTGTAGCTCTGGGTGATACCGGCCGGCGGGTCGAACGGGGAGTCCGGCCAGAGGGACTTGTCCGTCGGCGCCATCGACGCCCTTACCTGCGCGGCGAGTTGACCGGTGGCCTTCAGCCGGGAGGCGTACGGCTCGGCGGTCGCGTCGTAGCCGGAGCCGAGCGCGAGGTCCAGCCAGCGGCCGCGCAGTGTCGCGAACTCGTCGTCGGAGCCGGTGCCCGCGGCGGTGGCCGTCCGCCCCGTGGACGGCGCGGCCGGCGCGACCGGCGCGGCCGGGGCGGCGTTCGCGTACGGGACGGCCGTGAGGGTGAGCGCGCCGGCGCCCGCGGACGAGAGGAAGGCGCGGCGGGACCAGGGGGGCAGCGAGGGCACAGGGGACTCCCGGAAGAAGGGGGCGTGGGTCTGCTAACCGCTGGTGTAGCAGGGCCTCAACGGCCGGGCAATGGTCTGGACAACATGAACAGAAAGCGCTTGCCCCCGCTTGCTCCCGGATCACCGTGAACCGGGAGCAAGCGCTTTCCGCAACGGGCTCCGGCGTCAGCAGCCACCGCAGTTGTAGAACGTGACATCCCAGTGGCTGCCCTCGTCCGCGTACACATTGCCCGCGCCGGACTTCCACTGCGGGTAGCCGTCACCGCGCAGACCGATGTACGTGAACGTGTTCTTGACGTAGTTCGTCAGACAGGTCGTCTTGCCGATGTCGAGCTTGTAGCCGTTCCAGTGGGAGTACGTGCCGGACGCATGGCCGGTCTCGGTGCCGCCCGTGATGTTCATGGCACAGCCGAGTGCGCCCTTGAGGGTCTGGGCGCCCTGCGCGGTGGCCAGGTTGAGCTGGTCGAAAGAGGTGCAGGTCGCCACGGACCGGTCGGAGCAACCGCCGGACGACGACCAGGTGATGCCGGACGAGCGGAACATCGAAGTGGCCGTCGCATGGCTGATCTTGGTGGCGGCGAAGGCGTCGGTGGCGCCCCCGATGACGCCGGTACCCGGAGCGAACAGCACGCCGATGACGAGCGCGAGCGCGGCGAGCACCGGACGGAGCGGGCGCGCCGTACGGACCTCGCCGCCTCGGCCTGCCGGGCGGAGCGGGCGGATCTTCATGGGTTTCCCTCCTGCTGATGACCGTGATGACCGTGATGGAACGGGTTGTTCATGGGCCGGCTGTGCAGGTGGAGCGGGACAGATGGTGCCGCAGCTCTACGCGCGTCCGCCAGAGGGCGTCCTCCCCGCATCCCGCTCCCGGCGGATCCCTGTCGGACAGAGATGTTGAATTTTGAACCAGATATGCCTACAGTGCATCTGGTTGAAGGTTAAACAACCTTGATCGCGACCGCAGCCACCACCCGAGGAGGAGCCATGGCTCTGTTCAACCGCAAGTCCCCCGCCGCCCCGGCCGCCACCACCACCCTCCCGGTGGACCCCGCCCTGGCCGCCCTGTCCGGTGACTACAGCATCGACCCGGCACACAGCTCCATCGGCTTCACCGTGCGCCACGCCATGGTGACCAACGTGCGCGGCTCCTTCACCGAGCACGAGGGCACCCTGCACCTGGACGGCTCCGACCCGGCGAAGTCCACCGCGGCCATCGACATCCGCATCGAGAGCATCGACACCGGGATGGCGGACCGCGACGGCCATCTGCGCAGCGGCGACTTCTTCGACGCCGAGCAGTTCCCGCACATGACGTTCCGCTCCACGCGCGCCGAGCAGCTCGGCGGCGACGCGTACCGCATCGTCGGCGACCTGACCATCAAGGACGTCACCAAGCCGCTCTCCATCGACCTGGAGTTCCACGGCGCGGCCACCGACGTCTACGGCAACCAGCGCGTCGGCTTCGAGGGCAGCACCGAGATCCTCCGCTCCGACTGGGGCCTGACCTGGAACGCCGCACTGGAGACCGGTGGCGTCATGGTCAGCGACAAGGTCAAGCTGACCTTCGACATCTCGGCGATCAAGACGGCCTGACCCGGCGCGGCGGTCCTCGCGGCGACCCGGACTCGACCGGTTACGCCGTCCCGCCCTCGGCCGGTCAGACCGGCCCGCCCGGCCCGGACACCCGAGTCGCCCCGGTCACGGCCCGGTTGCCGCTCCCCGCTCGCGCCGGTGCGCCGCGACCCGCTCCCGGGTGGCACACCGGCGCGAGCAGTACCGGCGGGCCGGACCGCTCCCCTCCACGACGAAGACGTTCGCACAGCCCCGCCCGGCGCAGACCGCGCCGGGCGGGCGCTGGCGGTCCCAGAGGCGGACGGCCAGCGCCAGACAGGACGACGCGAGGAACCACTCGCCCCACGGCGCGTCGTCCCGGCGGTCCAGATGCGGATGCCAGGGCGTGGTGCCGTCGTGCGAGGTGAGGCGCAGACGTCCCGTACTGCGCCGCAGCAGCCTGTTCACGGCTGATGCGGCGGCGGCGGTCCCCTCAGCCGTGAAGACCTCGCGCAGCGCACGGGCCGACGCGCGCAGGCCGTCCATGTCGCGTGCGGAGAGGGCGAGTTCACCGGTCTCGCCGTGAGCGCGCAGCACCTCGGCCACCTGCCCCGGCGTCGCCGCCTCCAGGCTCAGGACGTTGATCAGAGCGGCGGTCCGCTCCAGAGTCTCGTTCGGCGTGAGCACCCGGCCACGGTAACGCATCTGGCGCGTAATTGAGTTACGTACGTAACGTGGCCGCCATGCAGAAGCGTTACGCACTGGTCCGCTACACCGCCGGGGCGGTGGCGGCGCGTACCGGTGACGAGATGTCGGGGCCCGCCCTGCTGCTGGCCGGGCTCGCGGTCACCGGTTCGGCCTCGGCCGCCTCCGCGCTCCTCGCCGGTCTCACGGTCTCGGCCGCGGTCGGCGGCCCCGTCCTCGGCGTGTTCCTGGACCGCGCGGCGCGCCCCGGCCGCCTGCTGGCCTGCGCGCTCGCGCTCTACGCCGGGACGCTGGGCGCTCTGCTGCTGGGTCTGGGCCGGATACCCGTCGGCTGTGTCGTACTGGTCGCGGCGGCGGGCGGGCTGCTCGGGCCCGCGCTCTCGGGCGGCTGGACCGCCCAACTGCCGCGCGTCGTCACCGCCTGCGCGCTGCCCCGCGCGAACACCCTCGACGCGATGACGTTCGGCCTGGCGAGCCTGGCCGGCCCTGCCCTGGCCGGAGCCGTCGCGGCGTCGGCGGGGGCGTCCAGCGGTGTGGCGGTGTCGGCCGGGCTGATCTGCCTGGCTGTTCCGGCCGCGTGGATGCTGCCCGGACGGAGCGGTACGGAAAGGACTGCCGCACGGCGGCGGGTCCGCAGCGACCTCACCGCCGGATTCCGCGCCATCGCCCGCTCCCCCGCCCTGGCCCGCGCGACCACCGCGTCCGTCATCTCCTGTGCGGGCGGCGGTGTACTGCTCGCCTGCACCCCGCTGCTCGGGGAGCGGGTGTTCGGCGGGGCGGACCGGGGTGCGGCCCTGCTCACCACCACCGCCTGCGCCGCCCTCGCGGCGAACGCCCTGCTCTCCCGCCGTCATCGGCCGCCGCGCCCGGAGACGGTCGTCCGGCTCAGCACGCTGGTTCTGGCGGCAGCCCCGCTGCTCGCGGCGACCGGCCGTCCGGTACCGGTCGCCGTATCCGCCGTTCTCGCCGGAATCGGTGAAGGCCCCCAGCTCACCGCCCTGTTCGCGATCCGCCACCGGGAGGCGCCCGAGCGATTGCGCGGCCAGATCTTCACCACGGGCGCCAGCCTCAAACTCACCGGTTTCGCCCTCGGCTCGGCAGCCGCCGGACCGCTCGCCGCCCGGTCGCTGCCGGGCGCCCTGCTGACAGCGGCCGGGGTTCAGCTGCTCGCCGCGCTTTGCTCATCGCGGGGCGCCCGGCGCGCTCGCGGCGACCGCACCGCGGCGGCCGCCCGTGTCAGGACGCCGGGTGGGGGCCGGGCCCGGTGATGCGGGCGAGCCAGCGGAGCAGCAGAGCGGTTTCCACCGGTTCGAGGGCGTCGGTGCCGTTCAGCTCCAGCTGGGCGTGCAGGCGCAGGGCGGCCGAGTGCAGGGGGTCGCCCTCGTCGTGTGCGGCGGGCCGGGTGAGCACCCGGGAGAACACGGCGTCACGCATCAGGTGCGACACCGTGGAGTCCTCGAACAGCGCCGGCACGGCGATGTGGTGGAGCGTGATGCCGACGTTCGCGGAGAGGATCAGCTCGGCGGCGGTGCCCGGTTCGGTTCTGAGGGCGCCCACCGCCGCGCACCGGACGAGCGCCGCCACGAGCAGGTCGAACACGCGCTGCCGGGCGGTGGAGTGGGACCAGGGCCGGGGTGTGAACATCAGCTGGTAGAGCGCCGGATTGTCCTTCGCGAAGGCCAGGTGGCCGTCCCATCCGGCCAGCAGGTCGGCCACCGGGTCCCCGGTCTGCTCCTGGGCCGCCTTGAGCGCGGCATACCGCTCATATCCGTGGTCGGCCACCGCGTCGAGGAGTCCGCGCTTGTCGCCGAACAACCGGTAGAGGACCGGCTGGGTCACGCCGACGGCTTCGCAGACCGCACGGGTGGCCACGTCGTGGTCCGAAGAGCCCGCCAGTTGCCGCAGCGCGGCTTCGGTCATTGCCGCTCGGATCGTTCCGTCCGTATCCATGAAATCAACGATACGCCATGTGACTAGCGTCGATAAAGAACCCGTGCTAGCGTCGCCATATCGTCGATTTCGCACATCGGTATCGCCGATACGGAAGGAGAGCTATGAACGAGCAGCGTGTCGCCCTGGTCACGGGCGGCTCCCGGGGGATCGGACGGGCGACAGCGATCACCCTCGGCACCCGCGGCTACGCCGTCGCGGTGGGATTCGCGGGGTCGGCCGGCGCCGCACAGGAGGTGGTCGGGACCATTTCGGCCGCCGGCGGCCGGGCCGTACCGGTACAGGCCGACGTGGCCGACGAGCACGCGGTCGCGGCCGCTTTCGACTCGGCGGAGAAGGAGTTCGGCGGCGTCGACGTCGTGGTGAACTCCGCGGGCCGGATGGGCCTGTCACCCATCGCGGACCTCGATCTCACCGTCCTGGACGACCTGTACCGCACCAACATCCGCGGCACCTTCGTCGTGGCCAGGGAGGCGGCTCGCCGCGTACGTGACGGAGGCGCCGTCGTCAGTCTGTCCACGTCGGTGCTGGGGCTGCAGTTCCCCCAGTACGGCGCCTACGCCGCCAGCAAGGGGGCGGTGGAGGCGATGACGCTCATCCTCGCGCGGGAGCTGAGGGGCCGCGACATCACGGTCAACGCGGTCGCCCCGGGCCCCACGGCCACCGAGCTGTTCTTCGAGGGCAAGGACGAGGCCACGATCGAGCGCCTCGCCAAGCAGCCCCCGCTGGAGCGGCTCGGCACCCCCGAGGACATCGCCGAGGTCGTCGCCTTCCTGGCCGGCCCCGCGGGGCACTGGGTCAACGGGCAGGTCCTGCGTGCCAACGGCGGGATCGTCTGACACCCGGCGGCCACACCCCCGCCCCGCTGCCGCCCCACCTCTCCGACTCACTCAACACCCCATCAGAGAACAGGAATCACCATGCCTTTCGCCAACCTCAAGGTGCCCGCCGAAACCCTGACGCAGGAGTCGAAGAAGAAGCTCGTCGACGCCGTCACGGACGCGTACGCCGATGTCTACGGTGAGCGCGCCCGCGCCACCACCCTCGTGGTGATCGACGAGGTCCCCGACGGGGGCTGGAGCGTGGGCGGCACCATCCTCACGGCCGAGATGCTCGGCAGGAGCTGAGACCCGACGGCGGGGCGGACGTCGTGGCGCCCGCCCCGCCACCCGGGCCACCGGGCCCGTACCGACCGCCGCCCCGGACGCCTGGGCAGCCTTCCCCGCCGAGCCCCGCCACCGGACGCATACGCTCCTCCTCGTCGTCGTGCGCACCGGTACGGCGGCGCGGAGGAGGAGGCACCACCCATGCAGCAGGAGACAGCGGCGCCCCGGGCGGACATACCGCAGGACACACGCCAGAAGGTCCCGCAGGACACCCGGCCGGACACACGGCAGGACGACGCCCCGCAGGACCCCCGGCCGGACGCTTCGGCGCGCAAGCAGCGGTTGCGAAGACGCCTGGAGCGGCTGATCGGCATCGCCGCCACCGAGGGCAATGAGCTGGTCCCGCTGCGCAACGGGGACGAGATCTTCCCCGCCATGCTGGACGCCGTCCGTGCCGCCGAGCACACCATCGACCTGATGACCTTCGTCTACTGGCGCGGGCAGATCGCCCACGACTTCGCGACGGCCCTGGCGGACCGCGCGCGGGCCGGTGTCCGGGTGCGGCTCCTGCTCGACGGCTTCGGCGCCAAGGAGATCGAGCAGGAGCTGCTCGACGCCATGGACAGCGCCGGGGTGCAGGTCGCGTGGTTCCGTAAGCCCACCCGGCTCTCACCGTTCAAGCAGAACCACCGCTGCCACCGCAAGGCGCTCGTCGTGGACGAGCACACCGCCTTCACCGGGGGCGTCGGCATCGCCGAGGAGTGGTGCGGGGACGCACGGGACTCCACCGAGTGGCGCGACACCCATGTACGGCTGCGCGGGCCCGCCGTCGACGGGGTCGCCGCCGCCTTCGCGCAGAACTGGGCGGAGTGCCACGACGAGCTGTACGACGACCGCGACCGCTTCACCGAGCACGCCCAGCCCGGCGACGCCACCGTCCAGGTGGTGCGCGGCTCGGCCAGCTTCGGCTGGCAGGACCTCCAGACTCTCATCCGCGTGATGCTCACATCGGCCGAGGAGCGCTTCCGGCTGGCCACCGCCTACTTCGCACCGGACACCTACTTCATCGAGTTGCTGTGCGCGACGGCCCGCCGGGGTGTCCGGGTCGAGATCCTGCTGCCGGGCCCGCACACCGACCAGCGCGCCTGCCGGCTGGCGGGGCGGCACCACTACGCGGCTCTGCTGGCCGCCGGTGTCGAGATCCGCGAGTACCGGCCCACCATGCTGCACACCAAGATCATCACGGTCGACCGGGTGGCGTCCCTGATCGGCTCGACCAACTTCAACCGCCGCTCCCTCGAACACGACGAGGAGGTCATGCTCGCGGTCCTGGACGAGACGTTCACCACGGCGCTCGACTCCGACTTCGACGCCGATCTGAAGCGCAGCGAGGCCATCGACCCCGCCCGCTGGGACCGTCGCGCGCTGTCCGAGCGGCTGCGGGAAGCGGCCGTGATCCCCATCAGGCACTTCCTCTGAGCGGGCGGCCGGGTACGGTACCTGCGGTCGCTCGCCAAGACGGCGACAACGTGTGATCATTGCTGGATGACAACTGTTAGCGTGCCTTCGGACCAGAGCGGCGAGCCGGACGGCGTGTCCTGCTTCGAGCAGGGCGCCGTAACCGTGGTCGCACCGTCCGGAGAGATCGACATCGACGCGGCCCCACCGGTCCGCGAGGCCATCGCGGGCGCGTTCCACACCGGGAGACCGGTGGTGCTCGACCTGTCCCGGGTCACCTTCGCGGACTCCAGCGCGCTGAACCTGCTGCTCTGGGCCAACTCCACCGGGACGTTCTGCCTGGCGGGCCCGGTGCACCAGCAGGTGCAGCGCCTCTTCGACGTCACCGGGGTGGAGGAGATCTTCACCACCGCGCCCACCCTCCCCGAAGCGCTGGCCGTCGTGGCGGACGCGGAGGAGAAGATCTAGGGTCGCCCGGGTCAGCCGCGTCCGACCCAGTCGACACAGACCACCAAAGCATCATCGGCGAGCGGCGCGTTGTCGCGGTAGGCGGCCAGTTCGCGCAGCACCGCCCGCGGCACCTGCGAAGGCGGCAGAAAGCGGGTCGAGCCCAGGGAGCGGGCCAGGGCCCGCTCCCCGTACACCTCACCGCCGGCCGACCTGGTGTCGTACACGCCGTCGCTCCCGAAGAGCAGCCGGTCGCCGCCGCGCACCTGGAAGCGCTGGCTGGTGTACGAGGTGTCCTCGAACATGCCGAGCGGCAACTGGGCCTCGAAAGGGATCGGTTCGACCGCTCCGTCGCGCATCCGCCAGACCCGGGGCGAACCGGCGTCCACCACCTCGGCCTCGCCCGTCGCCAGATCGAAACTCATCAGAAGTACGGAGACATGCGCATCGCCCCGGTACTGCCCGTAGACGGCCTGGTCGGCCAGGTACGCCTGGTCCGCGAGGCCCACGCCCGCGCGGCGCGCGTTGCGCAGGGCGTTGGTCGCGAGGCTGGTGAGCAGCGACGCCTCGATCCCGGTTCCCCAGCCGTTGGTCACGATGAGCTGGAGGGTGTCGGCGGAGACCGTCCAGTCGTAGGTGTCGCCGAAAATGGCGTAGGCGGGCTCCAGATGGGCGCCGAGCGAGAACTCCGGACGGTCGACCGAGTGCCCCGGCAGCAGCTGCCACTGCACCTCGGCGGCGAGGGTGAGCCGGGTGGCCCGGCGGGCCACGACATACAGATCGGTGTCGCGTTCGGCGACCAGGATCTCGTGCCCGAGGGCTTCGCAGATGTGTACCAGCTCCGGCAGTACGGCCTCTTCGTACCGCTCGTCGGGGATGCTCACCGACAGCGTGCCCATCCGGTCGCCGCGAATGGTGACGGGCAGATGGACGATCACCACCCCGCTGCCCCGGACCCGCTCCAGATACGGCTCCTGCGCTCCGAACGCACGGCCCTGCGGGCTGTCGTGGATCGGTACGGGATCCGTGGCGAGGGGTACGGTCTCGACCACCTGCAAGGTGGCGACGGCGTAGTCGGCCATGCGCAGCACCACACTGACGGCACCGCAGTGCTCACGCAGAGCGTCGGTGACGACATCGGCCAGCAAGTGGGGTGCAGCCGACCGCAGCGCGCGCTCCACCGCTGTGAAACTGTCCACAGTCGCGATGATGGCACACCCGGACGACCGGCCGCCCCTTGTGGCGAACGGTCTGCGGACAGCCTCCGTCCACTATGCGGACGGCCCGTCACCGCACACGGCTTGCGCCGCGATCACGCCCTCGCTGTAATGGCTGCCGCAAAGGAAGTGGAACGGTCGCTGCTTGGATCCGCACCGCGGTCGGCAAGCCCCACAGGACCACGGAACCGAGGAGTTCGGAAGCACATGAAGGACAGACCTGGTCCGGCCGGAATACGCGACGAGGCCGACGGCCCGTCCGCGTCGCACCGCTCGACCGGCGCACGGTGAGTCAAACGCCGCACAGCGGCGGCGGCAGGTGGTTCCGTCGGGGGTCCACCGCGTACGGGAGCACCCCCGAGCCCATGACGCCCGGCGTGCCCGCCCCCGGGCCCCCTCCGCCGCTCGGCGCGCAGCCCGCAGCCCCTCAGCAGTGGGCCCCGCAGGACGCGCACGACAGCGGGGCTCAGCAGTGGGCCCCGCAGGACGCGCACGACAGCGGGCGGGACACCGAGCTGATCCGGGCCAGCCTCGCGGTGGTCGAACCGCAGGTCGAGGAGATAGCGGTCTACTTCTACGCCATCCTCTTCGCCCGGTACCCGGCGGTTCGTGAACTCTTCCCCGCCAATATGGATGTGCAGCGCGACCGGCTGCTCCGGGCACTGCTGCGGATCGTCGAACTGGTCGACGATCCCGACAGCCTGACGCGCTTCTGCGCCCATCTGGGCCGGGACCACCGCAAGTTCGGCACTCAGCGCGCCCATTACCCGGCGGTCGGCGAGTGCCTCATAGAGTCGCTGGCCCGGTTCGCGGGCCCGGCCTGGACCGCGGAGATCTCCGGTGCCTGGGAGCGTGCGTACGGGGCGGTCGCGGACATCATGGTGCGCTCCGCCGAGCAGGACGCCCAGTACAACCCGGCGGTCTGGAACGCGGTGGTGACCGGGCATGTGCGCCACCCCAGCGGTATCGCGGAGATCACCGTGCGGCCCGACCAGCCCTACGCCTACACCGCGGGTCAGTATCTGAGCCTGGAGTCGCCGTGGTGGCCCCGGGAGTGGCGGCACTACTCCCCGGCCCACGCACCGCGCGAGGACTCGTCCCTGACCTTCCACGTCCGGGCGGTCACGGGCGGCCGGGTCAGCCAGGCGCTCGTCGACCACACGGCCGTCGGCGACCAGCTGCGGCTCGGCCCGCCCCAGGGGGACATGGCCATCGACCCCGGCTCCCGCGACGACCTGCTCTGTGTGGCGGGCGGCACCGGGCTCGCCCCCATCCGGGCCCTCGTCGAGGAGGTGGCCCGGCAGGGCATCTCGCACCGGCGCAGTGTGGACCTGTTCGTCGGCGCCAGAACGGCCGAAGAGCTGTACGGACTCGACGACATGCTCCGGATGAGCCAGCGCCATCCCTGGCTCACCGTGCGTGCGGCGGTCTCCCAGCAGAACATCGTGGGCCGCACCGGCTCCCTGCCCCAGGTGCTGGCCGAGTTCGGCCCCTGGCACCGGCACGAGGCGTACCTCAGCGGCCCCCAGCAGATGATCTCCGCCGCAGCCGATGTCCTGCTCCAGCGGGGTCTCGCTCCGGAGAAGCTGCACTACGACCCATGGGGTGCGCCCGCGCTCGCCTCGTCACTGCGCCGTGCCCGCGCCGGTGCCCGTGCCCAGGAGGAAGACGATCAGCTGTGACCACCTATGAGGACTCGTTCGGCTCCGCAGGGGAGCGGCTGCTCCAGGAGGCGCTGGGAACCGGGGAGCGTGCGTCCGGCTTCTACGAGCGGCAGATGCGCCCCTGCCTCACCCCGGCCATGATGGACTTCATCGCACGGCAGTACATGGTGTTCCTCTCCACGGCGGACGCGCACGGCGAGTGCGACGCGAGTTTCCGCTCGGGGCCGCCCGGGTTCGTCGTCGCGCTCGACGACCACACGCTCACCTACCCCGAGTACCGCGGCAACGGGGTGGTGGCCAGCGCGGGCAACATCACCGAGAACCCGCACCTCGGGATGCTCTTCATCGACTTCACCGAGCACCACATAGGGCTGCACGTGAACGGGCGGGCCCAGGTCCTTTCGGCCCACGACCACTACGCCCTCTATCCGCACCTGCCCCGCGACACCGCGCCCGGCAGGCAGCCGCAGATGTGGATCCATCTGTCGGTCGACGAGGCGTACGTCCACTGCTCCAAGCACATCCCCCATCTGGAGCCCGCGCCCCGGCAGCGCACCTCGCCCGCGCAGCGTCCCAAGGACTCCGAGTACTTCACCGGGGAGCGGCGGCCGGTGGCGTATCCCACGCCGCCGTCCTACCCCGGGGGGTACGCCGAGCCGTCCTCGTACCCGGCCGCTCCCCCGCCTCCCGCGGCTCCGCCCGCCCCCGCCCGGCACGCCGCCGGCAGCGGGAACGCCCCCGGGGCGCCCGCACGCACGCGGCGTGAGCGTCTCCTGAAGCTTCTGCGCTGACCGCCCGCGCGCATGAAACACTGGCTGAATGGCTCTGTCCGGTAAAGCCTCGGCCCCGCGGTCCCCCCAGGCCGCCGACGTGGCGTCCGAGGTCATCGAGCTGCTGGAAGTGCTCTGGGAACACGGCCGGGACGCGGTATCCCCCGCGCCCGCCTCCGCGTCCCAGCTGAGAGTCCTGTACACGCTGGACCGGGAGGAAGGCATCAACCAGCGCTCGCTGGGCGAGGTGCTGGGTGCCGCGCCGTCGTCCGTCAGCCGGCTCTGCGACCGGCTCCAGGCGCTCGGCTTCGTGGAGCGCTCGCCCAGCCCGGTGAGCCGGCGCGAGCTGGAGCTCCGGCTCACCCCGCAGGGCCGCACCTATCTGCGGGATCTGCGGGCCCGGCGCGAGGAAGCCCTGCTGGCGTCCATCGCGGCCATGCCGCCCGCCGCCCAGCGGGCCCTGGTCGAGGGCCTGACCGGTTTCCGGCGCTCCCTGGAGACCACATCGCCGGTGCGGGCGCCGGAGCGGAGCGACTCCCGTGGGCGGGCCCACGGGATGTCCGCCTGAGGGCTGTCCCGTACCCCGGAGGGCGCAGGACGACAGCTGCGGCGCCGCGCCCCGTCGTCTCCCGGGCCGGGCCCGGCCGGTGGCGGGCTGCTACTCGGCCGGTTCCACCCCGGCCCGCAGCAGACCGTAGGTGTACGCGTCCTCCAGGGCCTGCCAGGACGCGGCGATGACGTTCTCCGCGACGCCGACCGTCGACCACTCCGCCTCGCCGTCGCTGGTGGTGATCAGCACGCGGGTGGTCGAGTCGGTGCCGTGCCTGCCCTCCAGGATGCGGACCTTGTAGTCCGTCAGCTCCAGCTTGGCGAGCTGCGGGTAGATCCGCTCCAGGCCGACCCGCAGCGCCCGGTCGAGTGCGTTGACCGGGCCGTTGCCCTCCGCCGTCGCGACGATACGCTCGCTCTTGGCCCACAGCTTCACCGTCGCCTCGTTGGCGTGGGTGCCGTCCGGACGGTTCTCCACGATGGCGCGCCAGGACTCGACCCGGAAGTACCGGCGGGCCCGGCCCTCGGCCTCCTCGCGGAGCAGCAGTTCGAAGGAGGCGTCAGCGGCCTCGTAGGTGTAGCCCTGGAGCTCGCGCTCCTTGACGCGCTCGACGACCCGGGCGACCAGTTCGCGGTCGCCGCCCAGGTCGATGCCGAGCTCCTTGCCCTTGAGCTCGATCGAGGCACGGCCCGCCATGTCGGAGACCAGCATCCGCATGGTGTTGCCGACCTGCTCGGGGGCGATGTGCTGGTAGAGGTCCGGGTCGACCTTGATCGCGGAGGCATGCAGCCCCGCCTTGTGCGCGAAGGCGGAGACGCCCACGTACGGCTGGTGGGTGGAGGGAGTGAGGTTGACGACCTCGGCGATGGCGTGCGAGATACGGGTCATCTCGGGCAGCGAGCCCTCGGGGAGTACGGACTTGCCGTACTTCAGCTCCAGAGCGGCCACGACGGGGAAAAGGTTGGCGTTGCCGACGCGCTCCCCGTAGCCGTTGGCCGTGCACTGCACATGGGTGGCGCCCGCGTCGACGGCGGCGAGGGTGTTGGCGACGGCGCAGCCGGTGTCGTCCTGGGTGTGGATGCCCAGGCGTGCGCCGGTGTCGGCGAGGACCGTGGCCACGACGGCCTGGATCTGGGCGGGCAGCATCCCGCCGTTGGTGTCGCAGAGGATGACGACATCGGCGCCGGCCTCGGCCGCCGCGCGTACGACGGACTTGGCGTACTCCGGGTTGACCTTGTACCCGTCGAAGAAGTGCTCGCAGTCGAGGAAGACGCGGCGGCCCTGGGCCCGGAGGTAGGAGACGGAGTCGCGCACCATCGCCAGGTTCTCGTCGAGCGTGGTGCGCAGCGCCAGTTCCACATGGCGGTCGTGGGACTTGGCGACCAGCGTGATGACCGGGGCGCCGGACTCCAGGAGCGCGTTGAGCTGCGGGTCCTCCTCGGCGGGGGTGTGCGGCCTGCGGGTGGCGCCGAAGGCCACCAGCTGCGCGTGCCTGAAGTCGATCTCCTGCCGCGCGCGGGCGAAGAACTCCGTGTCGCGGGGGTTGGCGCCGGGCCAGCCGCCCTCGATGAATCCCACGCCGAAGTCGTCGAGGTGCCGGGCGATCGTCAGCTTGTCCGAGACGGTGAGGTTGATGCCTTCGCGCTGTGCGCCGTCGCGGAGCGTCGTGTCGAAGACATGGAAGCTGTCGTCCGTGGCCTTGGCCTCTGTGGTCATGCTGATCTGACTCCTGTCGGATGGGTGGATCCGGAATGTCTGGCTCCACTTGCCCCCATCTTCGCGTGCGCCTCGTTCCGGGCCGAGGTGGGGCCCGTAAACGAAAAAACCCCTCGCGGGTGCGAAGGGTTAGCGCGCGGGTCTGGGGCACGGTGGCCGCGCCGTACGGGTTGGTACGGGTGCGGTCACTGCGGACCGGCGCGCCTGCTGCCGATAATCATGGCGAACGAGGACACGCCCGCAGTCTGCCACACCGTCCACTCCCCATAGAGGGAATCTCACGATGCGGTCAAGTCTCCCCGCGGGCGCGGCGCGCACCACGTCCGCGGGACCGGGCCGCGCGGTCCGGCTCACAGCGCGGAAGGGCTCGCCTCCCCCAGGGTTCCGGGCGTCCGGGCGGTGGCGCCTTCGGCTGTGCCCCGGTTCAGATCGATGTCGCGGGTTTCCCGCATCGTGAGATAGACCACCAGCGAGACCGCCGCGCACCCGGCCACGTACCAGTAGAAACCCGACTCGGCGCCGGCCTTCTTGAACCAGAGCGCCACATACTCCGCGGTGCCTCCGAAGAGCGCGTTGGCCACCGCGTACGGCAGGGCGACCCCCAGCGCGCGGATCCCGGTCGGGAAGAGCTCGGCCTTCACACAGGCGTTGATCGAGGTGTAACCGGTGACGATGAGCAGCGCGAGCAGCGCCAGGCCGAAGGCCGGCCAGAACGTGCCCGCGTGCTTGAGCATCATCATGATCGGCACGGTCAGGAAGGTGGAGCCGACCGCGAACACGATGAGCAGCGGACGGCGTCCGATCCGGTCCGAGAGGATGCCCGCCAACGGCTGGATACACATGAAGATGAAGAGCGCGCAGAAGCTCACCAGCGAGGCGGTGGACTTCGGCATTCCGGCGCTGGAGGAGAGGAACTTGGTGAGGTACGTCGTGTACGTGTAATAGGCGACGGTGCCGCCCATCGTCAGGGCCATCACAAGGACGGCCTCCCGGCGGTGTGCCCAGAGCGCCCGGAGCGTGCCGCGGCTCTCGTCGGCCGCCGCACCGGACTCCGCGTACACCTCGGTCTCCAGGAGCGAGCGCCGCAGATAGAAGACGACGGCCGCGCCGACGGCGCCCACGATGAACGGGATGCGCCAGCCCCAGCTGTGCAGGGCGTCCTCGGACAGGGTGCGCTGGAGGAGGATCTGCATCCCCAGGCCCACGAGTTGGCCCGCGGTCATCGACACGTACTGGAAGCTGGAGGCGAATCCACGCCGGCCGGGGGCGGACGCCTCGGTGAGATAGGTGGCGCTGGCCGCGTACTCACCGCCGACGGAGAGCCCCTGGAGCAGCCGGGCGACCAGCAGGACGGCGACGCCGCCGTACCCGGCGACCGCGTAGGTGGGGGCGACCGCGATGAGGATCGCCGACGCGGACATCAGGGTGACGGTGAGGGTCAGTGCCGCCTTGCGGCCCCTGCGGTCGCCGATCCGGCCGAGCAGCCAGCCGCCGACGGGCCGCATGAAGAAGCCGACGGCGAAGATGCCCATGGTGTTCATGAGGTTCGCGGTCTCGTTCCCCTCCGGGAAGAACGCGTCGGCGAAGTACACCGCGAAGGTGGCGTACACGAACCAGTCGAACCACTCGACCATGTTGCCGGCCGAACCGACCCAGACCTTCTTCCACTGCTCTCGTCCCATGGGGGTTCACGGTGGCGCAGCCGCCTGACGGCCCACAAGAGGGCCGCACGCAACGATCACGCGTACTTGTGTGCGTTGCGTTCCCGTCCGGCCGCGCTCCGCGCAGCACCGGATCAGCCGGGCGGAGCGAGCGCCTCGTCGATGAACTCACCGATGTGGGCGAGGACCTGGGGCCGCCCGGAGCCCGGGAGCCCCATCGCCACATGGGTACTGAAACCGTCCAGCAGGGCCCTTATCCGCGTCGCGAACCGCTCGGTGTCGACCGCGCGCAGCTCACCGCGTGACGCCCCCTCGACCAGCAGGGCGACCAGATCACGGTGCCAGGACAGTTCGATGTCGAGCAGCCGGGCGCGGGTGTCGTCGTCCACGCCGTGCGCCCGGTTCCACAGTTCGAGCCAGAGCGACCAGTGCGGGTCACGGGGGCCCGCGGGGATGTACAGATCGACATACGCGTCGAGCCGTTCGCGGACCGGTACCTGCCGGGCGAGCGCCGAGCGGCGGTCCATGCCGAGCAGTTCCTCGCTCCATTCGAGGGTCTGGAGCAGCAGTTCGTCCTTGGTGCGGAAGTAGTACAGGAGGTGCCCGCTGCTCATCCCGACCTCACGGCCGAGCCCCGCCATGGTGAGCTTCTCCAGGCCGCCGTCGGCGATGCTGGCCATGGCGGCGGCCAGCAGGCTCTCGCGGGGCGGGGCGTTCTTGCGCGCGCGGGCCGCCGGTTCGTTCATGGAGCCCAGAATATGGGACCCGCCGGCGGCCGCCGCGGGCTCGTCCTGGTCCCGGGCTCCGTGGCCTCCGTCCCGCTCCGTGGGCCGTGTCCTAGGCGCCGTCCACCAGCGGCTGCTGCTGGGTGATGCAGTGGATGCCGCCGCCGCCCGCGAAGATCGTCCGGGCGTCGACCTGGACGACGGTCCGCTCCGGGAAGAGCCGCCGGAAGACCGCGGCCGCCTCCTCGTCCCGGGGATCGCCGAACGAGCAGAGCACCACACCGCCGTTGCAGAGGTAGTGGTTGATGTACGAGTAGTCGGCCCAGCCCCCGTCCGCCTCCAGGACGGTGGGGGCCTGGACCTCCACCACCTCCAGCGGGCGGCCCTTCGCGTCGGTCTCGGCGCGCAGCTGGGCCACGATCCCCTTGCACAGATCGTGGTCGGGGTGTGCGGGGTCGGGCTGGGTGTGGGCGACGACCACGCCGGGGCGCGCGAACGCGGCCACGATGTCGACATGTCCCCGGGTCCCGAACTCGCCGTAGTCGCCGCTGAGTCCGCGCGGCAGCCAGATCGCCTTCGTGGTGCCGAGCCGGGTGTGGATCTCGGCCTCTACCTGTTCCCGGGTCCAGCCGGGGTTGCGCTCGGCGCCCAGCTGGACGGTCTCGGTCAGCAGGACCGTGCCTTCGCCGTCGACATGGATCGCACCGCCCTCGTTGACGAGATCCGATGAGAGGGTCCGCGCCCCGGCCAGGTCGGAGACGTACGCACCGATCTTGGCGTCGTGGCCCCAGCGGGCCCAGGACTGGGCGCCCCAGCCGTTGAACGTCCAGTCCACCGCGGCCAGCCGTTCGCCGTCGGTGACGAAGGTCGGGCCGATGTCCCGCATCCAGGCGTCGTCCAGGTCCCGCTCGACCAGCTCGACGTCCGGTCCGAGCAGCGCGCGGGCGTCCGCCGACTGGCCGGGGCCGGTCACCATCGTCACCGGCTCGAAGCGGCGCACCGCCCGCGCCACAGCCGCCCACGCCTCACGCGCCCGCGCCAGACCCGCCGCGTCGTCGAAGGTCGGGTTCGGGCCGGGCCAGGCCATCCAGGTGCGCTCGTGCGGGGCCCACTCGGGCGGCATTCGGAACATGGCGGGGTCCTCCGGGAGATCGGACGGCAGGGATGAACCGGCGGGGAGACCGGTGCGGGCCGCGGTAGGGCGGATCACAGGAAGTACAGCCGGTTGAGCGAGACCGAATCGGCGGGCCGGGACTCCAGCGGGTCGCCGTCGAGTGTGACCAGACCCGTGCGCTGGTCCACATCCACCTGTCCGGTACGGGAGTTGAGCCGCAGGTCGGCCGGGCCGATGCCCCGGGTGCCGCGTACGGCGACGCGCC
The DNA here is from genome assembly GCF_053612185.1 of Streptomyces sp. NPDC054757. Classification (NCBI taxonomy): domain Bacteria; kingdom Bacillati; phylum Actinomycetota; class Actinomycetes; order Kitasatosporales; family Streptomycetaceae; genus Streptomyces; species Streptomyces sp. NPDC054757. The sequence goes on from NZ_JBSHBW010000051.1 coordinate 35,519, forward strand.
GGCGGCGGGTCGGCATGTGGTCGCTGCCCAGGTCGATGGCGGCCTGGGCCACGAAGGCCACTCCGAGGTCCGCGGGGGCCGCCCCGTAGGAGCCGAAGAGCGGTCCGAGGATCAGCGGCTCACAGGTGTCGGTCGCGGCGTTGGGGTCGCCGGTCACCCCGTACGCCGGGAAGCCCGATTTGAGGACGAGCTGCGGCTTCGCGCCGAAGGAGTCGGGGCGCCACAGCACGATGTCCGCGAGCTTGCCGGTCTCGATGGAGCCGATCTCGTGGGCGAGGCCGTGGGCGATCGCCGGGTTGATGGTCAGCTTCGCCATGTACCGCAGGACACGCTCGTTGTCGTCGTCGCCCTCCGCACCGCGCTCGGCCTTCATCTTCCCGGCCATGGCGAAGGTGCGGCGTACGGTCTCGCCCGCGCGCCCCATGCCCTGGGCGTCCGACGAGGTGATCCCGATGGCACCGAGGTCGTGCAGAACGTCCTCGGCGCCCATCGTCCCGGCGCGGATCCGGTCGCGGGCCATGGCCGCGTCGCCCGGCAGATCGGTCTTGAGGTCGTGTACGGAGACGATCATCCCGTAGTGCTCGGCGACCGCGTCCCGGCCGAACGGCAGCGTCGGGTTGGTGGACGAGCCGATGACGTTGGGCACCCCGGCCATCTTCAACACGTTCGGCACATGGCCGCCGCCGCACCCCTCGATGTGGAAGGCGTGGATCGTACGGCCCTCCAGGACGCTCAGGGTGTCCTCGACCGACAGGCACTCGTTCAGGCCGTCGCTGTGCAGGGCGACCTGGACGTCGTACTCCTCCGCGACGCGCAGCGCGGTGTCCAGGGCGCGGGTGTGCGCGCCCATGTCCTCATGGACCTTGAAGCCGGACGCGCCGCCCTCGGCGAGTGCTTCGACCAGCGGGGCCGGGTCGGACGACGAACCGCGCCCCAGGAAGCCGATGTTGACGGGCCAGGCGTCGAAGGCGTTGAACGCGTGGCGCAGCGCCCAGGGCGAGTTGACCCCGACGCCCCAGACCGGGCCGAACTCCTGGCCGATGATCGTCGTCACCCCGGAGGCGAGCGAGGCCTCCATGATGCGCGGGGAGAGCAGATGGACATGGGCGTCGACGGCGCCCGCGGTGGCGATCAGCCCCTCGCCCGAGACGATCGAGGTGCCGGTGCCCACGACGACATCGACCCCGTCGAGGGTGTCGGGGTTGCCCGCCCGGCCGACCGAGGCGATCCGGCCCTCCCGGATCCCGATGGAGACCTTGCGGATGCCCTGCACCGCGTCGATCACCAGCACATTGCTGATCACGACATCGCAGGTCTCGCGCACGGCGGCGGCCTTGAGGTGCAGTCCGTCGCGGGCGGTCTTGCCGAATCCGGCCAGGAACTCGTCGCCGGGCCGCTGTGCGTCGGACTCGACCCGTACGGTCAGCCCCGAGTCGCCGAGGCGGACCCGGTCTCCCGTGCGGGGCCCGTGCACGGCCGTGTACTCACTCATCGTTCGGCTCCCGTCGTCCGGCTCCCAGATATCCGCAGGCCGCCGCGCGCCGCAGGGCCTCTTCCTTCGCGCCGGGCGCGTCCAGCGGCCCGTCGACCAGACCGGCGAAGCCGATCGCGATCCGGTCGCCGCCGATCGCGATCAGCCCCACCTCCGCGCTCTCGCCCGGCCCGAACCGCACCGACGAGCCGGCCGGTACGCAGAGCCGCATGCCGTAGGCGGCGGCGCGGTCGAAGTCCAGCCGGGGGTTGGCCTCGAAGAAGTGGAAGTGCGAGGTGACGCTGACCGGCACGGACGCGGTGTTGCGCACGGTCAGCGTCCGGTCGGGGACCGGGTCGGGGTAGCCGGGCCCGGACAGCACGGCGCCGGGCGCTTCGTCGCCCAGTGAACCGCCGCCGATGGGGTCGCTGACCACGGCGAGCCGCGACCCGTCGTCGAAGACGGCCTCGACATGCACCTCGGTGACCACATCGGCGACCCCGGGCAGCACATCGCCGGTGCCGAGCACCGCGCGCGCCGCGTCGATCGCCTCCGCGAGGCGCCGCCCGTCACGGGCCGCCTCACAGACCGTGTCGGCGATCAGCGCCGTCGCCTCGGGGACATTGAGCAGCAGTCCGCGCGCCCGGCGCGCCCGCGCCAGCTCCGCGGCGCCGAACAGCAGCAGCCGGTCGCGCTCGGTCGGGGTCAGTCTCACGCCCACTCGCTTCCATCGATCGCCCAGTGATCACTGCTCGTCGCTCATGATCCATCACTTAGAACGCCACTCTAACTTCAAACAACGGTTATAGAAAGAACCAGAACCATTGACATACAAAACCGGAAGACATCAGATTGAGCGGCACTCAAACAGGCGAGCACGCAATCAGACCAGCACTGAAACAGACGAGCGGAGAGTTACCTCGTGCCGATCGAACAGCGCGGAGTCGACACCATCCCCGACGCGGAGCGCACCAGTGGTCCGCGTGATCTCATCAGCATCCTGCTGGGGTCCAACCTCTGCCTGGGAGTGATCATCTTCGGCTGGCTGCCGGTCTCCTTCGGCCTCGGTCTGTGGCCGTCCGTCACCTCCGTCGTCTCCGGCACGGTCGTCGGTACCCTGCTCACCGCGCCGCTCGCCCTGGTCTCCCTGCGGACCGGCACCAACCTCTCCACGTCGAGCGGCGCCCAGTTCGGCGTACGCGGCCGGCTCATCGGCTCCGTCGTCGGTCTGCTGCTCTCGCTCGGATACACCGCGCTGACGCTCTGGACCGGCGGCGACGTGATGACCGGGACCCTGTCCCGGCTGACCGGGCTGCCCGACAGCGGCCTGATGCACGCCCTCGTCTACGCGCTGCTCGCCGCCCTCACCGTCACCGGCGCGGTGTACGGGTACCGGATCCTGCTGCGCCTCAGCAAGGCGCTCGCGCTCGGTATGACGCTCCTGCTGGTGCTCGGACTCTTCGCGTACGCCCCCGACTTCACCACCGCCGCCGCGCCGCACACCGGATATCTGCTCGGCTCCTTCTGGCCCACCTGGTTCCTCTCTGCGGTGGCCGCCGGGCTCAGCGGCCCCATCGCCTTCATCACCCTGCTCGGCGACTACACCCGCTATGTCTCGCCCCGCCGCCACACCTCACAGGCCGTGCTGACCGCCACCTGTTGCGGCCTGGTACTCGGGCTGCTGGTCCCCCAGCTCTTCGGCACGTACACCGCGCTCGCCGCCCGCTCGGCGGCCGACTTCGCGGGTCCGCTCGTCACCGCGTCGCCCGGCTGGTACCTGATCCCGCTGCTGCTCGCCGCGTCGGCGGGCTCGGTCGGCAACGCGGGGCTGATGCTCTACTCGATGGGCCTGGACCTGGACGCGATCCTGCCGCGCGCCACCCGGGCGCGGGCGACCCTGGTGGTGGCCGCCGTCGCCACGCTCTTCGTCTTCGTGGGCCACTTCGCCTGGGACGCGCAGTCGGCGATGACCTCATTCGTCCTGCTGCTCACGGCCATCGGCACGCCATGGGCCGTGATCACCGTCATCGGGTACGTGCGGTGCGGCGGCCAGTACGACTCCGACGCCCTCCAGGTCTTCAACCGCCGCTCCGTGGGCGGGATCTACTGGTACCGCTCGGGCTGGAACGTACGGGCGTCGGTGGCCTGGGCGGCCGGCGCGGCCGTCGGGCTGTGCGCGGTCTCCACCCCGTTCTACGAGGGCCCCCTGCTGCACCTCACCGGCGGGGTGGACTGCAGCTTCCTCTTCTCCGGCGCCGTGGGCGGCCTGGTCCACGCGGCGCTGACCGCACGCACGGCCCCGGCCCGCGCCGCCGTGAAGGACCCCGCGGACCCTTCCGAGACCCCTGCCGGAGCGCTCGCGGAGTTGTAGCGTCATGGCCCATGGACCTGGACCGTGAGATACAGGCTTTCGTCCCCGAACCGGCCCGCGCCGAACGGATCGCCGCCGAGACCGCGGCCGTCACCGCCCGCTGGCCCGACCCCGCGGACCGGCCGCCCCTCTTCGGCGTCCCGGTCGGCGTCAAGGACATCATCCATGTCGACGCCCTGCCCACCAGGGCGGGTTCGGCCCTCCCGCCGGAGGCCCTGGCCGGGCGGCAGGCCACGGTCGTCGACCGGCTGCGCGCGGCGGGAGCGGTGATCGCGGGCAAGACCGTGACGGCCGAGTTCGCGGTCCTGGCCCCGGGCCCGACCCGTAATCCGCGCAACCTCGCGCACACCCCGGGCGGTTCGAGCAGCGGCTCGGCGGCGGCGGTCGCGGCCGGAATGGTGCCGCTGGCCGTGGGGAGCCAGACGGTCGGCTCGATGATCCGCCCGGCCGCGTACTGCGGAGTGGCCGCCTTCAAACCGACGTACGGACGCATCCCGGTCGACGGTGTCCTCGCGAACGCTCCCAGCTTCGACACTCTCGGCCTCTTCGCGGCGGACGTGGCGGGACTGCTGCCCGCGGCAGCGGCGGTCTGCGACAACTGGCGCCCGTACGAGCCGGCGGCGCGCAGCCCGTACGAGCCGACGGCACACACCGCCGCGGCCGGCCCGAGGGCCGCCCTGCCGGTGCTGGCCGTCCCCGAAGGCCCTTACCTGGAGTGCGCGGAACCGGAGGCGCTCGATGTCTTCGCGACCCGGGTGGAGCGGCTGCGCGCGGCGGGGTTCACCGTGCGGCGGATCCCTGTGATGGCCGACTTCGCGCAGGTCAGGGCGCAGCTCTTCACGATGAACCGCTACGAGGTGGCGCGTACGCACACGGAGTGGTTCGCCGAGTACGGCGCGCTCTACCGCCCCGAGACGGTGCGGGCGATCCAGGAGGGCCTGGCCATCACGGAGGTCGACTACGCACGGGCGCAGCGGGAGCGGGTCGCGTTCCGCGACCGGATGGCGTCGGCGATGACCGGCACCGACCTGTGGATCACCCCGTCCGCGACCGGCCCGGCCCCCCTGGGCCTCACCACGACCGGCAGCTCGGTCATGTGCCTCCCGTGGAGCAACGCCGGTCTCCCCTCCCTGACGATCCCGGCCGGTCACGCGGGGAACGGACTACCGCTGGGACTCCAGTGCGTGGGAGCCGCGGGCGCAGACGAACGGGTCCTGGCCTGGGGCACCATGATCGAGACGGCGATCGGGGAGGACTGACAGTGATGATTGCTGTGGCTCCGCTCGGCGGTCTGACCCCAGGACTGACTGGCGCTTCGGCTGTCCTTCCGTGGATTCGTCGGCTG
>NZ_JBSHBW010000052.1:0-37966 GCF_053612185.1 Streptomyces sp. NPDC054757
GAACCGGCGGGGGCGGCGCTGTCGGTGCGGGCGTCAGGGCGCGGTGATCGTCAGGTCCGCGCGGCGCGGGCCCGCGAAGCCCTCCATGTCGGCGCGGCTCAGGCCGGTGAGCAGGGTGACCTCGGTGTCGTCGAGTGCGCCGCAGTCGAGGCCGCGCAGCAGATATCCGCTGAGCGCCTTGGCGGTCGCCGGCTCGTCCATGACATCGCCGCCGGCCTTGGCTACATAGGCGGCGAGCCGGGCAGCGGCCGGTTCCAGGCCCTCGCGGTAGAAGGCGTACACCGCCGCGTAACGCGTCGGCAGATGCGCCGGGTGCATGTCCCAGCCCTGGTAGTAGGCGCGGGCCAGAGCGCGGCGGGTGAGGCCGTAGTGGAGCCGCCAGGCCTCGTGCACATGGGCGGTCGTACCGATCGGCAGGACGTTGGTCGAGCCGTCCGAGACCCGTACGCCGGTGCCCGCGGCCGCGACCTGCATGACCGCCTTGGCGTGGTCGGCGGCGGGGTGGTCGCTGGCCTGGTGGGCCGCGCTCACGCCGACGCAGGCGCTGTAGTCGAAGGTCCCGTAGTGCAGACCGGTGGCCCGGCCCTCGGCGGCGCCGATCATCCTGGCGACGGCCGCGGTGCCGTCGGAGGCGAGGATGGACTGGCTGGTCTCGATCTGGATCTCGAAACCGATCCGGCCGGCCGGCAGGCTGTGTGTCTTCTCGAAGGCTTCGAGGAGGCGCACGAAGGCGGTGACCTGCTCGGGGTAGGTCACCTTGGGCAGGGTCAGGACGAGCCCTTCGGGCAGCCCGCCCGCCCGCATCAGGCCGGTGAGGAAGATGTCGGTGGTGCGGATGCCGCGGTCGCGGACCGCCGCCTCCATGCACTTCATGCGGATGCCCATGTAGGGAGCGGCCGTACCGTTCGTGTACGCCTCGGAGACCAGCCGGGCGGCGCGGGCCGCGGCCTCGTCCTCCTCGGCGTCGGGGCGTGGGCCGTAGCCGTCCTCGAAGTCGATGCGCAGGTCCTCGACGGGCTCACGCTCCAGCTTGGCGCGCACCCGGTCGTGGACGGCGGTGGCGAGCTCGTCGCCGATGCCCAGGAGCCCGGCGAAGGAGGCGGCGTCGGGTGCGTGGGTGTCGAGGGATGCCAGCGCCTGGTCGCCCCAGGAGCGGATGGTGCCCGCGTCGAAGGTGTCACCGGGCACGTACACGGTGTGGACGGGCTGGCGGGTGCCAGGGTCCCCCGGGTAGCGGCTCGCCAGCTCCTCGTCGACCGCGACCAGGGAAGCGCTGATGTCCTCGCTGACCGCACCCGCGAGGCTCGTCGCCACCTTCTCCTGCTGACCCATCCTTCACCCTCCTATTTTCCGCTGCACGGAATCAACAATCCGCATAGCGAAGTTAACGGGCGGTCATGACCTGCGTCAATGGTTGGCCGAAACAGCCGGGGGCCGCCCGGCGATAGTCGCCGCGCGGCCCCCGGCCGTCGAGAAGAGGCAGGTCAGCCCTTGCGGGCGGTGACCTCTTCGGTGAGCTGCGGGACCACCTGGAAGAGGTCGCCGACGATGCCGTAGTCGACGAGGTCGAAGATCGGCGCCTCGGCGTCCTTGTTGACGGCGACGATGGTCTTCGACGTCTGCATACCGGCGCGGTGCTGGATCGCGCCGGAGATGCCGTTGGCGATGTAGAGCTGCGGCGAGACCGACTTGCCGGTCTGGCCCACCTGGTTGGAGTGCGGGTACCAGCCGGCGTCGACCGCGGCACGCGAGGCGCCGACAGCGGCACCGAGCGAGTCGGCCAGCGCCTCGATGAGGTGGAAGTTCTCCGCACCGTTGACCCCGCGGCCGCCGGAGACCACGATCGCGGCCTCGGTCAGGTCGGGGCGGCCCGTCGACTCGCGCGGGGTGCGCGAGACGACCTTGGTACCGGTGGCCTTGTCGCCGAAGGACACCGTCAGCGCCTCGACGGTGCCCGCGGCCGGGGCCGGCTCCACCGCTGCCGAGTTCGGCTTGACGGTGATGACCGGAGTGCCCTGCGAGACGCGGGACTTGGTGGTGAACGACGCGGCGAACGCGGACTGGGTGGCGACCGGGCCTTCGTCACCGGCCTCCAGGTCGGTGGCGTCGGTGATGATCCCGGAGCCGATGCGCACGGCGAGGCGCGCGGCGATCTCCTTGCCCTCGGCGGAGGACGGGACCAGTACCGCGGCCGGCGACACCGCGTCGTACGCGGCCTGCAGCGCGTCGACCTTCGGGACGACGAGGTAGTCGGCGAACTCGGGGGCGTCGGCCGTGAGGACCTTCACCGCGCCGTGCTCGGCGAGCGCGGCGGCGGTGTCCTGGGCGCCGGCGCCCAGCGCGACGGCGACCGGGTCGCCGATCCGGCGGGCCAGCGTCAGCAGCTCCAGGGTGGGCTTGCGGACGGCGCCGTCCAGGTGATCGACATAGACGAGAACTTCAGCCATGGGATTGCTCTCCTGCGAATGCGAAGAATCGGGGGCGGTCTGGGGCTCGGGCGGTCGAGGGGCTCGGGAGCCTCAGATGAACTTCTGGCCCGCAAGGAACTCCGCGAGCTGCTTGCCGCCCTCGCCCTCGTCCTTGACGATCGTGCCGGCGGTACGGGCCGGACGCTCAGCCGCGGAGTCGACCCTGGTCCACGCGCCCTCCAGGCCGACCGTGCCGGCATCGAGGTCCAGGTCCTCCAGGTCCAGGGACTCCACCGGCTTCTTCTTGGCGGCCATGATGCCCTTGAAGGACGGGTAGCGGGCCTCGCCCGACTGGTCCGTCACGGACACGACGGCCGGCAGCGAAGCCTCCAGCTGCTCGCTTGCCGTGTCGCCGTCACGGCGGCCCTTGACCGTGGCGCCGTCGACCGACACCTCGGAGAGCAGCGTGACCTGCGGGACACCGAGCCGCTCGGCGAGCAGCGCCGGGAGCACACCCATCGTGCCGTCGGTCGACGCCATGCCGCAGACGACCAGGTCGTACCCGGTCTTCTCGATGGCCTTGGCGAGCACCAGCGACGTACCCATCACATCCGTACCGTGCAGATCGTCGTCCTCGACGTGGACGGCCTTGTCGGCACCCATCGAGAGCGCCTTGCGCAGCGCGTCCTTGGCGTCCTCCGGGCCGACCGTGAGGACAGTGATCTCCGCGTCGTCGGCCTCGCCCGCGATCTGGAGCGCCTGCTCCACCGCGTACTCGTCGAGCTCCGACAGCAGCCCGTCGACATCATCACGGTCCAGTGTCAGGTCATCGGCGAAATGCCGGTCACCGGTGGCATCGGGCACGTACTTCACACAGACAACGATCCTCAAGCTCACGCCGGCTCTCCTACTGCATCGTCTTTTCCGGGCTGCCTTGTTGCTCGCAGCATAGGCGCCTGATGGGGCGATTTCCGGTTGGGGGTTCTGACGCCCCCCAACGAAATATTACTCGCCAGTACATCCAGTATGTACCCGGTAAGCAAGCGCTTTGAACTGTGACGTGAGCAACGCTCCGTAGCCGGGTGTTCCGGGAGAGTCTCAGTCCCGCAGAGCGTTGAAGCACCCCTGGTGGTAGAGGAGGGGGCGCCCGGCCCCGGCCGGGTCGCCGGTGACCACCTCGGCGATCACGATGCGGTGGTCCCCGGCGGGGATCCGCGCCACCACCCGGCAGACCAGCCAGGCCAGTACGCCGTCGAGCAGCGGCACACCTCCGGGGCCGCTGCGCCACCCGGTGGGCGGGGCGAACCGGTCGGCGCCGCTGCGGGCGAAGGTGGCGGCCAGTTCCCGCTGATGCTCGCCGAGTATGTGGATCCCGACGTGTTCGGCCACGGCCATCACCGGCCAGCTCGACGAGCCCGTACCCACACCGAAGGAGACCAGCGGCGGCTCGGCGGCCACCGAGCTGACCGAGGTGGCGGTGAAGCCCACCGGGTGTTCACCGGCAGCGGTGACCACCGCGACACCGGCCGCGTGGCGGCGGAAGACTGAGCGGAGCAGCGCGGGGGCCGCGAGCGGCTCAGCCGCTGGGACGTCCGGGACCGTCCGGGTCGCGGGCTGCTCCCCTGCCGGAACCGGCCGGGACGGCGTCGTCATACGGATGTCCTTCTCCGGGGCGAGCGCACGGGGCCGGGGGTGTTCAGACACCCGGACAGCCCGCGCCGGTGGTGCGGGCGGTGGCCCGACGGGAGTGGCACCGGCCGTCGGGAGAGCAGAGCTGCGACATAGCGTCAGGTTGACGATTCGGGGGAGGCTCCGTCAAGGGCGTCCCGGAATGTGGGAGATCGCTCACGGTGAGTCAGACCGCCTCTCCCAGGGCGGCGATGACGTCCGCCCTGCGCGGCTGGCCCGAGGCCCGGCGGACGATCCGGCCCCGCGCGTCGAGCACCAGCACGGTGGGGGTGCTGTGGATGTCCAGCTCCCGTACGAGTCCGAGCCTGGACTCGGCGTCGAGCTCGACATGGGTGACACCGTCGACCATCGCGGCCACCTCCCGCAGGACCCGCCAGGTGGCCCGGCAGGGCCGGCAGAAGGCGGTGGAGAACTGGACGAGCGTCGCCCGCTCCCCCAGCTCCTCGCCCAACTCCGCGGCCCCGAGCCGCCGTTCACCGTCCTGCCCCTGCACGTCGTACTCCGTTCCCCGGTCGCGTACCGGTCGCCATCCTCACGGTTCCCCGCCGCCCGTCCGGCTGAGGCCACCGTGGCACCTGCCCCTCTCCGGGGTGCAGCGCTGCCGGGCCCAGGATGATTCCCCGGTGTCCCGCGAGGCGCTTCGGTGGTACCGGGCGACGTATGTGCTGTTCGGGGGCGGTGCGAGCCATTCACACACGACGTGACGAGGATCTCGCGCCGCCACGTCACCAGGGGTGGCTACTCTGGTCGCCATGGGGCACGATCTGCCCCATGCCGCAAACCTACGGCAGCGTAACTTCCGCCGGGGGCACGTCCCCGGGCACAGAAGGGTCTTCTCCAGATGGCAGAACTCGTCTATCGACCGGTCATCGGTGCCGCTCGGGGGCTCTTCAAGGCGCTCGACCTCTCGATCGACACACAGGGTTCCGAGAACATCCCGCGTACCGGCGGGGCCGTACTCGTCAGCAACCACATCGGTTATCTGGACTTCATCTTCAACGGCCTCGCCGCACTCCCGCAGAAGCGGCTCGTGCGCTTCATGGCCAAGGAGTCGGTCTTCCGCCACAAGATCTCCGGTCCGCTGATGCGCGGCATGAAGCACATCCCGGTGGACCGCAAGCAGGGCGAGTCCGCCTACCGGCACGCACTCACGGCCCTGCGTTCCGGCGAGATCATCGGCGTCTTCCCCGAGGCCACGATCTCGGAGTCCTTCACGCTCAAGAGCTTCAAGTCCGGTGCGGCGCGGCTGGCCCAGGACGCGGGCGTGCCGCTGATCCCGATGGCGCTGTGGGGCACCCAGCGGCTGTGGACCAAGGGCAGGCCGCGCAACCTCAAGCGCAGCCACATCCCGGTGACGGTCCGGGTCGGCGAGCCCATGGAGGCGCCCACGGACGAGTACGCGGGCGCGATCACCCGCAGGCTCCGTGAGCGTATGCAGGAGCTGCTGGAGGCGGCGCAGCGCGCCTATCCTGTGCGCCCCAGGAACGCGGCCGACACCTGGTGGATCCCGGCCCACCTGGGCGGCACCGCGCCGACCCCCGCGCAGGTACGCGAGGCCGGAGCCGGCTGAAACGTCTCTGCGGTCAGCGATGAGGTCCGCGGCCCCTCCCGACCGGGGGGGGCCGCGGACCTCATCGGCGTCAGGGGGCCGCCGGTTCCCCTCCGGCCGCAGCGGGCCGGCTCCTCTCCGGCCTCAGCGGGCCAGTTCTTCCTTCAGAGCCAGCAGGAAGCCGTCCACGTCGTCCTCGGTGGTGTCGAAGGAGCACATCCAGCGGACATCGCCGGCCGGTTCGTCCCAGAAGTAGAAGCGGTAGCGCTTCTGGAGGCGCTCGCTGACATCGTGCGGCAGCCGGGCGAACACCGCGTTGGCCTGGACCTCGTGCAGGATCTCGACCCCGTCCGTCTCGCGGACACCGGCCGCGAGGCGCTGGGCCATGGTGTTGGCGTGGCGGGCGTTGCGCAGCCACAGATCGCGGGTCAGCAGCGCCTCCAGCTGCACCGAGACGAAACGCATCTTGGACGCCAGCTGCATCGACATCTTCCGCACATGCTTCATGTGCCGTACGGCGTCGGGGTTGAGGACCACGACCGCCTCGCCGAAGAGCGCGCCGTTCTTGGTGCCGCCGAACGAGAGGATGTCCACGCCCACCGCGTTGGTGAAGGCGCGCATCGGTACGTCGAGCGAGGCCGCCGCGTTGGCTATCCGGGCCCCGTCGAGATGCACCTTCATCCCGTAGCCGTGGGCGTGCTCGCAGATCGCCCGGATCTCATCCGGCGTGTAGACCGTGCCGAGTTCGGTGTTCTGGGTGATCGAGACGACCTGCGGCATGGCCCGGTGCTCGTCGTCCCAGCCGAAAGCCTGACGGTCAATCAACTCAGGGGTGAGCTTGCCGTCCGGCGTCGGTACGGTGAGGAGCTTGAGTCCGGCGACGCGCTCGGGGGCGCCGCCCTCGTCCACGTTGATATGGGCCGTCTCGGCCGCGACGACGGCGCCCCACCGGTCGGTGAGCGCCTGCAGCGCGACGACGTTGGCCCCGGTGCCGTTGAAGACCGGGAACGCCTCCGCGCTCTGCCCGAAGTGGCTGTGGATCAGCCGCTGGAGGTGGTCGGTGTACTGGTCCTCGCCGTACGCGATCTGATGCCCGCCGTTGGCGACGGCGAGCGCGGCCAGGATCTCCGGGTGCGCGCCCGCGTAGTTGTCACTGGCGAAGCCGCGGACCTGCGGGTCGTGGTGGCGTACGGCATCGGTCGTCACGGGGCGGGAGTCAGCCACAGGCGCTTTCCGTTCACATCTCCGGCGGGCTGGTCCCAGACACCGGCGATGGCCTCGGCCAGCTGCGCGACATCGGTGAAGCCCGAGAACTTCGCATTCGGACGCTCGGCACGCATCGCGTCGTGCACCAGAGCCTTGATGACCAGGACGGAGGCGGCGGTACGCGGACCGTCCTCACCGCCCGCCTTGCGGAAGGCGTCGCCGAGGGCCAGCGTCCAGGCCTCGGCCGCCGCCTTCGCCGCCGCGTAGGCCGCGTTGCCCGCCGTGGGCTTGGACGCACCGGCCGCGCTGATCAGCACATAGCGGCCGCGGTCGCTGCGCAGCAGCGCGTCGTGGAACGCGAGCGAGGTGTGCTGCACCGTGCGGATCAGCAGCCGCTCCAGCAGGTTCCAGTCGGCGACGGCGGTGTCGGCGAAGGTGGCGCCGCCGCGCCAGCCGCCGACCAGGTGCACCAGACCGTCGATACGGCCGAACTCTGCCTCGGTACGGTCCGCCCAGGCCCGGGTGGCCTCCAGGTCCAGCAGATCGACCCTCTCCCCGGTCACGGTGGCGCCGCCGTGCGCGTAGCGCGCCGCGTCCACCGCCTCGGCGAGCCTGGCGACGTCGGCGTCGGCGCCTACCACGGTCGCTCCGGCCTCGGCCAGCCTCAGCAGCGCCGCGCGGCCCGCCGGGCCCGCGGCCCCGGCCACCGCGACCACGGCTCCGTCCAGCGATCCCTTGCTCATCGTCTCCGCCTCCTGCCTGCGGGCGCTCACGCCGCTTCCCGCTGGGGGGTGCCCGCCGCGGTGATGCCCTTGGTCGAGGCCACCACACCCTTGAGCTTCTTGGCGAGTGCCTCATAGAACATGCTGAGCGGAAACTCGTCCGGAAGCACGTCGTCCACCAGTTTACGCGGCGGCAGGGTCAGATCCAGGGCGTCCGGACCCTTGGCCCAGCGCGATCCCGGGTGGGGCGCGAGATAGCGCGAGACCAGGTCGTAGCCGGCGAACCAGTGCACCAGCTTGGGGCGGTCGATGCCCGCCCGGTACAGGTCCTCTATCTCCGCGCAGAGCTGGTTGGTGACCTGCGGGGCGCGCTCCCAGTCGATCTTCAGGGTGCTGTCGGTCCAGCGCACCACGTCGTGCTGGTGCAGATAGGCGAAGAGCAGCTGGCCGCCGAGACCGTCGTAGTTGCGTACGCGCTCGCCGGTCACCGGGAAGCGGAACATCCGGTCGAAGAGCACGGCGTACTGGACGTCACGGCCCTGTCCGAAGCCGTCGGCGTCCAGTTTCACGGCCTCCCGGAAGGCCGTGAGGTCGCAGCGCAGCTCTTCGAGGCCGTACATCCAGAACGGCTGGCGCTGCTTGATCATGAACGGGTCGAAGGGCAGGTCACCGTGGCTGTGGGTGCGGTCGTGGACCATGTCCCACAGGACGAACGCCTGCTGGCAGCGCTCCTGGTCGGAGACCATCTCCCGGATGTCGTCGGGCAGTTCGAGCCGCAGGACCTGTACGGCGGCCTCCGTGACGGCGCGGAAGCGGGCCGCCTCGCGGTCGCAGAAGATGCCGCCCCAGGTGAAACGTTCGGGGGCCTCGCGGACGGCGATGGTCTCCGGGAAGAGCACCGCGGAGTTGGTGTCGTACCCGGAGGTGAAGTCCTCGAAGGTGATCCCGCAGAAGAGCGGGTTGTCGTAGCGCGTGGCCTCCAGGTCGGAGAGCCACTCCGGCCAGACCATGCGCAGTACGACCGCTTCGAGATTGCGGTCGGGGTTGCCGTTCTGCGTGTACATCGCGAAGACGACCAGGTGCTGGAGTCCGTCGGCGCGCAGGTCTGCGGGGTGGAAGGCGAGCAGCGAGTCCAGGAAGTCCGGGACGGCGAATCCGCTGTCGGCCCACTTGCGGAGGTCGGCGACGAGGGCCTCGTGGTACGCGGCGTCGTGCGGCAGCAGCGGCGAGAGCTGCTCGATCGCTCCGGTCACGCGCGCGAACGCGGCGTCGACGTCGTCACGGGAAGGGGCTCCGTCGGCCTCGAAGTCGATGGAACCGTCCTTCGACTGCCAGGGCCGGATCTCCTCGACGGCGTTCTTGAGCACGGGCCAGGCCGGGTGCTCGACCACGCGCGGGGTGTCCGATATACCGCCGCCAACCGTGTCCTGCACAAGAATTTTCGTCATGTCACTTCCTCCACAGCAGAACTTTCCGCCAAACCGCTGGGACACCGTATCCATGTTCGGAAGGCTCATTCAAGGCAGCCCTCAGGAGATTGTCCCGCTGAACCCCCGTGATCGCAGCGAATCTTCCTGTCTTATGCCCCGGAGGAAACCGCTTCCACCCTGCGGGGGCCGGAAAAACCGCACATCGGAAGATCTGTGGCAGAGGCTCCCGCCGACCGGAGGCGCGGGCCACGGGGGCGCCGCGGGGCGCGCGGACGAGGGGTGGATACGGAACGTTGGGCTGCGGCTCTGTCAGCTGGGTAGCAATGCCACGCGAGAGCCGCCGTCGACGGAAGCGAGAGAACCTTGAGTCTCCTCATCATCGGACATCGCGGGGTCATGGGCGTCGAGCCGGAGAACACCCTGCGCTCCTTCCGCCACGCGGAACAGGCGGGTATGGACGCCATCGAGCTCGACCTGCATCTGAGCAAGGACGGCGCACTCGTCGTCATGCACGACACGGACGTGGACCGCACGACCGACGGCAGGGGAGCCATCGCCGACCGGACACTCGCCGAGCTGCGTGAGCTCGACGCCGGGCAGGGCGAGCGGATCCCGGTCTTCGAAGAGGTGCTGGACGCGGTCCGCTCCCCCGTCCAGGCCGAGATCAAGGACGTGGCGGCGGCGCGGGCGCTCGCCGATGTGATGCTCCGGCGCGACCTGGCCGGACGGGTGGAGGTCTCCTCGTTCCACGACGAGGCGGTCCGCGAGATCGCCGCGCTCGTGCCGGGTGTACGGACCGTGCTGATCGCGAGCCGCTGGGGGCCCGACATCGTGGACCGCGCCAAGGCGGCAGGCGCGGCCACGGTGGCGCTGAACATCCGCAGGCTGACCCTGGAGACCGTCGAGAAGGCGCACACCGAGGGGCTGAAGGTGCTGGGCTGGGTGGTGAACACCCAGGACCATCTGCGGCTGGTCCGGGCCCTGGACCTGGACGGTGCGACCACCGACTACCCGGAGATCCGGCGCACCGGGCGGTTCACCGCCTGAGCGCCGCTGATGGGCCCGGGGGGCTACTGGGCCCGGGGGACAGGGAACCCGGCCGGGAGCGGCTTGACCAGCAGTTCGAACTGCAGGTCGTCGCGGAGCGGGATGCCGAACCGCTCGTCGCCGTACGGGAAGGGGTACATCCTCCCCGTACGGCGGTAGCCGCGCCGCTCGTACCAGGCGATGAGGTCGTCCCGTACCGAGATGACCGTCATCTGCATCTCGTCGGCGCCCCACTCCGTGTGCACCCGGCGTTCTGCCTCCGCGATGATCTGCTTGCCCAGACCCGCACCCTGGAGCGCCGGACTGACCGCGAACATCCCGAAGTAGGCCGCGTGGCCGCGCCGCTCCAGCTGGCAACAGGCGACCGGCTCGCCGTCGCGCTCCACCACCATCACCCTGCTCGCGGGCGACGCCAGCACCCCGCGCACCCCCTCAGGATCGGTGCGCCGGCCGTCCAGGATGTCCGCCTCCGTGGTCCAGCCGGCGCGGCTGGTCTCCCCGCGGTAGGCCGATTCGATCAGGGCGACGAGCGCCGGTACGTCGGCCTCTGCCGCGTCCCTGAAAGTGATCCGGTCGGGGGCGGTGTCCATGGGGTGATGTCTCCTGTCGAAGGCGGTCCCGGGCGGGCCGGAAGCGGGCCGGAGCCGTCCCGCCCGCCGCTGTCCAGACAGTAACGCGCCCGTGACGCGCTCCCCCGTGCCCCCCTGCGCTCGCGTGCGCTCCGCCGGGTGCGGGCATTGATGCGTCGGGGGCGGCCCGGCGGGCCGACGCGTCGGAGGGGGAGGTACGCCGTGCACGGATCAGCGATGTCCGGCTGGCTGCTGATGGCACTGTGCGTAGCGGCCGGCGGGTACTGCCTGCTGCGGATGCGCGGTGTGTCGCGGCGGGCACGGGCCGCCGCCGGGAGCGAGGCGCTGATGGGGTTCGGGATGGCGGCGATGGCCCTGCCGGCCGTGGTGGCCGCTCCCCCGGAGTGGGGGTGGACGGTGCTCGCCGCGGTCTTCGCGGTGAGCGGTCTGCGGGCGCTGTGGCGGCTGCGGAAGGGCGCGCGCCATCTGCATCATCTGGTCGGCTCGCTGGCCATGGTCTACATGGCGCTCACGATGACATCGGGGATGGCGGGCGGAGCGGACGGCGGCGCGATGGCCCCGATGGCCCCGATGGCGCACACGGCGCACCCGGCCGGCGGGGTCCCGCTGATCACCGGCGCGCTGCTTGTCTACTACGCCGGGTACATCCTGCGCGCGGGCGCGGCGCTGGTGCCCGCACCGGCGCCCGCGGCGGCCGCCGCCGGTGCGGGCGGCGGAGCCGGCGGCTGGGGCGCCCGTCCGGAGCTGACACTCGCCTGCAGGCTCGCGATGGGGACAGCGATGTTCGCGATGCTGCTGACGGTCTGACCCGGGCCCGGCGGGGGAACCCGACCGTGTCCTGTGTCACTTGCGGAGCCAGGCCATACCCCGGCGCCGCGCCGACTCCATAAACTGGCGCCCATGGTGGTCTCCCTGGCGCTGTTGCTGATCGGAGCCGTGGCTGCAGTTGCGGCACCACGGCTTCTGGCGCGCGCCCAGTGGCCCGAGCGGGAGCCGGTGGTGGCGCTCTGGGTGTGGCAGTGCGTGGTGGCCGCCGTACTGCTCTGCTTCGCCCTGGCGATGACGTTCAGCGCATCGGCCGCCTGGCAGCTCGTACGGGGCCATGTCTTCGCGCCCGCCCCGCACGCCGTCGTCGAGGCGTACGCACTCGGCGCGTACGCCCAGTGGTCGGCGGCGACCGCCACGGTGCTGGCCGCCGGCGGGGTCTGGACGGCCGTGATGCTCACCCGCGAGGTCCGCCGCGCACGGGCCGCACGCAGGCAGAGCCGCAGGGAACTGCTGGTGCGCTCCCCCGTCCTGCCCGGCGAGGAGCCGGGCAGCGAACGCCTCGTCGTCCTGGAGGGCGAGCGCCCCGACGCCTGGTGGCTGCCCGGCGCGGCCCCCCAGCTGGTCATCACCACGGCGGCGCTCCGGGGCCTGAAAGGCCGTCAACTCGATGCGGTGCTCGCCCATGAGCAGGGCCACGCCCGCGCCCGCCACGACTGGCTGCTGCACTGCTCGGCCGCGCTCGCCGTGGGCTTTCCGCAGATTCCGGTCTTCGCCGCCTTCCGCAACGAGATGCACCGGCTGGTGGAGCTCGCCGCCGACGATGTGGCCTCGCGCCGCTTCGGCCGGCTCACGATCGCGCTGGCCCTGGTCCAACTCAATGAGCACCGCGGTGTCTTCGGCCCCTGCCCGACCTCCGACGCGGAGCTTCCGCACCGCGTCGACCGGCTGCTGAGCGCGGCCCCGCGGCTCACGACGGGCCGCAGGCTGCGCCTCACCGCCGCCGCCTCCCTGGTGCCGGTCGTGCCCTTGCTTGTGGCGTTCGTCCCGGGGCTGCGCGCGCTCGGATAGCCCGGGGGCGCCGATGCCCGGCGACAGTCGCTGCGGCTGGGAAGGTAAGGAACACCCGTATGACGATCAAGGCCGTTCTCTTCGATTTCTCCGGAACGCTCTTCCGGATCGAGCCCGTCGCAACCTGGCTCCGCGCCACCGTCGACGAGACGGGTATCGGCCTGGGCCAGCAGGAACTCGCACTCCGTGCCGCAGAGTTGGCGGCGGCGGGAGCGCAGCCCGGCGGTCCGGAGCCACAGCGCGTACCGCCCTCGCTCGCCGGGCTGTGGGCCTCCCGTGACGAGAGCGCCGTACAGCACCGGGCCGCGTTCACGGGTCTCGCCCGGCAGGTCGCGCTGCCGGATCCGGCGCTGTACGACGCCCTCTACACGCGCCATATGACACCGGGCGCCTGGCACCCCTACCCGGACGCGGCCGAAGTGCTCAGCACCCTGCACGCCCGCGGGATCGCGGTCGGCGTGGTCAGCAACATCGGCTGGGACCTCCGGCCGGTGTTCCGCGGCCACGGAGTCGACCCGTATGTGGACCACTACACCCTGTCGTACGAGCACGGCATCCAGAAACCCGACGTCCGGCTCTTCCGTGCCGCCTGTGAGGCGCTGGGGCAGGACCCCGGCGAGACCCTGATGGTCGGCGACAGCCGTGACGCCGACGGCGGTGCCCGGAATCTGGGCTGCGCGGTCCATTTCGTGGACCATCTGCCCGCCGCCGAGCGCCCTGACGCGCTCCGGCCGGTCCTGGAGCTGGCCGGCTGACAGCAGGAGGTCCGGACCGGACGATCCCCCGCGTCGCCCGGTCCGGACGGATCCCGCGGAACTGCCCCTGACGGCACACTTCGCAGGATGCGCTGATTATAGTTGGCTGAGAGCCAGTCAACGCAGGAGTAAGCATGTCCCCGCGCAGCCCATCGGTCAATGAGGAGTTGCGGCGGCGCTCCCGCGAGCGGCTTCTGCAGGCCACAG
Source organism: Streptomyces sp. NPDC054757 (assembly GCF_053612185.1). Classification (NCBI taxonomy): domain Bacteria; kingdom Bacillati; phylum Actinomycetota; class Actinomycetes; order Kitasatosporales; family Streptomycetaceae; genus Streptomyces; species Streptomyces sp. NPDC054757. The sequence goes on from NZ_JBSHBW010000052.1 coordinate 13,440, forward strand.
TGGATCTTGTCGGTGAGCGCGGGTACGAGGCGACGACGCTGGCGGACATCGCCGACCGCGCCGGGTCCGCCCGCGGCCTCGTCTCGTACTACTTCCCGGGCAAGCGGTATCTGCTGCAGTCCGCCGTGCACCGCCTGATGCACCGCACGCTGACCGAGGCCCTGGAGCGGGAGCCGCGCACCGACGACGGTCAGGAGCTGCTGGCCAGGGCCATCGACGCGATCCTGGGGCTGGCCGACGACCACCCCGTGCTGATGCGGACCCACATGGCCGGAATCCTCCAGGAACAGGGGTTCGTACAGTGCCCCGAACAGCAACAGCTCGCCCGGGTCCTGCGCTCGACGGTGGCGCGGTACGGATCGCCCGACCCGGACACCGACTATCCGCTGCTGCGCGCCCAGCTCATGGGCACGGTCTTCGCCCAGCTGCTGCCGGGGGCGCCGATGCCGCACGCACGGCTGCGGGCCGAGCTGTTCCAGCGGTACGGACTCGACTGGAGGCTGGGCGTGCCTCCGGCCGACGGCCCCGCGTCATCTTCCTGACGGTCGCGGATCATGGGTGGCTGATCACGGGACGGCCGATCACGCCTCCCGCGCGGCCTCCGCATCGGCCGCGGCGAGGATCCCGTCCAGCAGGCCGGGGAAGACCGCTTCCAGATCATCCCTGCGCAGGACGCTCATCTTCGCGGTGCCCCGGTAGATCTGCCGGATCACACCGCTCTCGCGCAGCACCCTGAAGTGGTGGGTGGTGGTCGACTTAGTCACCGGAAGGTCGAACCGGGAGCAGGACAACTCACCGCCGTCCACGGCCAGTTCACGTACCACACACATCCGCATGGGGTCGGCCAGCGCATGGAGCAAGCCGTCCAGGCGGATCTCGTCACGCGCCGGATGGGCGAGCACACGGTTGCTCGTTGCGGTCGCCACGACGACTCTCCTCACCTCTGGGCCCGGACGGTTCCTGGGGACGGCCCACTTCCGGGAATTGTACGAGTTCCTTCGTAGTTTGACATTTACCGTACTACGACAGGTACCGTATTAGCCGTCCCCATGCCGTCGTGAATGGAGCCTCACGTGAGCGTCCTTTTCGAGCCGTACACCCTGCGGTCGCTGACCTTCCCCAACCGCGTGTGGATGCCGCCCATGTGCCAGTACAGCGCTGCCTCCGACGGCCCTCTCACCGGAGCCCCCAACGACTGGCACTTCCAGCACTACGGCGCCCGTGCCGCCGGCGGCACCGGCCTCATCATCGTCGAAGCGACCGCTGTCTCCCCGGAGGGCCGGATCTCCCCCTACGACCTCGGTATCTGGAACGACGCCCAGGTCGGAGCCTTCCGCCGCATCACCGACTTCCTCAGGAGCCAGAACACGGTTCCCGGAATCCAGATCGGCCATGCCGGCCGCAAAGCCTCGACCGACCGTCCCTGGAAGGGCGGCAAGCCGCTCGGCACGGACGAGTACGGCTGGCAGGCTCTGGCCCCGAGCCCGGTTCCCTTCGACGACGGGCACCCGGCACCCACCGAGCTGACCGTCGACGGCATCAAGGAGATAGTCCAGCAGTTCGTGGACGCCGCCCGCCGTTCCCTGGACGCCGGATTCGAGGTCATCGAACTCCACGGCGCCCACGGCTACCTCATCGGCGAGTTCCTCTCCCCGCACTCCAACCACCGCACCGACGCGTACGGCGGCTCCTACGAGAACCGCACCCGTTTCGCCCTCGAAGTCACCGACGCCGTGCGCGCCGTCTGGCCCGACGAACTCCCGCTGTTCTTCCGCATCTCCGCCACCGAGTGGCTGGAGGGCGGGGAAGGCTGGACCGCCGACGACACCGTCCGCTTCGCCGCCGAGCTCAAGGCCCATGGCGTCGACCTCATCGATGTCTCCACCGGAGGCAACGCCGCAGGCGTCCGCATCCCGACCGGCCCCGGCTACCAGGTCCCCTTCGCCGCCCGCGTCCGCAACGAAGCCGGCGTCCCGGCCGCGGCGGTCGGCCTCATCACGGAGACCGAGCAGGCCGAGAAGATCCTCGCCAACGGTGAGGCCGACGCCGTCCTGGTCGGCCGCGAACTGCTCCGCGACCCGTCCTTCGCCCGCCACGCCGCCCGCGAACTGGGCGCCGACGCCCACGTGCCCGACCAGTACCACCGCTCCGTCTGAGCTCCGGCCGGGAGGGCGCGCGCCGCCCTCTTGGCCCGAGCGGCCGGCGGGCCGGCGTGACCGCGGCTCCTCCCCCTCCCGGGGAGGGGCCGTCGGCTGTTTCCGGGGAGGCGCGGTCGGCCGTCTCACCCGGACGGCCCGCTTCGGGGCGTCCGGGCCGGGCAATGGATGGCCCGTCCTGCCCTGTCCTGCCCTCATGCCATCCGGAGGCATCCGTGCCCGAAATGAACGGCCCCTACAAGCCCGGCACCCCGTGCTGGATCGACCTGATGGTCCCCGACCAGCAGGCGGCCATCGACTTCTACCGCGACCTCCTCGGCTGGGAGGGCGAGATCGGCCCGGCCGAGCAGGGCGGTTACGCCGTCTGCACCCTCGGCGGCAGGCCCGTCGCGGGAATCATGAAGGCGATGGGGCCGGACGGCAAGGCTCCGGACCCGATGCCCCCGACCGTGTGGACCACGTACCTGGCCACCGCAAGCATCGACGCCACCGTCAAGGCCGTCACCGACGCCCGTGGCACGGTCCTCACGGGCCCGATGGACGTGATGGACCTCGGGCGGATGGCCCTCGTCTCCGACCCGGCCGGTGCTGTCTTCGGTCTGTGGCAGGCCGGCTCGTTCGACGGTGCGGGGATCGTCAACGAGCACGGCGCCCTCATCTGGAACGAGCTGAGCACGGACGACATCCCGGCCGCCGCCGCGTTCTACTCCGCGATCCTGCCGCTCACCACCGCCGCCGCCGATCTCCCGGGCGCCGAGGGGTATGTGGAGCTCAAGGTGGACGACCGCCCCGTCGGCGGGATGAAGGACATGACGAACCTGCCGCCCGGGACGCCCCCGAACTGGCTGTCGTACTTCAACGTCGACGACGTGGACAGCGTCCAGGCGGCGGCCGTCCGCGCCCAGGGCACGGTGCTGGCCCCGGCCTTCGACATGGCGGTGGGCCGCATGGCGGTCCTGAGCGACCCCCAGGGCGGTGTCTTCGCGGTCATCGCGCCTGGCACGCCGGACAGCCACTAGATGTACTGACCCGCGGGGTTGCCGACCCGGCTGACGGATTGCCGTCAGCCGCTTCCGGTGCGGCAGCGTTGGCGGTGGCGGTCGGTCGGTCGGTCGGTCGTCCAGCGGTACCGCTCATGGCCATCCGCCGGCGCCCCGGTCACTCCTCGACGAGGACCACTTCGAGGGTGCGGGGCCCATGGACGCCTTCGACCCGGTCGAGTTCGATGTCGCTGGTGGCCGAAGGGCCCGAGATCCAGGTGAGCGGCCGTGCCGGATCGAGACGCGGGAGGGCCTGCGGCACCGAGGCGACCACCTGTTCGGGGGCCCGTACGACACAGATGTGGTGGTCGGGGACGAGGGTGATCCGGCGGCGCCCCTGATCGGCACTGCCGTCCAGGACGAGGGTGCCGGTCTCGGCGATGGCCACCGCACAGCCGGTGACCACACTGTCCACGGCGTCGAGTTCCTGCGCGGTCGACTCCGGGGTGTCGTCCTTGCGGACCGCGGTGGACTCGGCCAGCCACGCGGCGGGCAGCCCGGCCGGCGCCAGCACCGTCGTCGCACCGCGCTCGGCGAGCAGCCGGGCGAGGAGCGCCGGCAGCCCGTCGGGCCGGGTCCGGTGGACGAGGGCGCGGTAGTCCGCGAGGTTCTCGTGGAGGAGGTCCAGCACGGCCGCCGGGTCGTCGGCGGTGTGCGTGGTGAGGTAGTCGCGTACGACCTCGGGGGCCTCCGGCGCGCCCGCCACCGCGGCACGGACGCGGGCGAGGATCTGATCGCGGGAGCTCATGCGCGGTTCTTCTTCCACCAGTCACGGAACGGTTCGGGCGGCAGTCCGGGCAGGTCGCGGCTGTCGGTCCAGGCCGCAGCGCCCGGGAGCCGCCGGGGGTGCAGCCCCCGGGTCATCGATGCCGCCTTCTCGCCCGCGGCGAGCGCCGCCGGGTGGTTGAGCACCCAGCCGGCCGCCCTCATCGCCGCCTTCTCCAGCCGGTGGCCTTTGCCGCCCTGCGCGGCGACCCGCTCGCGCAGATGGACCAGGACCTCGGGGATGTCGATGGCTACCGGACACACGTCGTAGCAGGCGCCGCAGAGCGAGGAGGCGTACGGCAGCGAGGCGTCGATCTCGCTCTGCGTGCCCCGGAGCTGGGGGCTGAGGATGGCGCCGATGGGGCCGGGGTAGACCGAGCCGTACGCGTGACCGCCCGCCCGTTCGTACACCGGGCAGACGTTGAGGCAGGCCGAGCAGCGGATGCAGCGCAGCGCCTGGCGGCCCACCTCGTCGGCCAGGGTGGCGGTACGGCCGTTGTCGAGCAGCACCAGATGGAAGTTCTGCGGGCCGTCGGCCTCGGTGGTGCCGGTCCAGGTGCTGGTGTACGGGTTCATCCGCTCGGCCGTCGACGAGCGCGGCAGGGTCTGGAGGAACACCTCCAGGTCCTGCCAGGTCGGCACGGTCTTCTCGATGCCGACCACCGAGATGAGTGTCTCGGGCAGGGTCAGGCACATCCGTCCGTTGCCCTCGGACTCGACCACGACCAGGGTGCCGGTCTCGGCGACCATGAAGTTGGCCCCGGAGATCCCCACCCGGGCCCGGAGGAACTTCTCCCGCAGATGCAGCCTGGCGGCCTCGGCCAGTTCCGCCGGGGTGTCGGTCAGCCCTTCGGGGGCCGGCCGCCCCCATTCGCTCATCGTCCGGGCGAAGATCTCCCGGATCTCGCCACGGTTGCGGTGGATCGCCGGGACCAGGATGTGGCTGGGACGGTCATCGCCCAACTGCACGATCAGCTCCGCGAGATCCGTCTCGTAGGCGGCGATCCCCTCTGCCTCCAGCGCTTCGTTGAGACCGATCTCCTGGGTCGCCATCGACTTGACCTTGACGACTTCCCGCTCTCCGGTGGCCTTCACCAGAGCGGCGACGATCCGGTTCGCCTCATCGGCGTCGGACGCCCAGTGGACGGTGCCCCCGGCGGCCGTGACCGACTCCTCCAACTGGACCAGGTGTTCGTCGAGGTGACGTAGCGTCCGGTCCTTGATCTGCTTGCCCGCCTCCCGCAGCCGCGCCCAGTCGGAGAGCTCGGAGACCGCCTTGGCGCGCTTGTCGCGGATGGTGTGGGTGGCATGCCGGAGGTTGCCGCGCAGGGTCTCGTCGCGTACGGCCTCCCTGGCCGCCTTCGGGAAGGACGGCATCCCCAGATAGGTACCGCTCATGCGTGGGGCTCCTCTTCGGTGCTCGCCAGGATCTCGGCCAGGTGGAGCGCCCGCAACGGCGCGTCCTGGCGGCGCAGAATGCCGCCGATGTGCATCAGACAGGAGTTGTCGGCCCCGCACAGCACATCCGCGCCGGTAGAGACCGCGTTGCGTACCTTGTCCTCCCCCATGGCCGCCGACACATCCGCGTTCTTCACCGCGAACGTCCCGCCGAAACCGCAGCACTCCTCGGCCCCCTCCAGTTCCCGCAGTTCGAGCCCGCGCACCGCCTGGAGGAGCCGGCGCGGCCGGTCGCCGAGTCCCAGCATCCGCAGGCCGTGGCAGGACGGGTGGTACGCCACCGTGTGCGGGAAGTACGCTCCCACGTCGACCACCTCCAGCACATCGACCAGGAACTCCGTCAGCTCGTAGGTCTTCGGCACGGAGCGGGCCGCGGCCTCGGCCAGTTCGCTCCCGCGGTGCTCCGCCGCGGCCTTGCGGCCGATACGCGGATAGTTGTCGCGGACCATCGCCGCGCAGGAACCCGACGGGGTGACGACGTAGTCGTAGCCGGCGAACTCCCGGTCGAAGCGCCGGACCAGGGGCTCGGTCTCCCGGCGGTAGCCGGTGTTGAACTGCGGCTGGCCGCAGCAGGTCTGCCCGGCGGGAAAGCCGACCTCCACCCCCAGCCGCTCCAGCAGTCTCACCACGGCGATGCCGGTCCGTGGATACAACGCGTCATTCACACACGTCACGAACAGTCCTACCCGCATGCGTCCTTCTCGGGGTCGTCCACGGCTCGGGGCCGCGGCGGTGGTGGTCGGGCGGCGGCCGGGGCGGAGGCCGGCGCCGTGTCCCCGCGCCGCCGCTCCGTCCCGCTCTCCTGCGACGAGCGGTTCGCCGTCTCGGGTACCCGGGTCAGGACGAGTGCGAGCCCCACCGTGGGGATCACTGCGGGGATCACTGCGGAGATCGCCGCGAAGATCACCGCCGAGGTCGCTGCGGAGTCCCGCACGGGTACCGAAGCCCCGGAAGCCGATGACACCGAGGATGTCAGGACGGGACGCCCTTCGACCGGAGGGGTCGGCGAGAGTCGGCCATGGAGTCTCCAGAGCAGCGGAAATTTTCCTACAGGAAAGGGAGGTCATCGGAGGTTAGCTCTGAAGCACTGCCGCACGTCAACCCTTCAACTACGCTTTTTCCGGGGCACTTGAGACGATGACACCTCCGGGGGTTCTCCCCCATCAGGATTTCCTATAGCTTTCGTCTGGCTGACATCCGATCTCTCGCGCTGAGACTTCCGCGCCGACATCGGCCGACATCTGAGGAGGCTGCCGTCATGCAGCTCATGCGCCTGGGCGATCCGGGCGGCGAACACCCCGCTGTACGCGAAGGCGGTGTGCTCTACGATCTCGGCCCGCTGACCGACGACATCGACGGGCGGTTCCTCGCCGGCGGCGGTATCGCCCGGGTGCGCGAAGCCCTCCGCACCGGGGCGCTCACCGAACTCCCGGGGGCCGCCCGGCTCCGGGTGGGCGCACCGGTGGCCCGGCCCACAGCGGTCCTCTGTGTCGGGCAGAACTACGCGGCCCACGCGGCGGAGTCGGGCAGCGAACCGCCCACCGCGCCGATCATCTTCTTCAAGCACCCCAACACCGTGGTCGGACCGTACGACGACGTCCTGATCCCGCCCGGCGCGAAGACCGTGGACTGGGAGGTGGAGCTGGCCGTCGTCATCGGACGCACCGCCCGCTACCTCGCGTCGGCGGACGCGGCGGCGGAGTGCATCGCGGGGTACGCGGTCTCCCACGACGTGTCGGAACGGACGTACCAGCTCGACGAGTCGGGCGGCCAGTGGTCGAAGGGCAAGTCCAGTGAGACCTTCAACCCGCTCGGACCATGGCTCGTACCGGCCGGTGACCTCCCCAGCGGGCCGCAGGCCCTGAACCTCCGCAGCCGGGTCAACGGCGAGCCCCGCCAGGACTCCAGCACCGCGGACATGATCTTCGGAGTGCATGAGCTGGTACGCCACCTCAGCCACTATCTGGTGCTGGAGCCGGGCGACATCATCAACACCGGAACCCCGGAGGGTGTGGCGCTCTCCGGCCGCTTTCCCTATCTCTCGGCGGGCGATGTGGTCGACCTCGAAATCGACGGGCTCGGCGCCCAGCGCCAGACGGTACGAGCGGCGGTGACCGGCTGATGCAGCGGATCGCGCAGGTGATCCGGGTCCGCCCGGAGAGGCTGGCGGACTACCGCGAGCTGCACCGGGCGGTGCCGGAGCCGGTGCTCGCCCGGCTGCGGGCGAGCCATATCGCCAACTACTCGATCCATCTTCTGGGAGACCGGCTCTTCAGCTACTTCGAGTACCACGGCGACGACCTGGTCGCGGATCTCGCCGCGATGGGACGCGACGAGGCGACCCGTCAGTGGTGGGAGCTGACGGACCCCTGCCAGGAGAAGGTGCCGGAGGCGGGCCCCGACGACTGGTGGGCGCCCATGGAGCAAGTCTTCCTCATGGAGTAGCCCAGGTGATGCCCGTGGAGTCGGCGGGCCCCGGGGCAGCATCTGCGGTGCGGCGTCGAACGCCGCGCAGCCGTCGGCGGCGGAGCTGGATCAGGGGGCCTGGTAGGCGTCGGTCCCGGCCTGCGGGCCTGCCGGGCGGGTCGGCCCCGGGGTGCCGCTGGTCTCCCAGGCGCCGATGCCGTAGGAGACGGCGACCGCGATCAGGACGATCACGCCGAACACCAGGATCGGCCTGAACCGGTCGGCCGCCGGGCCGCTCCGGCGCCTGCGGATACGGGCCGGGCCCCCCGGCCCCGGTATCGCCCGGGTGAGTCTTCGCTTCCAGTACACCAGACGGTAGTAGTGCTTGAGCACCGTCGCCCCCTCCTTGATCAGTGCCACGCCGTGGACACCGTACAAGGCAGCAGTGACAGTGCGGCCTGCCTGCCCTGCGCCGCACCGGAGACGGCAACAGCCTCTGCCCGGTGGCGAGTTAAGAGCCGGTGACGCACGGCTCGTACGACGGGTCGGGAGGCGGGGCGCCGTGCCAGGTGTGCCAGAGTCCGGCGTACGCGCCGCCCGCGGTGACCAGTTCCTCGTGGGTGCCGAGTTCGGCGAGCCTGCCGTCCGCCATGACGGCGACCCGGTCGGCGTCGTGCGCGGTGTGCAGCCGGTGTGCGATGGCGATCACCGTGCGGCCTTCGAGTACCGCGGCCAGCGCACGCTCGGTGTGGCGTGCCGTCGCCGGATCGAGCAGGGCGGTCGCCTCGTCGAGGATGAGTGTGTGCGGGTCGGCCAGCACTACCCGGGCGAGGGCCAGTTGCTGCGCCTGGGCGCCGTCGAGCAGTCGGCCGCCCGCTCCCAGCTCGGTCGCCAGCCCGTCGGGGAGCGCGGACACCCACTCGGCGCCGACCGCAGTCAGCGCGCCGGTCAGTTCGGTGTCGGCCGCACCCGGTGCGGCGATCAGCAGATTGTCCCGCACCGTGCCGAGGAAGACATGGTGTTCCTGGGTGACCAGGACGACCTGGCTGCGCAGATGTCCGGGCGGCTGATGCGCGAGCGGCACCCCGCCCACCGTGACTGTGCCCGTGCGCGGGGCGTCAATGCCCGCCAGCAGCCGCCCCAGCGTGGACTTTCCGGCTCCGGAGGGTCCGACGACCGCCAGCCGCTCACCCGGCCGTACGGTCAGATCGACCCCGTGCAGCACATCGGGGCCGCCCTCGTACGCGTAGTGGACCCCTGTCACCTCGATCCGGTCGTCCGCCGGCACGCCGCCCGCCCAGGCCGGGGCGGGCGCCGGGGCCTGCGCCACCCCTTCGACCCGGGCGAAGGCGGCCCCGCTGCTCTGCAGTTGCTCCAACTGCTGGAGGACGGTGTCGAGCGGCGCGGAGAGCCGGCGCAGATAGAGCGCGGAGGCGACCACCGCACCCAGTGACACCACTCCCCTGTCGTGCAGCACACTCCCGAGGAGCAGCACACCGGCCACCGGCAGTACGTACGAGACGTCCACTGCGGGGAAGAGCACACTGCGCAGCCACAACGTCCGCACCCGGGAGCGGCGCCAGACACCGACCGCCTCCTCGCACGCCTCGATGCGCCGCAGCTCCAGGCCGAGCGCCTCCACGGTCCTGGCGCCGGAGGCCGTCGCCGTGAGGACCTCGATGAGCTGGGAGTACGCCGCGCCCTCGGCCAGATAGGCGGGGTGCGCCCGGCGCAGATACCAGCGCGCCGCCCACCAGATGCCCGACAGCCCGGCCACCCCGCAGCAGCCGAGCAGCGGGTTCACCGCGAAGACCGCCCCGAGGATGAACAACGCCTGGACGGTGGCGATGAGGACGTCCGGGGCCGCGTCCCGCAGAGTCGAACCGACCGTGGCGACATCGGTGGTGCCCCGGACGCCGAGGTCACCGGTGCCCGCCCGCTCCACGACCGTGGCGGGCAGGGCGAGCGCCCGGTCGGTGAACTGCTCGCGCACCCGGGCGGATGTGCGCTCGCCGAAGCGGTGGGCGAGATACCGGGCGAACCGGGTGAGCAGCAGCTCGGCCACCGCGAGGAGCAGGAGGGCCAGGGCGAGCCGGTCGACCGTACCGACACCGCCGCCCGTTGCGACCCGGTCGATGATGCGGCCCAGCAGCCACGGCCCGGCCAGCCCCGCAGCGGCGGCCAGGGCGTTGAGGACGACGACGGCGGCGAAGGCGCGCGCGTCGGCCCGGATCAGCCGCCCGGCCGCCCGCCGGACCTCGCGCTTCCCGGCGACGGGCAGCGGGGTGTTCACCGGGCCACCCCCTTCGGCCCTGCTGTGCCGGGGTCGGCGGCTGTGTCGGCGGCCCGGCTGTGCGGCAGTTCCCCGGCCGTCCCCTCGCCGTCAGGAGCCACCACTGCGGCGCCCGGGGCCACCGCGGCGCCTTCCGCGGCCGCCTCCTCGCCGGTGCTGCGCGCGACCAGCGCCCGGTAGCCGGGCTGGTCGCGCAGCAGCTCGAAGTGGCTGCCGACGGCGGCTACTTCCCCGTCCACCAGGTAGTACACGGTGTCCGCCCTCTCCAGGAACAGCGGTGACGTGGTGGTGACCAGGGTGGTGCGGCCGGCGCGGGCCGCCTTCAGCCGGGCCGCGACAGTGGCCTCGGTGTGCGCGTCGACCGCTGACGTGGGATCGACCGCCAGCAGCACTTCGGGGTCGGCCAGCAGGGTCCCGGCCAGCCTGATCCGCTGCCGCTGGCCGCCGGAGAGGTTACGGCCGAGCTCTTCGACCGGCGAATCGAGCCCGTCGGGAAGGCACGCGAGGACGTCGTCGGCGACCGCAGTGTGCAGCGCTTGCGCGAGGGCCGCCCCGTCCCGGTCCGTCCGGCCGGCGAGGCTCTCGCGCAGCGTCCCGGCGAACAGGTGGGCCTCGTTGTCCGCGACCAGGATCCGCCGCCTCAGCTGCGCCGTGGGAACCGCGTCCAGCCGTACGGATCCCCAGGTCACGTCCGATGCGGTGAAGCGCCCCAGCCGGTCGACCACCGCGACCGTGTCCGACGGCCGGGCGCTGACGAGCGCGGTCAGCAGACCGGGCGCCACCTCGGTCCCGGACACGGGATCACGCAGTACGGACGGCTGCGCGGGCGCGACGCCGCGGTGCGCGGCCGGCTCCGCGTACGGCTCGACGGCGAGGAAGCGCACCACCCGGCGGGCGGCGACCAGGCCCCGGCTGATGCCGTAGCCACCCTCGACGAAGGAGGCCACCGGCACCACGAGCACCGCCACATAGCCGTACACCGCCACCAGTTGGCCCGCAGTGATCGTCCCCTCGGCCGCCATCCGGGCGGCGAGCCAGGTGACGGCGGCGAGAAAGAGCGCGGGCAGACCGACCGCGAGCGCCTGGATCCAGCTGGTCACCCCGCCGACCCGGTACCCCTCGACGCGGAGCCGCTGCGACCCCGCGCGGTAGCGGTCGGCGTACAGCCCCTTGCCGCCGAGGCCGCCGAGCACCCGCAGCCCGCCCACCAGATCCGTGAGCAGGGCGGTGAGCTCACCCTGGCGCTCCCGGTAGACGGACTCCGTGCCCCGCAGCCGGCCGAGCAGCGGTCCGATCACCAGGGCGAGCAGCGGTACACCGAGCAGCAGGACGGCCATGAGCAGCGGCGACACGGCGTACAGCAGGGCCGCCACCACGCAGTAGGCCACCACCGCACCGACCCCGGGGCCGGTCACCGTGAGGGCCTCGCTGATGCGTGCCACATCGCTGCCGCCGATCGCGGCGACCTCACCCGCCGTCACCCGGAGCGGGAGTGCGGCGCCCAGCCGGGTGGAGTGCCGTACGACGACCCGCACGGTTCGGAAGGCGGCGTCCATCCGTACCCGGGTCATGGTGCGGTGGCGCATGATGCCGAGCCAGGCGTTGAGCACACCGATGCCGAGCAGCGCGCCGGTCCAGCGGAGCAGCGTCCCCTGGCTGCCGGGTCCGAGCCCCGCGTCGATGGCCCGGGACAGCAGATAGGGCGGCAGGGTGAGCCCCGTCGTCCACGCGGTGCCCAGCAGGGCGCCCGCGGCGATCCTGCGGCGCTGCCCGGCGACCAGCCACACCAGGTAGCGCCAGGCGCTCCGGATGTCGGGGGTGCCGGGGTCGGTCGGTTCGGCCGCCATGACCGGGACTTTACCGAGTCTGTAACTTCGCCGGGGCGCCGGGTGCGTCCGTACCGGTGCACGGGAGCCGAGCCGTCACCGCAGCCCGTTTCCCGTACCCCGGGGTGCGGGTTCCTCCGTACGGCCGCCGCGGCTCAGGGCCCGTGGTCCGGCGCGGCGGAGTGTGCCTGGTGCACGACGGCGCCGGATCTGCGCAGCGCGATGAAGGGGCGCCCCTCCTCCTGCCACTGCCCGGCCGCGGTCCAGCCGGCCGCGCGTGCGTGGCCGAGCAGTGCGCGTACGCCCACCCGGGCCCACGGGAAGTCGGCTCCGGCGCCGCCCCTGCCGTCGTCGACCCTGACCCGTACGCACTCGTCGACCTCGACCGGGGCGGCCTCGGCCAGCAACAGGCCCCGGGGGCTGGTGAGTTGGGCGGCGCGGGCGAGCAGGGCCGCCGGGTCGCCGCCGATGCCGACATTCCCGTCGATGAGCAGCGCCGTACCCCAGCGCCCCTCCCCCGGCAGCCGGTCGAAGACCGAGCGGCACAGGGCGGGCGCTCCGGCCCGTGCGGTGCGGGCGACGGCCGCGGGGCTGACGTCGACGCCGAGCGCCCGGTGGCCAAGACCGGCCAGTGCGGCGACCAGCCGGCCGGGGCCGCATCCGATGTCGAGGACGGTTCCCTCGCACCGGCCGAGCACGGACATGTCGGCGCGGTCGGCGCCCGCACACCAGCGTTCCACGTCGAGCGGGAGGAGCCAGCCGTCCGCGCGGCGCAGGAAGAGCGGGCCGCGCCCGGTGCGCAGGGCGTCGGTGTAGGGATCGGACTGCCAGCAGCGCGGCCGGGCCGGAGCGCTCACGTCCGGGCTCCGGGGCGGTGGCCGGCCGGGGCCGCCGTACCGCCGGGGAGCAAGGCAGGATCCACCGAGCCGCCGGGGACGGAGGCCGGGTCCGTGGCCGCGATGCCCGAGACGGCCGCCGCGAAGCGGCTGTGCGGAATGGCGGCGGCCACCGCCCGTACGTCGTGCGCGGTGTCGACGTCACGCAGCGCGGGCAGCTCACGGACGGTGAGCCCGGCGCCGGTCAGCCTGGCCCGCTGCGCCGCGCCGGTCCCCGGGGTCGACATGGGGACCCCGCGGATGAGTCCGGGGCGGGGTTCCGCGAGTCCGAGGGCCCAGAATCCACCGTCATCGGCGGGCCCGAACCAGGCGTCGCAGCCTTCCCAGCCGCCGGGCCCGAGCGCGGGTTCCAGCAGGGCAGGGGTGAGTTGCGGGGTGTCCATGCCGATGAGCAGAGCGGGGCCCGTACAGAGGGCGAATGCGGCGGCGAGCCGTTCGTCGAGTCCGCCGCCGCTCTGCGGTACGACCTCGATGCCGGGCGGCAGCCACGTGCCGGGCGTGCCTTCGAGCACCAGGATCCGGCGCCGGGCCGGACAGGCGAGAACCGCCGCGAGCGTGTCGCTCAGCGCGGCCTCGGCGATGTGCGCCGCCTGCTGGGGGGTGTAGGGCGGGGTGAGCCGGGTCTTGACCCGGCCGGGCCGCGGCTCCTTGGCGATGACGAGCAGCGTGGTCATCGCACCGCCGTCCCGGCGGGGGCGGAGGCGGCGGCGCGGGCGGGGGCGCCGAGAACCGAGCGCATATCGCTCACCGCCTGCCAGGTGCCCCGCCAGGTGCCGGTGACCTTCGACTTCCCGGTGCGCGGCCGGTAGGGCACGTCCTGCTCGGTGATCCGCCACCCCGCGTCGGATGCCCGTACGACCATCTCCAGCGGATAGCCGCTGCGCCGGTCGGTCAGTCCGAGGCCGAGCAGCGCCGTGCGGCGGGCGACCCGCATCGGGCCGAGGTCGCGCAGGCGCAGTCCGGTCCGGGTGTGCAGCATCCGGGAGAGCGCGTAGTTCCCCGCGCGGGCGTGCAGGGGCCAGGCGCCGCGCCCGGTGGGACGCCGGCGGCCCAGTACGAGGTCGGATTCGCCGTCCGCGACCCGGCGGGCCAGACCGGCCAGCAGCCCGGGGTCGAGCGAACCGTCGCAGTCGCAGAAGCACACCAGATCCGCTGTGGCGGCGCGCAGACCGGCATGGCAGGCGGCGCCGAAGCCGCGGCGGGCTTCGTGGACGACGGTGGCGCCGAGGTCCGCGGCGATGGCGGCCGAGCCGTCGGTCGAGCCGTTGTCGACCACCAGGGCCCGCCAGCCGTCCGGGATCCGCTCCAGGACCCGGGGCAGCGCGCCCGCTTCGTCGAGGCAGGGGAGGACGACGTCCGCCGTCAGAGGGGGCACGGGGCTCGGGGGCCGCGGGGGCGTCAGCTCGGTCACGTCCTCACCGTACGAACCGGAGGGCGCTTGAGGGCTCATCCGCTCCTTACGAAACGCGGACGTCCGTGCACGACCACCCACTCGACGGTCCGCGCGCCCCGGCCCGGTGACAGGCTGGGGGCATGCCGAACCCGCGCCCCGCTCTCTGCCCGCCCTGTGTGCTGGTCGTCGACGACGACCCGACCGTCTCCGAAGTCGTCGCCGGTTATCTGGACCGGGCGGGGTACTCGGTGGACCGCGCGGCTGACGGCCCGGCGGCCCTGGAGTGCGCGGCGCGGCGCAGCCCCGACCTGGTGGTGCTCGATCTGATGCTGCCGGGCATGGACGGTCTGGAGGTGTGCCGGGTGCTGCGGGAACGCGGCCCGGTTCCGGTGATCATGCTGACCGCGCGCGGCGACGAGGACGACCGGATCCTGGGGCTGGAAATAGGCGCGGACGACTATGTCACCAAGCCGTTCAGCCCGCGTGAGCTGGTGCTCCGCGTCGACTCGGTGCTGCGGCGCAGCCGTACGGGCGGCGACCGTCCGGGGCCGCTGCTGCGCGCCGCGGGCATCACGGTGGATCCCGCGGCCCGGCGTGCCACCAAGGACGGCCGTGAAATCGCCCTGACGCTGAGGGAGTTCGATCTGCTGGCCTATCTGGTCGGGCATCCGGGGCAGGCGTGCGGCCGGGAGCGGCTGATGCATGAGGTGTGGGGCTGGGAGTTCGGCGATCTGTCGACGGTCACGGTCCATGTGCGCCGGCTGCGCGGCAAGATCGAGGACGATCCCGCCGCACCGAGGCTGATCCGCACGGTGTGGGGGGTCGGCTACCGCTTCGAGGACGCGCCGGAGCCGCCGGGGCCCGGGGGCGGGGTTCCCGAGGCGGGCCGATACGGGCCGGACAGGCCGGATGCGGGCGGGCGGGACGCGGGCGGGCGGGACGCGAGCGGGCCCGGCGCGGGCGCAGCGCCCCGGTCCGGGTCGGGCGGGGCGGGTGCGCGGTGAAGGATGTGCTCTTCATCGCCCTGTACGCGTTCCTCGGCGCCGGTGCGGCCGGGCTGATCGGAGCGGGCGCCCTGTGGCGGCTTCGCCACCGCTCGGTCACCCTGTCGCTCACCGTCGTCTCGGCGGTCGCGGTGACCGCGATGCTGGCGGGGACACTGGTGGTGGCGAGAGCGATGTTCCTGTCGCCGCACGACCTCAAGGTCGTGACGCTGGTGGTGGCCATGGCCGCGGTGGTGTCGCTGGCGACCGCGCTGCTGCTCGGCCGCTGGGTCGTGGCGGGCAGCAGGGCGCTCACGCTGGCCGCGCGGTCCTTCGGCGACGGGGGCGACTTCGCCGAACCGGGCGGGGCGCCCACCGCCGAACTGGCCGATCTGGGACGGGAACTGGCCGCGACGAGCGAGAAGCTGGCGGTGTCGCGCCGGCGCGAGCGGGCGCTGGAGACCTCACGCCGTGAGCTGGTGGCGTGGATCTCGCACGACCTGCGGACTCCGCTCGCCGGGCTGCGGGCGATGTCGGAGGCGCTGGAGGACGGGATGGCGTCCGACCCCGAGCGTTACTTCCGGCAGATCCGCACCGAGGTGGACCGTATGAACACCATGGTCGGCGATCTCTTCGAACTGTCCCGTATCCACGCGGGCGCGCTGACGCTGGCTCCGGTGCGGATGTCCGTGTACGACCTGGTGGGCGACGCACTGGCCGGGGCGGATCCGCTGGCCCGTGAGCACGGGGTGCGGCTGGAGGGCGGCGGTGTGCAGCCCCTGCCGGTCGAGGTGGACGGCAAGGAGATGACCAGGGTGCTGGCCAATCTGCTGGTCAACGCCATCCACCGGACACCCGCCGACGGTACGGTCGCGGTCGCCGCCGAGCGGCGGGCCGGCTCCGTCGTCCTCTCGGTGACCGATGGCTGCGGCGGCATCCCGGAGGACGACCTCGCGCGGGTCTTCGACACCGGCTGGCGGGGCAGCGAGGCCCGCACACCCCCGGCGGGCGCCGGTCTCGGCCTGGCCATCGTGCGCGGCATCGTGGAGGCGCACGCCGGCCGGGCCGCGGTGCGCAACGTGACCGGCGGCTGCCGCTTCGAGGTCACCCTGCCGGCGCCCCGATAGGGCCTCGGCCGATCTTCGCGGGCCGGACAGACCCTGGCCGCCGGCGTCGGAGTACCGCCGCCCGGAGGGTCGCCCGGGTCGCCCTCCGGGCGGCGGGTGTCCTGCCCGTCCCGGGTCAGTCGGTGCCGAACTCCATCGCGGCGCGGTCGAGCATCTCGTCGGCGCCCTCGGCCTTGCCGCGGGAGGCGATGACCTCGGCCCCGCCCTGCGGCATCGCGCCGATCAGACCCGTCGACGCGGCCTGGGCTGCGCCGATGAGCGTGGCGTGGGTGTTGCCGACGATGCCGAGGCCTGCGTACTGCTCCAGCTTGGCGCGGGAGTCGGCGATGTCGAGGTTCCGCATGGTGAGCTGGCCGATCCGGTCCACCGGGCCGAACGCGGAGTCCACGGTGCGCTCCATGGAGAGCTTGTCGGGGTGGTAGCTGAACGCCGGGCCCGAGGTGTCCAGGACCGAGTAGTCCTCACCGCGCCGCAGCCGCAGTGTCACCTCTCCGGTGACCGCCGCTCCCACCCAGCGCTGGAGCGACTCGCGGATCATCAGTGCCTGCGGGTCGAGCCAGCGGCCCTCGTACATGAGGCGGCCGAGGCGCCGGCCCTCGTTGTGGTACTGCGCGACGGTGTCCTCGTTGTGGATCGCGTTGACCAGGCGCTCGTACACGGCGTGCAGCAGCGCCATCCCGGGGGCCTCGTAGATGCCGCGGCTCTTGGCCTCGATCACCCGGTTCTCGATCTGGTCGGACATGCCCATGCCGTGACGGCCGCCGATGGCGTTCGCCTCCATCACCAGGTCGACCGGGGTGGCGAACCTCTTGCCGTTGATCGTCACCGGGCGGCCCTGGTCGAAGCCGATGGTCACGTCCTCGGCGGCGACCGGGACCTCGGGGTCCCAGAACCGGACCCCCATGATCGGGTCGACGGTCTCGACGCCGGTGTCGAGGTGCTCCAGGGTCTTGGCCTCGTGGGTCGCGCCCCAGATGTTGGCGTCGGTGGAGTAGGCCTTCTCGGTGCTGTCGCGGTACGGGAGGTCGTGGGCGACCAGCCACTCCGACATCTCCTTGCGGCCACCGAGCTCGGTGACGAACTCCGCGTCCAGCCACGGCTTGTAGATGCGCAGGTGGGGGTTGGCGAGCAGGCCGTAGCGGTAGAACCGCTCGATGTCGTTGCCCTTGAACGTCGAGCCGTCGCCCCAGATCTGTACGTCGTCCTCAAGCATCGCGCGGACCAGCAGGGTGCCGGTGACGGCGCGGCCGAGCGGCGTCGTGTTGAAGTAGGAGCGCCCGCCCGACCGGATGTGGAACGCACCGCAGGTGAGCGCCGCCAGGCCCTCCTCGACGAGCGCCGCACGGCAGTCGACCAGGCGCGCGATCTCGGCGCCGTACGCCAGCGCGCGGCCGGGGACCGACGCGATGTCGGGCTCGTCGTACTGGCCGATGTCGGCGGTGTAGGTGCACGGGACGGCGCCCTTGTCGCGCATCCACGCGACCGCGACGGAGGTGTCGAGGCCACCGGAGAAGGCGATACCGACGCGCTCGCCGGTCGGGAGGGAGGTAAGAACCTTAGACATAGAAAGAGTATGCGTCATAACGCATGACCATGCAAAGCGGGTGCTCCACCGCTGGTGGACGCTCCCGTGGCCGCTCCCGCGCACCCGGCACGGTGCCGGTGCGGTGTGCCAGTAGAGTGACGCCCCGTGGCAGCACGACCGTTGAACGAAATTGTCGAAGCGGGATGGGCGCAGGCGCTCGCTCCCGCAGCCGGACGGATCACGGCGATGGGCGAGTTCCTGCGCGCCGAGATCGCCGCGGGACGCACCTATCTGCCGTCGGGGGCGAACGTGCTGCGCGCGTTCCAGCAGCCGTTCGACGAGGTACGTGTCCTGATCGTCGGCCAGGATCCCTATCCGACACCGGGGCACGCCGTCGGGCTGAGCTTCTCGGTGGCGCCCGATGTACGCCCGGTGCCGGGCAGTCTGGACAACATCTTCCGCGAGATGCACACGGACCTCGGGCTGCCCCGCCCCTCCAACGGGGATCTGACCCCCTGGGCCGAGCAGGGCGTACTGCTGCTCAACAGGGCGCTGACCACGGCACCGCGCAAGCCGGCGGCCCACCGCGGCAAGGGCTGGGAGGACGTGACCGAGCAGGCCATCCGGGCGCTTGCCGCCCGGGGGAAGCCGCTGGTCTCGGTGTTGTGGGGGCGCGACGCCCGCAACCTCCGGCCGCTGCTCGGCGACCTTCCCGCGGTCGAGTCGTCCCACCCCTCCCCCATGTCGGCCGACCGTGGCTTCTTCGGTTCGCGCCCCTTCAGCCGGACCAACGACCTGCTGGTACGCCAGGGGGCCCAGCCGGTGGACTGGCGGCTGCCGTGACCTGGGTGCTGGGGGTGGACTCGGGCGGCTCCGGGCTGCGGGTGGCGCTCGCCGCCGCGGATCCGGCGCTCACCGGAACGGAAACCTCCGTCGCCTCCCGGATTCCCGTACGCACCGGCGCCCGCGGAATCGAAGCGGCTCATCTGCTGGAGCAGCTGCTGCCCATGGCCGGGGAGCTGCTCGGGCGCACGGGCGGGGCCGGGGTGTCGGCGGTGGCCATCGGGGCCGCCGGGATGGCGACGCTCGGCGACGACCTGCGCGCGGAGCTGCCGGCCGCGCTGGAGCGCGCGCTCGGGGTGCGGCGGCTGGCGCTCGCCGCCGACGCGGTGACGGCGTACGCGGGAGCGCTCGGCCAGCGGCCGGGCGCGGTGGTCGCTGCGGGCACCGGGATGATCGCGCTGGGCACCGACCTCGTGCGGTGGCGCCGGGCGGACGGCTGGGGGCATCTGCTGGGCGACTGCGGCGGCGGGGCCTGGATCGGCCGGGCCGGCCTTGAGGCCGCGATGCGCGCGTACGACGGGCGGCGGGGCGGTTCGGACGCGCTGCTCGAACGGCTGGAGGCGGTCTTCGGACCGGCCGGCGGTCTGCCGGGGCTGCTCTATCCGCGTACGGACCGGCCCGCCGTGCTCGCCTCGTTCGCCCCGGAGGTGGCCAGGTGCGCGCCGGGCGACCCGGTGGCGGCGGCGATCCTGCGGGACGCGGCCCGGCAGATCGCCGAAGCGGCCGCCGCCGTCTGCCCGGCGCCGCGGGCGGAGTCAGGCGCGGGCTGTGAAGTAGCCCTCACGGGTGGTCTGTTCAAGATGGGGGACCCGCTGCTCACCCCTGCGCGCGAGGAGCTCGCCGCCCTGCTGCCGTCTGCCAGACCCGTGCCGGCGGCGGGGGATCCGCTGGTGGGAGCGGTACGGATCGCTTCGGCGCTCGCCACCGGAGGGCTTCGACTGCCGCCGCATCCACAGCTCTTGCGTGTCGTGGCGGAACAGGATACGCGATGAGGACCAGACGCAACGGATAAAAGAGGACAGACGCCTCACGAACGCACCCTCCCCGAACAGCCGGGCCTGCAAAGCCAGTAGCATGCGGCGCCATGAGCTCCCCCAATGGGCCCGTTCCCGGCCTGCCTGTACGAATGCCGCGACCCCGCCAGACCGGACGGCACCGCCGCCCGGAACCCGCGGTGGCCCCTGAGGGCGCGCCCGCGCTGGTTCTCGCTGTTCCCGGCACACCTTCCGCCGCTGTTCGCAGCCTGGCGGAAGAGGTGATGTCGATCGCCCGTTCCGAGCTGCCGGGGCTGGACGCCCGTATCGGATATCTGGACGGCGGCGAGGACGAGTTCCCCGCCCTGGAGACGGTGCTCTCCGCCACCGCAGCCGAGCGGGTGGCGCGCTACGAGCTGGCGAAGGCCGCCGGGCGCGAGGTGGCCGAGCCGGCCGGCGCCACCGCCGTCGTGGTGCCGCTGCTGGCCGGCCCGGACGCGGCCACCGAGCGGCGGATACGGCAGGCCGTGATGGACAGCACCACCGCTGCCGAGCTGACCGAGGTGCTGGGACCGCACCCGCTGCTCGCGGAGGGGCTGCATGTGCGTCTCTCGGAGGCCGGTCTGTCCCGGGCCGACCGGGCCCGGCTGTTCACCGTCGCCACCGCGGCCGACGGCATCATCCTGGCGACGGTCGGCGGCGACGAGGCCGTGCAGGCCGCCGGGATCACCGGGATGCTGCTGGCAGCGCGGCTGGCCGTGCCGGTGATGGCCGCCGCTCTCGATGTGGACGGTTCCGTCGCCGCCATCGCCGAGCAGCTGCGGGGTTCGGGCTCGGCGCAGCTGGCGCTCGCGCCGTACCTGATCGGCCCCGAGGTCACGGACGAGCTGCTGGCGGGGGCTGCCAAGGAGGCGGACTGCGCGTCCGCCGCACCGCTCGGCGCCTACCCGGCGGTCGGCAAGCTGGTGCTGTCGAAGTACACCACCGCGCTGGGCATCTCACCGCAGCAGCCGTCCCAGGGAGCCCCGGTCGGCTGACCCGCGGCGGACGACTGCGCACAGGAAGGGGCGCGCACCGGGCAGGTGCGGGCCCCTTCCTGTTCCGCCCGGGCCGTCAGGCGAACACCACGCACGAGGCCGCGGCCACCTCCACGGAGCCGGAGCGGCCCGGGATCCCGGTCAGCGGGTCGATGTCGAACCAGGTCACATCCCCCGAGTGCTCATTGGCCGCATACAGCCGCCGCCCGCCGGGGTCCAGCGTCAGGTCGCGCGGCCACCGGCCGCCGCAGTCCACCGTGGTCACCAGTGCGGGCCTTTCCCCGCTCGCGTCGAGGGCCAGTACGGAGATGCTGTCCTGCCCCCGGTTCGCCGCCCAGACGAAGCGCCCATCGGGTGCGACGGCCACCCCTGACCCGTAGCTCTCCCCCGCGGTGCCTCCGGGCAGCAGCGCGGTCGTGCCGGCCGGCTCCAGCGTGCCGGTCGCGGCGTCCCACCGGCAGACCGTGAGGGTGGGCTCCAGCTCGTTCAGGACGTACACATGCGTTCCCGCCGGGTGGAAGGCCAGATGGCGGGGGCCGCTGCCGGGCCGCAGCGCGGTCTCCCCGTGCACCGTCAGCGCTCCCGAGTCCGGGTCCAGTGCGCAGACCCGTACGGAGTCGGTGCCGAGGTCCACACTCAGCACCCAGCGCCCGGTGGGGTCCTGTCTCACCTGGTGGGCGTGCGGGCCCTCCTGCCGGTCCTGGTGCGGCCCGCGGCCCTCGTGACGCAGTACCGAGACGGGGGCGACCAGACCGCCGTCGGCCGCGCGTACGGGCAGCACACTGACGCTCCCCGAGCTGTAGTTGGCGGTGACGACATGCCCGCCGGTGTGTACGAGGTGGGTGGGGTCGGCGCCGCCCACGGCGACCGGAGCACCGATCAGCCGGGGCAGCGCCCCGGTGACGTCGAAGGCCGCAGCCGCCCCGTCGCCGGTCTCGGAGACGGCGTACAGGACCGCGCCGCCGGGGGCGACGGCGAGGAACGAGGGGTTCGGCACGGTGTCCACCGCGCCCAGCGCGGTCAACGCCCCCGTCGCGTCCACCGAGGCGGCGACGAGCCCCGGGCCCCCTGCCGAGGTGAACGAACCGATGAATGCCCGCCCGGTGCCTGTGGTGACCACCGTGCTCCCCCTCTCCTGCCGCGCCGGTCCGTGCGTGGCCGGGCTCCGGCAGACGGTAGCAGGAGCGGTCTGGACCAATTCGGCCGCACCGCAACTCGGCCGCACTGCCGGGCTGCCGCACCGCAGCGCAGCTCAGGACAGCACGCGGTGGCGGAAGTTGCGCAGTCCGAGAGCGAGGAAGAGCGCGCAGAAACCGGCGAGCACCGGATAGATCACGTACAGGTGCATATGGGACACGTCGGTGAACCCGGCCCGCATGCCCTCGCTCATGTAGATCAGGGGGTTGACCAGTACCAGCACCTGGAGCCAGTGGAATCCGCCGACCTGTACGGGGGCCAGCCTGGTCCACTGGTAGTACGTACCGCCGAGGAAGACGAGCGGCAGCACGACGAAGCCGAACATCACCCCGATGTTCCTCGGCTCGAACGTGGTGCCCAGCAGCAGCCCGAGCGAGGTCATCGTGAGGCAGGAGAGCGGGATCAGGGTGACCACGATCCACCAGTGGATGCTGAGGTGCGGGTGGACTCCGGGGGCGTGCACGACGGCGGCGATCGGCAGCACGATGACCGCCGAGATCAGCCCCTGGGCCGACCCGGACAGCACCCTCGCGACCGCCACCAGCCAGATCGGGCACGGGGCCTGCACCCGGTCCTCGATCTCGCGGGTGAAGCCGAACTCCTGGGACATCTGGATGGCGACCGACTGGATGCCCTGGAACATGATCGCGATGGACACCACCCCGGGGACCAGGACGGTCGCGAACGCCGACTCCCCCCTGGCGCCGCCGCCCGACCCGATCCCCTGGCCGATGAGGGGGAACACGTACAGGAACACGAAGACCAGCAGGAACGGCTGCATGACGGTCCGGCCGGCGAACTCGCCGAAGTTCTTCATCAGTACGGTCAGATCGCGCTGGACCAGCGCGCTCAGCGCGGAGCGGCTCGCGGCGGCCGCCGACCGGGCCGGCCGTACGCCGATGGGGCGCCCGGATCCGCCGGCGGACGGTACGTCGCCGGGCGGTACGTCACCGGGTGGTACGTCACCGGGCGGCGGGGCGGCACTTGACGTGGCCATCAGTCCCTCAGCTCCTGTCCGGTCAGGCTGATGAAGACGGTCTCCAGAGTGCTCTCGGTGATCGAGAGGTCGACCAGTTCGAACCCGCCGGCCTCCGCGCTCGTGACGACCCTCGGCAGCAGCCGTTCGGCGCCCTTGACCTGTATCTCGACGGCTCCGTCGACCAGCCGGGTGCGGACGACTCCTTGGATGTCGCTGTTCAGCCGGGCGGCCAGGCCCTCCTGGCTGCCGCTGGTGGCGACCGTGACCACGGCGTCGGCACCGAGCCCCTGTTTGAGGGCCGCCGGTGTGTCCAGCGCGAGGATCCGGCCGTGGTCGATGATCGCCACCCGGTCGCAGAGGTGGTCGGCCTCCTCCATGTTGTGCGTGGTGAGCAGAATCGTCTGGCCCTCCGCGATCAGCCGGTCCAGCGCCTCCCAGAGTGCCAGCCTGCCCTGCGGGTCGAGACCGGCCGTCGGCTCGTCGAGGAAGAGCACGGCGGGGCGGTGGAAGATCGCACGGGCCACCATCAGACGCTGCGCCATCCCGCCGGACAGGGCGAACACCGACGACTTGGCCCAGCGGGACAGATGGAACTGTTCGAGCAGGGCGTCGGCGGTGCGGCGTGACTCCCGTCGCGCAATGCCGAACAGCAGGCCGTGGAAGTACAGGTTCTCCCACACCGTCAGCGAGCGGTCCAGGGTGTTCTGCTGGCTGACGACGGCGATGAGCTGTTTGGCGAGCGTCGGTTCGGCGACCACGTCGATGTCACCGATGTACGCGGAGCCCGCCGTCGGCACCACCCGGGCGGTCAGCATGCCGACCGTGGTGGTCTTGCCGGCCCCGTTGGGCCCCAGCAGTCCGAAGATCTCTCCCTGGCACACCCGGAGATCGATGCCGTCCACTGCCGGGGCGGCGGACTTGGCGTACGCCTTGGTGAGTCCGCCGGCGCGGATGACGGCGGCTGGGCCCTGCGGCGGGCCGCTCCGCCGGTCCGGGTCGGCGGGGCGGGTCATCGTCTCGGCAGCGAGGGGACGTGGAGTGGGTGGGCGGACTCGTCGGCGAGGGCCAGCCGCTCCTGGTCCGCCTGGTATTCGGCCTGCCCGATCCGGCCGGAGAGCAGATCTGCGGGGCGGGGCCGCCCGGCGTGTTCCGCCGGGGGCCTGCGGGTCGAGAAGTGCTGCGCGACGTAACGGCCGACGGCCGTGGCCGCGCCTGTCACCAGCTGTATGAGCTGTCTGAAAACGCTGAGGATGGCTGTGGACATACCGCGTCTCCTTCCAGGACCACCGGCCCGCGCGCCCGGGGTGGTTACGCGGGGCGGATCCACGGCGGTGTCCATGAGGGCGGCCGGCTCGCACCGGTCCGGCCGGACAGCCGCGTGCCGCCCTGAAAGTCGTGGGATCAGCCTGATGTGCCACCCCGTTGCGTCCGCTGGGCGGATGCCGCGGGAGCCTCAAGCACTGACATCTCTCATGGAACCATGCACGGCGGTCCCCGGCATCCGGCGTCGCTCCGGGCGCAGTCGGAGCCGGGTACGGCAGCCGGTCGCCGGTCGGCGGTATACGGCGGACGCCCCGGACTCTTCGCCGGGCGCATACGGCGGCCGCCCCGGCCGGCGTGATGCCGGCC
>NZ_JBSHBW010000053.1:0-33597 GCF_053612185.1 Streptomyces sp. NPDC054757
CTCCCTGGTGGGGGCCGGGCAGCGCCGTGTTTGTACGTGGGGTCCGGGGCGGTTCAGAAGGGCACCGACTCCGCGGGCGGGGGAGGGCCGGCGGGGCCCGCGCCGTTGACGCGGCGTGGAGGTGAGGGCCGGCCGGACGGTGAGGCGGGGCCGAACCGCGCGCGGATCTCGGCTGCGGGGTCTCCGTCGAGATAACGCAGTGTTCCTGCGACCTGCGCGGCGAGGAAGGGGACCACCGGGTCCTGCGGTGCAAGCCCGAAGGAGTCCACCAGCTGGGCGAAGGCGTCACTCGGCGCCGCCCCGCCCGGCTCCGCCGCCTCTTCCGGGGCAGCGCCTGGGGTGCCGCCGGGTCCGGCGGGCGGTGTCGGGTCCCCGCCGGGCGGGCTCTCCGGGCTCTCGTCCGGTGGGCCGGCCACCAGATGCCGGTACCTCTCATCGATGTCCTGATTGTTGGCGGCCGATGTGAGCTGGGCGAGCAGGCCGATGTCCTTGACGGTCCTGTCCACGCTGTCGTCGTTGCGGTGCAGCCACCACACCACCGCGCTGCCGGTGTCCCGCAGGACGTCCTCGCCCAGATAGGTCCTGCGGCTCTGCTCGAACTTCCGCTCGTGCTCCCAGACCGCTTCGTCCTTGCGGACGGAGGCCAGTGCCGCCAGCCGCTCCTGGTCCCGGTCCGAGAGGGTGAGGCTGACCTCCAGCGCCATCGCCTGGACCCGCCCCGAGGAGTCCTCCTGCATCGTGCCCAGCGCCCCGTTCAATTCGTGCTGGACGAGGGAGCTGCGGGTGGGGTCGCGGAGCGCGGTCACTGCCCGGGCCCGGTCGAGAAGGGCATCGACCGCGAGCCCGCTCGCGTTGACCGGTGGTGAGCCGGCCGGGGCGGACACCGGGCACCAGCGGACCGTCGCCGAGAACAGGAAATCGTAGTCGTCCGCCGCGCTGGGCAGGCCGACGTCGCTGATGCGCAGCTCACGCCGCTCCACCGGGGGCACCGGCAGATCCGGCATGAACTCCGCCGGGAACGGCTCCTCCCGGCGGTCCGCGAATCGTATGGCCAGCGCAGGAGCTGCCAGCAGCGGCACGGCGGCCACCGGCCACGCCCAGAGCGGCCAGCTCTCGTACAGGCCGACGATGACGAGGAGAAGGCCGCCGATCAGGGTGAGAAAGACGGTGACGGTTTTCTGACCGGAGCTCATGGTGCTGTCGACTCCCGGGGTGAGGTGGGCCTGTCGTCCTGTGCGGCGCTGATCTTCTGCAGGAGTCTGTCCGGCAGGGCTGCCGCCCTGTGGTCCTCTGGCATGGGCTCATCGAGCTGTCGGCGAGCGGCCCACTCACCGGCGAAGCGGTAGAGGAGTGCGAAGCGGTCGCCCCGCTGCTCGCAGGCGTCGACAAGTATGTCGAGGAAGCGGTCCGCGTACGGAGCGCCCTCGCACACCGCTGCCAGCCAGGTATCCGCTGCCGGGGCCCACTGCGCTGCGCTGCGGTCACGCAGCACGGTGGCCCAGCACCTGGCGAGGCGGGCTCGTACAGCGGGTACGGCCAGGAGCGGGCGCGAACCGTACGCGAATTCGGTCAGTGGTCCCGGGCCCGACAGGAACAGGAAGATGTCCGGATCGACGGGCCAGGGGCTCGACGCGAGACGGTCGAGCATCCGTCGCAGCAGATGGTGGTTCTCCCGGACCAGCTTCCAGAGCGCCTCTCGGCCTTCTGAACCGGTGCCTTCCCTGCGGGCCAGATGGTGCAGACGGACCAGTGCCGCGTAGGGGTGGGAGACGGACATGTCGGCGGCGCAGACGTTGATGAGGACGTGTCGCAGCGGTGCGCCGATACTGCCGCTCGTCGACAGGGCGTAGATGTGGTGACGGAACCTCCCGCCGTACGGCACACTCCGCAGGCCGTGACGCAGTGCATGCGCGGCGGCGCGGAGAGCGGGCCCGTCGGAGCGTGCGCCGGCGGACCACTGCTTCGTGAGATCGAGCAGGTCATCAGGGCGCTGTGTGACCAGACACTGCTCCGCCAGCCGGTCGACCAGCCGGTCGCGGTCGGTGTCCGTCAGTTCGGGCAGAGTCACGGCCTCACCGGCCCAGATGCGCAGGGGTTCGCGCAGGTCGGGGAAGTCCCGCCAGATGTGGGTGCGCACTGCCCCGTCGAGACCGACCCCGGTGAAGCGGACCCGGTTGCCCGCCGTGATCTCCGCCTCGATCCCGGCCAGCCGCTCGGACAGCGCACGGCGTCTCAGCAGCGTCCGTACGCTGTCCGGCAGTTCGCCGCCGAGCAGCATCTCGGTCGCCCGGTGTACGGCGTCCGCTCTGGCTCCGTGGAGCATGGCGGTCGTCACCAGCAGAGCGCGGTCGGCGCCCTTGCGGAGCGTGCCGAACTGGCGGGCCGCCTGCTCCGGAGTTCGCCCCGCACCGACCAGCGCCTGCTCGCACCAGTCCGTGAACTGTCCACCCCTGCCTGCCGCTTCACACAGCAGCTGAGCGAATCCGGCGACGCGGGACAGGGACGGTGCCCGGGTGAGGTAGTCCGTCACGGTGACGGGGGCCGAGTCCGTCTTCGTCGGATCGAGCCCCGAACTCCGCAGATGGTGTCTGACGATGTCCATCTCCATGCCCGGCGTACGGCTGATGGTGCGTCGCAGATGCCCCAGTACGGGGGTGAGGCCGTCGTCCGAGCCGGAGAGACGGGCGGGCAGGATGATGACGAGCCCCGCGCTCCTGTCCCTGACGGCTTGGCGGAAGGGTGACAGTTCTGTCTGGACCGCGGCCCACAGCCGGTCGTCCGCCGCGGACAGGTCGAGCAGCAGCCGGTCGTCCTGGGCGACCACTTCGGGGTCGAGCAGGCACCGGGAGTCCTCCTCCTCCTGTTCCAGGGGCAGTTCCTGGATCGGGGCCGGCCCCGACATACCGCGCAACAGGATTCTGGCCGCCGTGCCCCGGCCACTGCCCGGCCTGCCTCCTAGGAGCACCATGCGGTGCTGCTCCAGCACGTCGGATGCCTCGTGGAATCCTTCGGGAGGAACGAAGTGCCGGAGCAGCCAGCGCAGTTCGTCCTCGGCGACCTTGCGCGGTGACCTCTCCGTGGTCTCCTTCGGAGGGGGGCCTGTGTAGTAGTTGTTGGTCTGGGGGCCGGAGCCCGCGTGGACCGACCCGCTGCTCCCGATATGCGTGGAGGTCGATTCGCTCACCGGGACTCGTCCTCACGTCGTCGCCTGGTGCCGAACGACTGGTGGATCCCCTCGCGGTTGTCGCCCGCGATGTACTGCGCGCCGTCGCCCGAGAGGTACGGCTGGTGCTGGGGCCCGGTGCCCGTGTGGACGGGACCGTGGACGTCCTTGATGACTGTGCCGCCGACGTCTCCCGAGATGTCGCCTGCCTGGATGGCCGTTCCGCTGACGCTTCCCGTCGAGTTCGTCACGGAACCTGGGGCAGTACGGGGCTGCTCCCGCGCGGTGACACGTTCAGCCTCGGCCAGCTCCGGTACGCGGTCGGCCAGAAAGGCACTGATGCGTCGCAGGCCGGCATCGGCGTCCTGTGTGTCGTACCGGACGGACTGGCATCGGGCGAGTTTCGCCAGTGCGCGTGGCAGTTCGTCCGCGCGCAGCCGCTCGGTGCGGCGCCCCACGAGCACCGGCACGACATGGAGGGAGCACCGGAAAGCTTCCAGGATCTCCTTGCGTACCCAGTCCTTGGGGTCCCGGAGTTCCGGTGCGGCGGCCCACTGCCCTCCGACGACCGCGATCAGAACACTGCTGCGCCGCACCGCCCTCAACAGCTCGTCGTCGAAGAGCGCACCCGGCTCGATCGATTTGCTGGCACGGAAGATACGGCGGCTGCCGAAGCGGCCACTGAGCTCCCGTTCCAGGGTGGTGGCGGTCTCCTCGCCGTCTCCGGTGCGGTAGTTGATGAAGACATCAGGCATGTCGGTCCCTCTCTGGTGACTGATCCGGTTGCTGATCCGGGTTGTTGATCCGGGGCTACTGATCCGGTCGTGCGGGAGCCAGGACGGAGCTGAGCACGGGGGACAGCTCGCGTACCGCAGGGCTGGCAGGGTGGCGACCGAGCACTCGGGCGAGCCGGCGCAGATCGAGTCCGACCGTCGCCGAGCCGACGGTGTGGGCGTCGGCCAGCAGACCGCCGGCCAGAGAACAGGCATGGTCGATTTCGCCCGACAGCGCGTGGGCGAGCGCCTGCCGCACGCCGTATCTGGCGCGGGTCCGCAGGGCGCCCGCCGGCACCTTGGCCAGTTCCTGGTCAAGCGCCGCGGCGGACTCCCCGGCTCTCCCGAGGTCGAGCAGCGACCAGGCGGTCGTCATCGCCACGGGATCGGTGAGATGGGTCGTGCCGAGCACCGGGCGTCCTGTGCCCCCGGTGTCGGCGGCGAGGAACTCCCTCGCCCGGTCCAGCGCGCGCATGGCCGGGCCGTACTCGCCAGCGAGTGCGTGTCCCTGCCCCTCGCGCTGGGCCGCGAGACCCATGATCCGCGCCGGTGGCCGGTGGGAGCGGCGCACCTGCTGCGCCAGTGCCACCGTGGCGGCCGCGTCGCCGCTGTAGTACGCGATGAGCCCACGCCGTACGAGTGCGTAGGCGGCGAGATCGCGGTCACCGGATGCGGCGGCCAGCTCCACCGCGTGGTCGGTCCAGCTCAGGGCTCCGGCCGCGTCTCCCGACTCCTGCGCCATCCACCCGGCGAACTCCGCGTAGGATGCGCACAGCGCGAGAAGCCCGCGGCCGGTCCGCGGGCCGCTGCGGGCAGCCAGGACCTGCAGCGCCTGGGTCTGTGCCGCCAGGGCAGGGAGCACCGCGGTCGCCGGGGCGGTCTGCCCCAGCCGGCGGAACTGGTCGAACAGGGCACGCGATACCTCCAGCAGGGTGCCGTCCGCCGGGCCGGAACCGCTGGACTGCGGGCCGGCGCCCGGCAGTAACCCGAGCAGTGGGGCGGCCCCCAGCGCGACGACCTGGCGGCGGCCCGGCGGAGCAGCCGGGTCCTCCGCCTGGCGCTCCGTCCGGTGCGTGGACGAGGACCGGCGGTCCGCACTGCGGCCCGGGAGCATGGCGAGCAGGGCCCCGTCCTGCCGCAACTCCCCGTCGCACAGCCGGGCCAGTTCCGGTGTGGGGCGCTTTCTGCCGGTCTCCACCTTGCTGAGCTGCCCCTTGCTGTAGTGAATCAGCGAGGACAACCGGGTGAGAGTCAGGCCCGCGTCCATGCGGGCCCTGCGTAATGCGCTGCCGAAAGTATCGGGTTGGTCCAGCACGTAACCCCCTGAGATGCGTGGCTCCACCGGCGCCGTGAGCCAGATTCGGGCCTGCCCGTGGCGGCGGGCAAGACACCCGGGCGGGTTTCCCGTTTCCGGTTCTGGAGGGAACCGGAAACGGCCGGCCATGTCGAGAACGCGAATTCAGCCACGGGGTGAGGGGTGCTGTGCCGGGAACGCGGGTTCAGCCGAGCAGGGTGAAGCGCAGTGCTGTTCCGGGGGGTGCCTGGGCGGCTGCGGGCAGGGAGGGTTCCGGGACGACGCCGATCACCGGGTAGCCGCCCGTGGTCGGGTGGTCGTTGAGGAAGACCACCGGGCGGCCGTCCGGCGGGACCTGGACGGAGCCCAGGACCACGCCCTCGCTGGGGAGTTCGCCCTGCCGGGCCCGTTCCAGGGCGGGGCCTTCGGTGCGCAGGCCGATGCGGTTGCTGTGCGGCGAGACCCGGTATCCGGCCGTCGTCAGGGTGTGCAGGGCGGCCGGGGTGAACCAGTCGTGGCGGGGGCCCGGCAGCACCGGCAGGATGAGGGTGCGGGGGATGCCGGGCCAGGGGGCGTGGTCCGCGCCGGGGGCCGGGGCGTGGCTCTGCGGGATGCCGAGCGGGAGGGCGTCGCCGTCCCGCAGGGGGGCCGGGCCGAGTCCCGAGAGCAGGTCGGCCGAGCGGCTGCCGAGTACCGGATCGGGAAGCAGTCCGCCCCCGAAGGCCAGATAGCTGCGGACGCCGTGTTCCGCCGGGTGCGCTTCGAGCACGGCGCCGGCGGGCACCCGGACGGGGGCGCCCCAGGGGGCGGGTCTGCCGTCGACCGTGACCCGGCAGGGCGCGCCTCCGACGACCGCCGTCACCGGACGGGTGGGGCGGACCGCGCAGCCCGTGAGCGTGGTCTCCAGCACGGCGGCGTCCACCGGGTTGCCGGCCAGCCGGTTGGCCAGGTGCCTGGCCGGGGCGTCCAGGGCGCCCGCGCGGGGCACACCGAGATGGGCGTATCCGGTACGGCCGCCGTCCTGCACCGTGGTCAGGGCGCCCGCGCGGACCACCTGGAGCGTGTGGGGCGTGGCTGGTGCCCCTGGGGCGGGTGGTGTCGCTGCTGTTGCTTGTGTGGCCGGTGTCGCCTCTGGTGCCGCTGTCTCCTCTGCCGCCGCTGTCACCTGGCCGCCTCCTGGGTCTGGGTGTCGGCGGCGCGGTGGCGCTCCGAGGTGTCCATGAAACGGACCCGGGTGCCCGGTGTCAGCAGTGCGGCGGGGGAGCGGTCCTGGTCCCAGAGGCGGTGCGGGCCGGGGGTACGGCCGATGAGCTGCCAGCCGCCGGGTGACTCGCGCGGGTACAGGCCGGTGTACGGACCGGCCAGCGCCAGCGATCCGGCGGGGACCCGGGTGCGCGGGGTGGCCCGGCGTGGCACCCGGAAGCGCTCGGGGAGACCGGTCAGATAGCCGAAACCGGGTGCGAAACCCGAGAAGGCGACCCGGAATTCGATGCCGCTGTGGATCCGGGCCACGTCACCGGGCCCGACGCCCCACACGGCGGCCACATCGGCGAGGTCGGGGCCGTCGTACACCACGGGCACCTCGACGACCGGGCCTGAGTCGCGCGGCAGGGGCGGTATGGGCCAGGCGGCGAGGGAGCGGGCCAGCCGTTCCGGGGCGCCGGGTGTGCCATCGGCGATGCCGTCGAGCAGGACGGTTCTGGCGCCCGGCACGATCTCGCGGACGGTGGGGAGCACCCCGAGGGTGCGACGGCGCAGCAGTTCGGCGTGGAACGCCTCGGCCGCTTCCCCGGTGGGGAGTTCCACGAGCAGACCGTGGCGGCCCGCGGGCAGCACCCGGACGCTGTCGCCGTCCGGGCCGGCGGTGTTCCCGTCCCGGCCGGCGCTGTCGCCGCCCGGAGGGGCGGGCAGCACAGTGGTGGGCACCTGGGCGCCGGAGTCGTTCGCTTCGGTGCTGTCCGTGGGCTTCACGTGAACGCCCGGACCGTGACGCCGGCTTCTTCGAGGGCCGCCCTGATCCGGCGGGCGACGTCGGCGGCGCCTGGCGTGTCGCCGTGTACGCACAGGGAGCGGGCGCCGACCGTGACGCGGCTGCCGTCGGCGGCGGTGACCGTGCCGTCGACGGCCATCCCGACCGACCGGCGCACGATCGTCGCGGCGTCCTCGATCACCGCGCCGGGTTCGCGGCGCGGTACGAGCGTGCCCTGCGGGGTGTACGCGCGGTCGGCGAACGCCTCGTCGACCGCCGGGAGCCCCGCGGTCCTGGCCGCTGCGAGCAGGTGGGAGCCGGGCAGGCCGAGGACCGCCGGGCTGCCGCCCGCCAGGCGGATGCCCTCGACGACCGCTGCGGCCTGTTCCTCGTCCCGTACGGTGCGGTTGTAGAGGGCGCCGTGCGGTTTGACGTACGACACGCCTGGCCCGGCGGCCTCCGCGAAGACCCGGAGCGCGCCGATCTGATAGGCGATCTCGGCGGCCAGTTCACCGGGTGGCACATCCATCGAGCGGCGGCCGAAACCGGCGAGGTCCCGGTACGAGACATGAGCGCCGATACGGACGCCACGCGCGGCGGCCGTATCGCACACCCGGCGCATCACGGACGCGTCGCCCGCGTGGAAACCGCAGGCGACATTGGCGCTGGTCACACAGGAGAGGAGGGCGTCGTCATCGGTGAGCTGCCACCGGCCGAAGCCCTCGCCGAGGTCCGCGTTGAGATCCATCACGCGCGTACGCTAACGAATTGTTGAACAATCTGACAAGGGGTCGGGCGAGTAACGACGGAGTGCCGGCCAGGGGCCGGCTTGGGGGCGGGCGTACCGCTGCGGTTGACTTGGCGGCGCTGCCCGGCGCGGGGCGGAGCGGCGAGCGACGGACGGACAGGGGCCGGAACATGGCGGGGACAGCGGGCAGGAGCATGACGGGGGCGGCGAGCCGGAACGTGACGGGGGAGGGCCGGAGTACGACGGGGGCCGGCCGGGCGGCTCCGGACCTCTCGGAGCTGATGGCGGACAGCGCCGCTCAGATCGGCGCGGGCGCCGGAACCGCGGAGCGGGTGGCGGCGATTCTGCGGGAGCGGATCACCGAGGGGTACTTCCCGCCCGGCAGCCGCCTCTCCGAGGAGAGCCTCAGTGCCGCGCTCGCGGTGTCGCGCAACACGCTGCGGGAGGCGTTCCGGCTGCTCACCCATGAGCGGCTGCTGGAGCACCGGCTGAACCGGGGCGTCTTCGTCCGGGTCCTGGCCGTCGATGACCTGGTCGACATCTACCAGGTCAGGCTGCTGGTCGAGTGCGCCGCGCTGCGGGCGCTGGCGGAGCCGCCGTACCCGCTGGACGATGTGGAGGCCGCGGTGGCCACCGGGGAGCGCGCGGCGGCCGTGGACGACTGGGCGGCCTGCTCCACCGCCAACATCCGGTTCCACCAGGCGCTGGCGGCGCTCGCCGGAAGCCCCCGGGTCGACGAGCTGATGCGCAATGTGCTGGCCGAGCTGCGTCTCGCCTTCCATGTGATGGCCGACCCGAGACGCTTCCACGAGCCCTACCTCACCCGGAACAGGCAGCTCGTGGACCGGCTGGCCGCGGGTGACGCGGTGGGCGCGGAACGGATGCTGGGCTTCTATCTGGAGGACTCGCGCCGCCAGCTCGCCGAGGCCTACGCGATGCGTCTCGCCGCGGAGTGAGGGGCGGATCCCGGTGCGGGCTCCGTACGCGCCCCGGCGCGAGCCCTGGGGCCCGGTGACCCGGTGACGGGGAGCGTGCGGCACGGCGTCGGCGCGCGGGCACCCGCGTGCGCCCTCCTGTCCGTCCCGTACGGGTGACGGTCACCCCTTGTGTGTTTGTTGAACAATCGCTTAGGGTCTCGCGCAGCATCCCCGTCTGATCAGGGCCACCAGGCCCATGCGCGGAAGAAGGCCGACGCGTGATCGTTCTCCTCGGCGTGCTCGTGGTGATCCTCGGATTCGCCACCCGCCGCAACCCCCTCCTCGTGGTGGGCGTCGCCGGCATCGTGACCGGACTGCTCGGCAAGATGTCGCCGCAGGAAGTGCTGGCCTCGTTCGGCAACAGTTTCGCCTCGTCCCGTTCCGTGACCGTCTTCGTCATCACGCTCCCGGTCATCGGTCTCCTGGAGCGCTACGGCCTTCAGGAGCAGGCACGCAACCTCATCGGACGGCTCGGTGCGCTGACCACCGGACGCTTCCTCGCTCTCTATCTGCTCATCCGCCAGCTGACCGCGTCCGTCGGACTGACCAGCATCGGCGGTCCGGCGCAGAGCGTGCGCCCGCTGATCGCCCCGATGGCCGAGGCCGCGGCCGAGACCAGGGCGGGCGGCCCGCTGCCCAAGCGGCTGCGCGAGAAGATCCGCTCCCATGCCTCGGGCGCCGACACCATCGGCATGTTCTTCGGCGAGGACTGCTTCATAGCCATCGGCTCGATCCTGCTGATCACCGGCTTCGTCAACTCGACGTACAACCAGCACCTCGAACCGCTCAGCCTGGCGCTCTGGGCGATCCCGTCCGCGATCTGCGCCTTCCTCATCCATGGCGCGCGGCTGCTGCACCTGGACCGGGTGCTGGAACGTGAACTGGCCGTCGTGGCCGCCGAGAACGAGCTCGCCGCCCATACCGCCCGCCGTCCCGAGGACCTCAAGTGATCAAGTCCGAGTACTT
Source organism: Streptomyces sp. NPDC054757 (assembly GCF_053612185.1). NCBI lineage: Bacteria > Bacillati > Actinomycetota > Actinomycetes > Kitasatosporales > Streptomycetaceae > Streptomyces > Streptomyces sp. NPDC054757. The sequence continues at coordinate 9,891 of NZ_JBSHBW010000053.1, forward strand.
CTTCTGGCTGGTCGGCGCGGTCTTCCTGGTGATGGCGGCGCAGATGGCCGGCGACCGCACCAACCCCAGGCGCTTCGGCTCGGCGTCCTTCTGGGGCCTGCTGGGCGCCTCCTTCTTCTACTCGACCGGTGTGGTCGACAAATCGCTTCCCGCCGAGCCGCTCGGTGTCGCCGTTCTGGTGCTGATCGTCCTCGGCGGTTTCGGCCTCACCGGCAAGGGCACACCGCACACCCCGCCCCGCGAGGAGCGGGCAGCGTCGGCGGCGCGGCTCGGGAACAGACTCTTCATCCCCGCTCTCACCATCCCGGTCGTCGCGATGCTCTGCGCGACCCTGCTGAAGAAGGTGAAGTTCGGCGGCGAACCGGTCCTGGAACCGGGGTACGAGACGATCCTGGGCCTCGGCATCGGAGCGATCGCCGCGCTGGTGGTCGGGATGGCCGTGCTGCGCGAGCGGCGGGTCACGGTCCCGCTGCACGCCGGGCGCAACATGCTCGAATCCATGGGATGGGCCCTGGTGCTGCCCCAACTGCTCGCCGTACTCGGGTCGATCTTCCAGACGGCGGGCGTCGGCGACCAGGTCGGCAGGATCACCGAGGCGATCCTGCCGGACGGCCAGCGTTTCGTCGCGGTGCTCGTCTACTGCTGCGGCATGGTCCTGTTCACGATCGTCATGGGCAACGCCTTCGCCGCCTTCCCCGTCATGACAGCGGCGGTCGGCTGGCCCGTGCTGATCCAGCAGATGCACGGCAGTATCCCGGCGATCCTCGCCATCGGAATGCTCTGCGGCTTCTGCGGCACCCTGGTCACGCCCATGGCCGCCAACTTCAACCTGGTCCCGGCCGCGCTGCTGGAACTGGACGACCAGTACGGGCCCATCAAGGCCCAACTGCCGACGGCGGCCGCCCTGCTGGTCTGCAACATCGCCGTCCTCGCGCTGTTCGCCTTCTGACCGTGCGGGCCGTCCGGCGCGGCCCGTACCACGCCCCATGCCGTCCCCGTACCGACCCACGATCTCCGTACCGCCCCGCTCAAGGAGTACCGCCATGCCCCCCACCCCACCGGCCCCCGCCTCCGTGCTGCCCCGTGCGTACGCGCTTCCGTTCGCGGAGCTGGCGCTCCACAATGTGGTGCGCGAGTACCCGAACGCCCCGGCCCACCTGTACGCAGGACCGGAGGAGATCGTCGCGCCGCGCGCACTGCACCCCGCGTTCTACGGTTCCTACGACTGGCACTCGACGGTGCACATGCACTGGCTGCTCGTCCGGCTGCTGCGCCGTTTCGGCCCGGCGGCGCAGGACGGGGGCAGGGGTGACGCCGGCGCGCTGCCCGCGACCACGGCAGGCCGGATCACAGACGTCATCGACGCCCATCTGACCCCCGGCAACATCGCCGTCGAAGCCGCCTATCTGCGCCGCCGCCCGTCCTTCGAGCGCCCGTACGGCTGGGCCTGGCTGGTCGCACTCGCCGCCGAGTGCCGGGCTCTGGGAGGCGCGGCCGGCGACCGGTGGGCCGAGGCGCTCGCCCCCGCGGTGGACGCCGTCGGCGATCTGCTCCAGTCCTGGCTCGCCAAGGCGACGTACCCGGTCCGGCACGGGGTGCACAACAACAGCGCCTTCGGTCTCGGCCTCGTCCTGGACGCGGGCGAGCGGGCCGGCCTTGCCCGTCCGGTCCTGGACGCGGCGGCCGGCCGGCTGACCGACTGGTTCGCCGACGACCACGAGGCGCCGCTGCACTGGGAACCCTCCGGCCAGGACTTCCTGTCGCCCGCGCTGACCGAGGCGCACGCGATGCTCCGGGTCCTGCCGGCCGCGGACTTCCCCGGCTGGCTCGCCCGGTTCGTACCGGCGCTCACCGCGGGGGAACCGTGCTCCCTGCTCACCCCGCCGGTGGTCTCGGACTACTCCGACCCGCAGATCGGGCATCTGCTCGGCCTCACCATGAGCCGGGCGGCGGGGCTGCGCGCCATCGCCGGAGCCCTGCCCGCGGGGCCGGCCCGCACGGCCGTGGAGGAGTCGGTCGCGGCCCATCTGGCGGTGGGGCTCCCGGCCGTCTCGTCGGGCGAGTTCAACTCCGACCACTGGCTGGCCACGTACGCGGCGCTGGCCCTGGACACGGCACCCGGACACTGATCCGGACCACCGCGACGGCGCTTCGGGGACCGGCCCCGTACCGGCTCCGCAGCCATCCGCCCGGCAGGCCCGGTGTCAGTGGGGTCTGGTAGGAATTTGGCTGTGAGCAGCGACGACGAGCAGCACGGGGACCCCGGCGACGAGGGCCCCGAGCAGCTTGCTCTCATCAGGGAGACGGTGCGGCGCACCCCGGTGCCCCGGGCCAAGCCGCGCACCTGGCGCGGGGCCGCCCTCGCCAGGGAGCTGCCCGTGGCGCGGGTCGTGGTGAACAAGGGGGTGCTCCACCTCGACCAGTTCTTCGACTACGCCGTACCGGAGGAGCTGGACGAGGCGGCCCAGCCGGGGGTCCGGGTGCGGGTCAGGTTCGGGGCGGGGAGCCGTACGGTGCGCGCGGGCCGCCGTGAGGGCGGGGGGCTGATCGACGGCTTCGTGGTCGAGCGCCGGGCCGAGTCCGATTACTCGGGACCGCTCGCCGCACTCGCCGCGGTGGTGTCACCCGAGCCGGTGCTCAGCCCCGAACTGCTCGGGCTGGCCCGCGCGGTCGCCGACCGGTACGCGGGCAGTCTCGCCGACGTCCTGCAACTGGCCGTGCCGCCGCGGAACGCACGGGCCGAGGGCAAACCCTCCCCCGAGCCGCTGGAGCCGCCCCCCGCACCGGAGCCGGGCACCTGGACGCGGTACGGCCAGGGGCCGGGCTTTCTGCGGGCGCTGGCATCCGGCGGGGCACCGCGGGCCGTGTGGACCGCGCTGCCCGGACCGCACTGGCCGCAGGAGCTGGCGCTCGCCGTCGCCGCCGCACTGTCCGCGGGGCGCGGGGCGCTCGTCGTGGTGCCCGACGGCCGGTCGGCCGCCCGGGTGGACGCAGCGCTCACGGCGGTGCTCGGCCCCGGACACCACGCGCTGCTCACCGCCGACGCCGGCCCCGAGAAGCGGTACCGGCAGTGGCTCGCGGTGCGGCGCGGCGCCGTGCGGGCCGTGGTGGGCACCCGCGCCGCGATGTTCGCACCCGTCCAGGAGCTCGGACTCGCCGTCATCTGGGAGGACGGCGACGCCAGCCACAGCGAACAGCACGCACCCCTGCCGCACGCCCGCGAGGTTTTGCTGCTGCGCGCCGCGCACGACAAGTGCGCCTTCCTGCTGGGCAGTACGAGCTGCACGGTGGAGGCCGCCCAGCTCGTCGAGACCGGCTGGGCCGCCCCGCTCGTCGCCGACCGGGAGCAGGTCAGGGCCGCCGCGCCCCTCGTGAGGACCGTGGGCGATCTCGATCTGGCACGGGATGAGGGAGCCAGGGCGGCCAGGCTGCCCAGCCTCGCCTGGCAGGCCGTGCGGGACGGCCTCCGCAGCGGCCCCGTCCTGGTGCAGGTGCCGCGCAGGGGCTATGTGCCGAGACTCTCCTGCGAGCGCTGCCGTACGCCGGCCCGCTGCGCGCACTGCTCGGGCCCGCTGGAAGCGCCGGACGAGCGGACGCTGACATGTGGCTGGTGCGGACGCGACGCGACCGGCTGGCACTGCCTGGAGTGCGGTCATACGAGACTGCGCGCCCAGGTCGTGGGCGCGCGGCGGACGGCGGAGGAGCTGGGCCGGGCGTTTCCCGCGGTGCCCGTACGGACCTCGGGCCGCGATCATGTGCTGGAGACCGTGGACGGTCGGCCCGCCCTGGTGGTGAGCACCCCCGGCGCGGAACCGGTCGCCGAAGGCGGTTATGCCGCTGCGCTGCTCCTCGACGGCTGGGCGATGCTGGGCCGGCCCGATCTGCGTGCGGGGGAGGAGGCGCTGCGCCGCTGGATCGACGCGGCGGCGCTGGTACGCAGCCAGGGCGAGGGCGGCACGGTGGTCGTCGTCGCCGAGCCGACGCTCCGCCCCGTACAGGCGCTGGTCCGCTGGGATCCGGCCGGACACGCGGTCCGGGAGCTGGCCGACCGGGCGGAGCTGGGCTTCCCGCCGGTCTCGCGGATGGCCGCGGTGTCCGGGCGGGCGCAGACACTGGAGGAGTTCCTCGGCGCGGTCCGGCTGCCGCGGGACGCCGAGGTGCTGGGCCCCGTGCCGGTCATTCCCGCCGACCCCAACAGGCCCCGGAGGCCCGGCGATCCACCGCCGGGCGAGAGCTGGGAGCGGGCGCTGGTCCGGGTGCCGCCCGGCAGTGGAGCCGCACTCGCCATGGCGCTCAGGACGGCGCAGGCGGCGCGGCTGACCCGGGGTGGCGATCCGGTACGGATCAGGGTCGACCCGCCGGACATCGGCTGACGCGGGGTGGGCCGATGGGGGTGCGGGGAAGGCGACTTGGGCGGCTCGGCGGCCTGACCGCCGTACGGCCTGACCTGACCTTCCGCCAGGTCCGCCCTACCGGCCGATTGCCCGAACCGCCCTACCACTTGATTCGCCGTTCGCCCTGATCGCCCCACGCCCCGCCCCACCGGTCCGGCCGTGCGCGCCATCGCCCAGCTACGCGACTGCTCACGCGACTGCCCCCGGCGCGATGCGGCGCGAGGGGCAGTCGATGCGGGGCGGGAGCCGTGAACACGGCGGGCCTGCGGCCGGATTTGCGGGGGATCAGGCGGGCTTACGGCCGGGTTCTCCGGGGATCAGGCGGGCCTGCGGCCCGGTTCACCGGGGATCAGCCGTTGCGCGGCCCCGGGAAGGCAGTCGGGCGTGCCTCCTCGCGCAGCGCGTGGGCGCCCGGTGTCGGCTGCGGCGGCATGGACCGCGCCGCCGGCACGGACGGCAGGCCGGGTGAGACCGGCAGATCGTGCGGGGGAGTGGCCGGCCGGCCCTCCTCGTCGGTGGCGGGACTCTCCGGTTCGGCGGTCGTGGTGGCGGCCACGGCAGCGGCGGCCGACGCCCGCCGGGTGCCGTATCTGCGGTGCACCGCCTGCTTGGTGACTCCGAGCGCCGACCCCACCGCGTCCCACGAGAAGCCCAGCGACCGGTCGAAGTCCACCGCGGCCGTCACCAGGGTCTCGACGCTGTCCCGGAGTTCCTGGGCCAGCCGGACGGTCGGCGCGGGGGCCCTGCCGTAGACGACGAAGCCCGTAGAAGGGCCGGAGCGGCGCGGGCGGTAGACATTGCCCAGCTGAGCGGTGAGGGTGCGCAGGGCGTCCACCTGACGGCGGACCCGCTCGATGTCTCTGACCAACAGGTGCAGGCTGGCCCGCGCTTGGGCGTCGTGGGTTGCGTGGTCGGCCATGAACAAGCCTCTCGAACCGGCGTGGAAATGGATCGGGCCGCGCTGCTTCCACGGCCCACTCTGCTTCGGACGGGTTTTCAGGGAATCCCGGTGTGCTGGACCCGCTTTGGTCTGCGGTTTCGGTGTGCGGGTCTTCTCTTCGTTTCGGTCAATCTCTCTTGACCAACGCTCCACCTGCTGTTCTGGTCACGCTGCGGGGCGTAGGGGCATATGCGAGGGGCGCGCGGCGGTGCGTACGCCCCCTCGGAGCAGGCCCGTAGACTGGTGCGCCGCTCATAGTCGTGCGCAGTCGGTCAGCCGTGCGCAGCCGGTCCGAGAGGCATCCAGTGAAACTCGTCTTCGCAGGCACCCCCGAGGTCGCCGTACCCGCCCTGGACGCGCTCATCGAATCGGGCCGGCACGAGGTGGCCGCCGTGGTGACCCGCCCCGACGCCCCCGCGGGGCGCGGCAGGCGGCTGGTGGCGAGTCCGGTCGCGCAGCGCGCGGATGAGGCGGGCATCGAGGTGCTGAAGCCGGCCAGGCCGCGGGACGAGGACTTCCTCGCCCGGCTGCGCGAGATCGGCCCCGACTGCTGCCCGGTCGTGGCCTACGGGGCGCTGCTGCCCAAGACCGCCCTCGACGTGCCGGCCCGCGGCTGGGTCAATCTGCACTTCTCGCTGCTGCCGGCCTGGCGGGGCGCAGCGCCGGTACAGCATTCGGTCATCGCGGGTGACGAAGTGACCGGTGCCTCCACCTTCCTGATCGAGGAGGGTCTCGACTCGGGCCCGGTCTACGGGGTGCTCACCGAGGAGGTGCGGCCCACCGACACCAGCGGTGATCTCCTCACCCGGCTCGCCTTCGCGGGCTCGGGCCTGCTGGTGGCGACCATGGACGGGATCGATGACGGCACTCTGCACGCGGTGCCCCAGCCGGCCGAAGGGGTCTCGCTCGCCCCGAAGATCACCGTCGAGGACGCCAGGGTGGACTGGACGGCCCCGGCGATGCGGGTGGACCGTCTGGTGCGCGGCTGCACACCCGCGCCCGGTGCCTGGACCGTCTTCCGGGGCGAGCGCCTCAAGCTGGTCTCCCTCGCCCCGGTCACCGACCGTACGGACCTGGCCCCCGGCGAACTGGCCGTCGCGAAGAACAGCGTGCACGTGGGCACCGGCTCGCACGCGGTGGAGCTGCACTGGGTCCAGCCGCAGGGCAAGAAGCCGATGCGCGCGGCGGACTGGGCACGCGGGGTGCGGATCGCCGCGGGTGAACTCATCGGCGAGTAGCGCCCATGTGACCAGGTGAGAGCACCCGGCCGGGCGGCCCGCCGTGCCGGACGTACGCTGAGAGGGTTCGTCCCCTCATCCTCAGCGGAGCACCTTTCACGTGACCGAGCAGCCTCGCCGCCGTCCCGCGCAGCAGTCGCGCCGGCAGCCGAACCAGCAGCCGAAGCCCTACCGCCGCCCGCAGAAGGACCCGGTGCGGCTCCTCGCCTTCGAAGTGCTGCGGGCGGTCGACGAGCGGGACGCGTACGCCAACCTCGTCCTGCCGCCGCTGCTGAAGAAGGCCCGCGAGAAGCCGGACTTCGACGGGCGGGACGCGGCGCTCGCCACCGAGCTGGTCTACGGGACGCTACGCAGACAGGGCACGTACGACGCGGTCATCTCGGCCTGTATCGACCGTCCGCTGCGCCAGGTCGACCCGCCGGTGCTCGATGTGCTGGCCCTCGGCGCGCACCAGCTGCTCGGGACCCGCATCCCCACCCACGCCGCGGTCTCGGCGAGTGTGGAACTGGCCCGGGTGGTGCTCGGTGACGGGCGGGCCAAGTTCGTCAACGCCGTACTGCGCAAGGTCGCGGCCGACGATCTCGACGGCTGGCTGGAGCGGGTCGCCCCGCCGTACGACGAAGACGCCGAGGCCCATCTCGCCGTGGTCCACTCGCACCCCCGCTGGATCGTCTCCGCGCTGTGGGACTCGCTCGGCGGTGGCCGGGCCGGGATCGAGGACCTGCTCGAAGCGGACAACGAACGCCCCGAGGTCACCCTGGTCGCCAGGCCGGGCCGCTCCACCACCGAGGAGCTGACCGGCGCGGCCGGTGCGGATTCCGCGCTGCCCGGCCGCTGGTCGCCGTATGCCGTCCGGCTCGCCGAGGGCGGCGAACCCGGTGCGTTCGAAGCGGTGCGCGACGGGCGTGCGGGGGTCCAGGACGAGGGCAGCCAGCTCGTCGCCGCCGCCCTGGCGAACGCGCCGCTGGAGGGCCGCGACGAGCGCTGGCTCGACGGCTGCGCGGGCCCCGGCGGCAAGGCCGCCCTGCTGGCCGCGCTCGCCGCACAGCGCGGCGCCCTGCTCCTGGCGTCCGAGAAGCAGCCGCACCGCGCCCGGCTCGTCGAGCGGACACTGACCGGCAACCCGGGCCCGTACCAGGTGATCGCGGCCGACGGCACCAGGCCGCCCTGGCGCCCCGGCTCCTTCGACCGGGTGCTGATGGATGTGCCCTGCACCGGGCTCGGCGCGCTGCGCCGCAGGCCCGAGGCACGGTGGCGGCGGCGCCCCGAGGACCTGGAGGGTTTCGCCCCGCTGCAGCGGGGTCTGCTCCGCGAGGCGCTGAACGCCGTACGGGTCGGTGGCGTCGTCGGGTACGCGACCTGCTCACCGCATATCGCGGAGACGCGGGCGGTGGTCGAGGACGTCCTGAAGGGGCGCGGCGGACAGCCCGTGGAGGCCGAGTGGATCGACGTCAGGCCGCTGATGCCGGGGGTCGCGGCGGTGGGCGAGGGCCCTGACGTACAGCTGTGGCCGCATCTGCACGGCACCGACGCGATGTATCTGGCCCTGCTGCGGCGCACCGCCTGATCCGCGGACCGGCTCGCACCGGGGCCCGTGCGGAGGCGCGCGCGGCGGACCGGGACCGGTGCCAGTGGCCCGGACGGAGCCACGGACGGCCCCGGGGCACCGGTGTATGCGAGGTTTGCGCGGTGTGTGCGGTTCCCCGGCCCCCTCCGGCCCCTGCGATGGCGGGCAACTGGGCCGGGGCATGGCAGGCTTGGGGCATGGCCGTGCAGATCAACCCCAGCATCCTGTCCGCCGACTTCTCCCGGCTCGCGGAGGAGGCGAAGGCCGTCGAAGGCGCCGACTGGCTCCATGTCGACGTGATGGACAACCACTTCGTACCCAATCTGACCCTCGGGGTCCCCGTGGTGGAAGCGCTCAGCCGGGCCACGGAGACCCCGCTCGACTGCCACCTCATGATCGAGGACGCGGACCGCTGGGCCCCGCAGTACGTCGAGGCGGGCGCGGGCTCCGTCACGTTCCACGCGGAAGCCGCCGCCGCCCCGGTACGGCTCGCGCGGGAGATCAGGGCCAAGGGCGCTCGGGCCTCCATGGCGCTGAAGCCCGCGACGCCCATCGAGCCCTACGAGGACCTGCTCCCCGAGCTCGACATGCTGCTGATCATGACGGTGGAGCCGGGCTTCGGCGGCCAGTCCTTCCTCGACATCATGCTGCCGAAGATCCGCCGCACCCGTGAGCTGATCTCCAAGCACGGCCTCGAACTCTGGCTCCAGGTCGACGGCGGGGTCTCCGCCTCGACCATCGAGCGGTGCGCCGAGGCCGGTGCGGACGTCTTCGTCGCGGGCTCCGCTGTCTACGGCGCGGACGACCCGGCGGCGGCGGTCCGTATGCTCCGCCACCAGGCGCAGGAGACCACGGCGGCGGCGGGCTGGGCCTGCGGCCACTGAGCGGCCGGGGAATGAACGCGGCCTTACGGGGCTGATCAAGTGGTGCCGGGTCTGACAGGATGGCGGATCCGGGTGTGTACGGCAGTAGTGAACAGCAGTAGTGAGGAGATCGCGGTGTCTGCAATGTCGGCGGGCAGATCAGCCCTGCGGATGGGACCCGCGGAGCTGGTGCAAGCGGCGGCCATGGCGCGTCGCTTCTACCTGGAGGGCAAGTCCAAGATCCAGATCGCCGAGGAGTTCGGCGTCAGCCGGTTCAAGGTCGCGCGGGTCCTGGAGACGGCGCTGGAGCGCGATCTCGTACGGATCGAGATCCGGGTCCCAGCGGAGCTGGACGCCGAGCGCTCCGACGCGCTCCGCGCCCGCTACGGGCTGCGCCACGCGGTCGTCGTCGAGTCCCCCGCGGACGCGGCGGACGACGCCCCGGACCCGGAGAACCTGGGCGAGGTGGCCGCCGACCTGCTCGGCGAGCTGGTGACCGAGGGCGATGTGCTGGGCCTGGCCTGGGGACGCTCCACCATCCACATGGCGGCGGCGCTCAGTTCGCTGCCGCCGTGCACGGTCGTCCAGCTGACGGGTGTGTACGACGCGGGGACCGCCGAGCGCGGCTCCGTCGAGGCGGTACGGCGCGCGGCGCAGGTCTCCGGGGGAGAGGCGCACCCCATCTACGCCCCGATGCTGCTGCCGGACCCGGCCACCGCCGCCGCGCTCCGCAACCAGACGGGCATCGCGCGGGCCTTCGAGTACTTCGACAAGGTCACCGTGGCCGCGGTATCCATCGGCTCGTGGGAGCCGGGCATCTCGACGGTCCACGACATGCTCAGCGACGCCGAGCGGGCGCACTACGCCTCGCTGGGGGTCGCCGCCGAGATGTCCGCGCACCTCTTCGACGCCGAGGGACGGCGGGTCGGCCGCGACCTGGGCGAGCGGTGCATCACCGTCGAGGCCGACCGGCTGCGCCGGATCCCCGAGGTCGTGGCGATCGCGGGCGGTCAGCGCAAGGCGGCGGCGATCGGCGCCGTTCTGAAGTCGGGCCTGGTCACCAGCCTGGTCACCGATACGGCTGCGGCCGATTTCCTGCTGACGGAGACCGGGCCGGGGCCGCGCCCCGCACTGGAGCGCGCGGACCCCGACGGGGTCTGAGGACGGCGGGGCCTGCCGGACCGCGTCACCCGCGCTCAGTCCCGGCCCCTGGCCTTCTTGAACCGGGCCAGCCCCTCGGAGAGTTCGAGCAGTGGCTCGGGATAGTCGTACGCGGCGCGCTCGGCCCCCCGGAGCTTCCACGGCTCGTGCGCGGCGGCGCCGTCGAGGCCGGCCAGCTCCGGCACCCAGCGGCGTACGTACTCGCCCCGCGGGTCGTAGCGCTTGCCCTGGGTCACCGGGTTGAACACCCGGTTCGGCCTGCTGTCCGTGCCGGTGCCCGCCACCCACTGCCAGTTGAGCTGGTTGTTGGCGATATCGCCGTCCACCAGCAGCTCCAGGAAGTGCCGGGCGCCGACCCGCCAGTCCACGTACAGCGTCTTGGCGAGGAAACTCGCGGTGAGCAGGCGCCCCCGGTTGTGCATCCAGCCCTCGTGCCGCAGCTGGCGCATGGCCGCGTCCACCACCGGATATCCGGTGCGCCCCTCCTTCCACGCGGTGATCTCGCGCGCGGCGGACCGCTCGGAGCGCCAGTGGTCGTGCTGTGAGCGGTAGTCGTCGGATGCGGCCGCCGGGCGCGCGGTCAGTACCTGGTGGTGGAAGTCCCGCCAGCAGAGCTGTCGTACGAACGCGTCGCCCCCGGCGCCGCCCTTCCGGGTGGCGCCGTGCGCCAGCTCGACGGGGGAGAGGGTGCCGAAGTGCAGATGCGGCGAGAGTCTGGACGTCAGGTCGCCCGGCAGGTCGTCGTGGTGGTCCTCGTACCCGGCGAGCCCGTTCCGCTGCCAGGCCGACCAGCGGGCGCGTCCCTCGCGCTCACCTCCGGCGGCCAGCCCCTCCGAGGCCCCGGACACCTCCTTGCGGGACGGCAGCCGGTCGGACCGGGCGTCGTCCGGCACCCGTACCGTGCGCGGCGCGCCCTGGACGGCGCGCAGCCGCTCGTCCGACCAGCGCCTGAAGTACGGCGTGAAGACCGCGAAGTGGTCCGATGAGGCGGGGGTGACCGCGCCCGGCGGTACGGCGGTGATCACCGCGTCGTGGACGTGCAGCCGCCTGCCGTCCGACTCCAGCGCCGTGCGCAGCCGCTCCTCCCGGTGCTGGGCGTACGCGCTGACCCCGGCCGCCAGGTGCACATCGGCGGCGTCCGTCTCCGAGGCCACCCGGCAGACCTCCCGGACGGCGTCGCCCGACCGCACGACGAGCCGGCCGCCACGCTCCCGCAGCCCGGCGTCCAGGTCGGCCAGGCAGTCGGCGAGAAAGGCCCGCCGGTTGGGCGGGGCGAACCCGGCCGACTCGATGGCCTCGTCCCGTACGAACAGCGGCACCACCTCGTCCGCCGACGCGAGCGCCGCCCGCAACGGCGGATTGTCGTGCAGCCGGAGGTTGGAGGTGAACAGGGCGACCGACACGGTCATGCGCCACTCCTGGTGGTCGGGGATGCGGTGGTGTGGTGTGTGTGGGCGAAGCTGAGGGGTGAGCGGCCGGTGTGGGTGGAGCCGGGTGGTCAGCGGCCGGTGCGGGCGGGCTCCTGACGGCCGGTGCCCGAACGCTCCGCCGCCCCGGTGATATTGCGGGCCATGCCGCCGAAGACGGAGGAATGGAACGGCGCGACACTCCACCAGTACGCGTGTCCGAGCAGCCCCCGGGGGTGGAAGAGGGCGCGCTGATGGTAGCGGGTGCGCCCCTGGTCGTCCTGGTCCACGGACATCTCCAGCCAGGCGAGTCCGGGCAGCCGCATCTCGGCCCGCAGCCGCAGCAGCCGGCCGGGCTCGATCGCCTCGACCCGCCAGAAGTCCAGCGAGTCGCCGACCCTGAGCCGCTGGGCGTCCCTGCGCCCGCGGCGCAGCCCGACCCCGCCGGCCAGCCGGTCCAGTGAGCCGCGCACGGTCCACGCGAACGGGAAGGAGTACCAGCCGTGCTCGCCCCCGACGCCCTCGATGATCCGCCAGAGGGCCTCGGGGGTCGCGTCCGTGATGAGCCGCCGCCGGTCCGTGTAGAGGCTGCCGCCCGACCAGTCGGGGTCCGTGGGCAGCGGATCGCTGGGGGCGCCGGGCAGCGCGGCGGACGACCAGCGGGTGGTGACCTGGGCGTCCTGCACCCGCTGGAGGGCCAGTTGGAGTGCCCTGTCGAAGGTGAACGGCACACCGGGGGCGTCCGGCACATACCGCGCGATGTCGTGCTCGTGGCACACGACCTCGTAGCGCAGTGACTCGGCGAGCGGCCGGGCGAGCGAGCGCGGTACGGGGGTGACCAGACCGATCCAGTGACTGGACAGCCGCGGCGAGAGCATCGGCACCGGCAGGATGAGCCGGTGCGGAAGGCCCGCGACCGCGGCGAAGCGGCGCATCATGTCCCGGTACGTCATGACGTCGGGCCCGCCGATGTCGAAGGAGCGGTGCACGTCGTCCGGCATCCGGGCGCTGCCCACGAGGTACCGCAGCACGTCCCGCACGGCGATCGGCTGGATCCGGGTGCTGACCCAGCTGGGTGTGACCATGACCGGCAGCCGCTCGGTGAGATAGCGCAGCATCTCGAAGGAGGCGGAGCCGGAGCCGATGATGACCGCGGCCCGCAGCACGGTGACCGGTACCCCCGATCCGAGGAGGACACGGCCGACCTCGGCCCGTGAGCGCAGATGCGGCGAAAGCTCCCGCTCCGGTACGTCGTCGGGGGTGAGGCCGCCCAGATAGACGATCCGCCGGACCCCGGCGGCCCTGGCCTGTTCGCCGAAGATCCTGGCCGCCCTGCGGTCCTTCTCCTCGAAGCCCGAGCCGGTGTTCAGCGCGTGCACCAGGTAGTAGGCCACGTCGATGCCCCGCATCGCGGCGGCGACCGACCCGGCGTCGGTGACGTCTCCGCGGACGACTTCCGCCCGTCCGGCCCAGGGGTGGTCGCGCAGTTTCTCCGGGGTCCTGGCGAGACAGCGGACGCGATGCCCGGCGTCGAGCAGTTCGGGCACGAGCCGGCCGCCGATGTAGCCCGTCGCCCCGGTCACCAGGCAGTGCGGTGCGGGTGAGGCGGGCGGGGGTGCCGCTTCGCTGTCGCTCATGGGGCCTCCGCGTCCTGTCGGTTTCATTCCTTTTTCCGCCGTCCCCCCCCGGTGTTCCCATCCTCGCTTCTCCCCGGGTTCTGTCCATGAACGCGACAGCGGGACACGGCTAGGCTGATCGCGTGACCAGTACAGATGACCGGGACGGCGTGACAGCCGGGGACGCGCCGCCGGATCTGCGGGCCTTCGCCGTGGAGATGCGCCGGATGAACGGTGAGATCAACCGGCTGGTGCACAGCTTCGCCATCGGCCAGGGTCTGCATCCCACCGATGTGCAGGCCCTCGCGGCGATCCTGGACGCCGACGAGCCGCTCACGCCGGGCGGTCTGAGGGAGCGTCTGGGGCTGACCTCCGGTGCGGTCACGGCCTGTGTGGACCGGCTGGAGCGGGCCGGACACATCCGGAGGTCCCGGGAGAGCGCCGACCGCCGCATGGTCCACCTCCACTACGAGAGCGGGGCGCGGGCGGCGGCACGCGCCTACTTCAGGCCGCTCGCCGCGGCCACCGAGAACGCCCGTGACCACTTCAGCGAAGCTGAGCTGTCCGTGGTGCTCAGGTTCCTCACGGCGATGAACGGCGAACTCGCCGGGATACGCGCGCCCAGGGGCTGAGTGCCCGCCGGATCCGGTGGGTGCCGCACACGATAAGTTCCCTCAATCATTGAGATTGTTTACCATCGATATTGTCGGCAACAGGGTGCCTCAGCCCGGGGAGAACCATGACCACCACCACCCGCCGGGCCCGCTGGCTGGTCCCCGCGCTGCTGCTCGTCGTCTGGCTCGCCATCGGCGGCACGCTCGGTCCGTACGCCGGCAAACTCAGCCAGGTCGCCACCAACGACCAGGCCGCCTTCCTGCCCCAGAACGCCGAGTCCACCCGGGTCACGCACGAGCAGGACGCGTTCCGGCAGCAGGAGACCCTGCCGGCCATCGTCGTCTGGACAGCTCGCGGCGGCGGCCGGACCGGCGCGGATCAGCGGGCCGCCGCCTCACGTGCGCTCGCCTCCCTCGCGGGCAGCCCCGGCGTCGTCGGCAGGCCGTCCCCCGCGCTCCCGTCCCGGGACGGCAGAGCACTGGAGGGGGTGGTGCAGCTACGGCCCGACCTCGGCGACCGGCTCGCACCCACCGTCGACCGGATCCGGGCGGCGGCCGCCCGGACACCGGGCACCGTCGCGCAGGTGGCGGGCCCGGCGGCCAGCCAGGCCGATCTCTCCGACGCCTTCTCCGGCATCGACACCCTGCTCCTCGGTGTCGCCCTGATCGTGGTGCTCGTCATCCTGGTGCTGGTCTACCGGAGCCTCTTGCTGCCCGTGATCATCATTCTGGGCGCGGTCTTCGCACTCGGTCTCGCCTGCGCCATCGTCTACGCCCTCGCCTCGGCCGGCCATGTCCGGGTGGACGGCCAGGTGCAGGGGATCCTCTCCATCCTCGTCATCGGCGCCGCCACCGACTACGCACTCCTGCTCACGGCCCGCTTCCGGGAGGAACTCGCCGTACGCGGCGAACGGATCCCGGCCATGCGCGCGGCTCTGCGGCGCTCCGTCGCCGCGATCGTGGCGAGCGGTGCCACCGTGGCTCTCGGCCTGCTGGCCCTGCTGCTCAGTGATCTCACCAACAACCGCGCCCTGGGTCCTGTGGGTGCCATTGGCATCGTCTGCGCCATGGCGAGCGCGCTGACCTTCCTGCCCGCCGTACTGGTGCTGCTCGGCCGGGCCGCGTACTGGCCCGCCAGGCTCCGGAGCGCCGAGGACCGGGCGCGCGGGCACGGGGTGTGGACCCGCGTGGCGGCGCTGGTCGACCGCGCCCCGCGCAAGGTCTGGGCGGTCTCGCTCGTCGTCCTCGTGGCCTGCGCGGCGTTCTCGCCCACCCTCGCGTCGAAGGGTGTCCCGCTCAACGAGATCTTCGTCAACGACGAGCCGTCCGTCGCCGCCCAGCAGACACTGAGCAGGCACTTTCCCGGCGGATCCGGCAACCCGGCGGTCGTCGTCGCCGACGCCTCCCGGATCAGGCAGGTGACCGCCGCGGTCGAGCACACCGACGGTGTCGCGTCGGCCGCTCCCGTGACGGCGTCGGGCCGCCCGGGGGCCGGCAAACCGCTGGTCGTCCGGGGGCGCTTCGAACTCGACGCGACGCTGAGCAGCCCCGCCGACAGCGACGCGGCGAAGCGGACCGTGGCCAGGTTGCGCAGCGCGGTGCACGGCGTACCAGGCGCCGGGGCCCTGGTCGGCGGCTACACCGCGCAGCAGTACGACACGGAGAAGACCGCGGAGCGCGACCGCACGGTCATCGTGCCGGTGGTCCTCGCGATCATCCTGGTCATCCTCATCGGACTCCTCCGCTCACTGCTCATGCCGGTGCTGCTCGTCGCCAGCGTCGCCCTCAACTACCTGGCGACGCTGGGGGTGGCGTCCCTGGTCTTCCGGCACCTCTTCGGATTCACCGGCACGGACGCGTCGGTACCCCTCTACGGCTTCGTCTTCCTGGTGGCCCTCGGAGTGGACTACAACATCTTCCTGATGTCCCGGGTCAGGGAGGAGTCCCTGGTGCACGGCGCCCGCCAGGGTGTGCTGCGCGGGCTCACCGCCACCGGGGGCGTCATCACATCGGCCGGGGTGGTGCTCGCCGCGACCTTCGCCGCGCTGGGGGTGATCCCGCTGGCCTTCCTGGTCCAGGTGGCGTTCATCGTCGCCTTCGGGGTGCTGCTGGACACCCTGGTCGTACGGTCCCTGCTGGTTCCCGCGCTGGTACGGGACCTGGGACCGGTCGCCTGGTGGCCGGGCGTGCTCAGCCGGACGGCCGATCCGGAGGCGGCCGATCCGGAGGCGGGCGGCCCGCCGGCGGGCCACGACCGGGCCTCCGGCCCCGCCCGCTGACAGCCCGTCCGGTGGCACCGGCGAGAGAAAACCGCCCCGAGGACGTCTACTGAAGGTCGGACGAGCGAAGGGTTGACACCCCATGACGGACCACCGGGGCCGGCGCAGCGATGTCATCGTGATCGGTGCGGGGCTTGCCGGTCTCGCCTGCGCCGCGGATCTGTGCCGCGAGGGGCTGTCCGTGAGTCTGCTGGAGGCATCGGACACGGCGGGCGGCCGTATGCGCACCGACCGGCGGGACGGATTCCTCCTCGACCGCGGCTTCCAGGTCTTCAACACCTCCTACCCGCAGGTCAAACAGCGGATGTGGCTCCGAGGGCTGCGGCTGCGCCCCTTCACCCCCGGGGCCCTGGTGCACACACCGTCGGGGCGGCTGCGGTTCAGCGACCCGACCCGGCGGCCCGGTGTGGCGGTGGACCTGCTGTCGCTGCGGCCGATCGCGGGCCGGCGCGACCTGCTGGCGCTCGGGCTGCTCTCCGCGCGTGATCTGTTCGGCCCGGCGAGCACGGTGAAGCGCGCGGCCGACCGTACGACCCGCACCGCGCTCGCCGACGCCGGGATCTCCGAGCAGCTCGTCGAGGTGTTCTTCCGGCCCTTCCTCTCCGGTGTCTTCCTGGAGGACAGCCTCGAAACCTCGTCGCGCTTCTTCCACCTGGTCTGGCGCAGCATGCTCCGGGGCACCCAGTGCCTGCCCGCCGCGGGCATCGGGGCCGTACCCGCCCAGCTGGCGGGCGCGCTGCCGCCCGGGGTGCTCAGACCCGGCACCCCCGTGCGGGCGCTCACGGACACGGGTGTCGAGCTGCCGGACGGTACGGAACTCCATGCGCCCCGGGTGGTGGTCGCGACCGGTCCGGACATGGCGGCGCGGCTGCTGCCCGGCCTCGCCGTCCCCGAGACCCGTACCGTCACGACTTACTACCACGCGGCCCCGCAGCCGCCGCTGCACGAGCCGACCCTGCTGGTCGACAGCGCGCAGCGCTTCCTCAACACCTGTGTACTGAGCGAGGTCGCCCCCACCTACGCCCCGGCCGAGCGTTCCCTGATCTCCACATCCGTCCTCGGGCGTGGCAGCCCGGGGGAGGAGGCGAGGCTGCGCGGAGCGCTCGCCGAGGCGTACCGCGCCGACACCTCGTCCTGGGAGCTCCTCGCCCCGTACACGGTGGAGGGCGCGCTGCCCGCCATGACGTCGCCCTGGCCGCTGAGCCGTACGACGCGGGTGACCGCCGGGCGCTATGTGTGCGGGGACCACCGGGCCACCGGCTCCGTGCAGGGGGCGCTGGCCTCCGGGGCGCGGGCGGCACGCGAAGTCCTTGAGGACCGGAGCGACCCGCACGGAGCGGTGTGAGCCCGCACCCCCCACCGGTCCGGCCGGTTCGGGGGAACATACGAGAGCGGCCCTCCCGCCCCTGGTGGAAGCCACAGAAGAGGGGGCGGGCATTCGCCAGCCGGGACCCCATCGGCGATGATGGCCTAGGAGCCGCAGCCTGATCCTCTGCCGGACGGAGCTGACTTCCCGCCCGCCCATTCTGTAATAACCGCAGGTGAGAGAGTTAGTATGCGTTTCCTCAATGACCTGAAGCCGCCGTACGATCTGACGTACGACGATGTGTTCATGGTGCCGAGCCGTTCCGCTGTCGGCTCCCGTCAGGGCGTCGATCTGTCCGCCCCCGACGGGACCGGTACCACCATTCCGCTCGTCGTCGCGAACATGACGGCCATCGCGGGCCGCCGGATGGCCGAGACGGTCGCCCGGCGCGGCGGTCTCGTCGTCATCCCGCAGGACATCCCGATCGAGGTCGTCACCGACGTCATCTCCTGGGTGAAGACGCGCCACCACGTCCTTGACACGCCCATCGTGCTCGCCCCGTCGCAGACCGTCGCCGACGCGCTGTCCCTGCTGCCCAAGCGCGCGCACAACGCGGGTGTCGTCGTCGACGAGGACGGCAGGCCGGTCGGTGTCGTGACCGATGAGGACCTGGCGGGTGTCGACCGCTTCACCCAGCTGTCCGAAGTCATGTCCGCCAAGGACCTGGTGCTCCTGGACGCGGACATCGACCCGCGTGAGGCGTTCAACCGGCTCGACGGCGCCAACCGCCGCTACGCGCCCGCCGTCGACGCGGACGGCAGGCTGGCCGGCATCCTGACCCGTAAGGGCGCCCTGCGCGCGACCCTCTACACCCCGGCCGTCGACGCCAGGGGCAGGCTGCGCATCGCCGCCGCGGTCGGGATCAACGGCGATGTCGCGGGCAAGGCCAAGCAGTTGCTCGACGCCGGCGCCGACACGATCGTCGTGGACACCGCACACGGCCACCAGGAGTCGATGATCGCCGCGGTCAGGGCGGTGCGGGCGCTCGACCCGCAGGTGCCGATCGTCGCGGGCAACATCGTGGCCGCCGAGGGCGTACGCGACCTCATCGAGGCGGGCGCCGACATCATCAAGGTGGGGGTCGGCCCCGGCGCCATGTGCACCACCCGGATGATGACGGGCGTGGGGCGTCCGCAGTTCTCCGCCGTACTCGAATGCGCCACGGAGGCGCGGAAGTTCGGCAAGCACGTCTGGGCCGACGGCGGGGTCAGGCACCCGCGTGACGTGGCGATGGCGCTGGCCGCCGGCGCGTCGAACGTCATGATCGGCTCCTGGTTCGCCGGGACGTACGAGTCACCCGGCGACATCCAGCAGGCCGCCGACGGCCGTTGGTACAAGGAGTCGTTCGGGATGGCGTCGGCGCGCGCCGTCCGCAACCGTACGAGCGAGGAGTCGGCCTACGACCGTGCCCGCAAGGGCCTGTTCGAGGAGGGCATCTCCACCTCGCGGATGTTCCTCGACCCGGCCCGTCCGGGTGTCGAGGACCTGATCGACTCGATCATCGCGGGCGTCCGCTCCTCCTGCACCTACGCCGGGGCCAACACCCTGGAGGAGTTCGCCGAGAGGGCGATCGTCGGCGTGCAGAGCGCCGCAGGCTACGCGGAGGGCAAGCCGCTGCACGCCAGCTGGGGCTGACCGTACCGACGCCGGAGCCGGTCCCTCTCCGCACGGGGCCGGCTCCAACGTCTGCGTCCCGCCGCCCCCTCCGGTGGCTCTCGTCCCGCCGGCACCTCCGGTGTGGCAACGCGCGGCGTATTGGCCGGAATCCGGCGTATGGAGCACCCCGTAACGGGTAGCCGGGATCGCGGAACGTCTCGGAGAGAGCGAAAACCGAAGAACGAGAGAGGGAGTACACCGTGCCCCTGGCGACCACAGTCCCGCCCGGTCCCGCTCCGCTCGCCGATCAGCTGCCCGGCCGGGCTCCAGGACAACTCCCTTACGTGGCGCACCCATCGAAGGTCGCACCGAACGACGCACGCGCACTCTCCCGGCTCTTCTTCGCGGCCCTCGACACCACCGATGAGGGGACCCGCGCACACCAGTACGCGCGCAACACGCTGATCGAACTGAACCTCTCGCTCGTCAGATTCGCGGCCGCCCGGTTCCGCAGCCGCTCCGACCAGATGGAGGACATCGTCCAGGTCGGCACCATCGGGCTGATCAAGGCGATCGACCGGTTCGAGCTCTCCCGCGAAGTGGAGTTCGCGACGTTCGCGATGCCCTGCATCGTCGGTGAGATCAAACGCTTCTTCCGGGACACCAGCTGGTCCGTGCACGTCCCGCGGCGGCTCCAGGAACTGCGGATCACGCTGGCCAAGGCGTCCGACGAACTGCTCCAGTCCCTGGACCGCTCCCCGACCCCGGCCGAACTGGCCCGACATCTCGGGATGGACGAGGAGGAGGTCGTCGAAGGGCTGATCGCCGCCAACGGCTACACCGCGGGCTCCATCGACTCCACCGTCGAGGACAGGTCCGACGGCGGTGCCCGGACCCTGGCCGACCGGCTCGGCGAACACGACAGCGGTCTGGACCTCGTCGAGAACCTCACCGCGCTGAAACCGCTCATAGCCCGGCTCGGCGCCAGGGACCGCCGCATACTGCGGATGCGGTACGGCGACGAGCTGACCCAGTCGGAGATCGGCGCCGCACTGGGCGTCTCCCAGATGCATGTGTCCCGGCTGCTCGCCCGGATCACCGCACAACTGCGGACGGGGCTGCTCGGCCGGGAGTGACTCAGCCGACCGCCGGCTCCGCCGCCGGATGCGACCAGATCGCGCGGACCGTCTTGCCCGACGCGCGGGGGCTCACCTCGACCCGGCCGGCCAGCCGCAGCACCATGTGCCAGCCGAAGCCGCCGCCCCCGGTGAAGTCGGGCTCGCGCGCGACGGGGTGCGCCGGGCTGTCGTCGTCCATCTCCACCACCAGCACCCCCGGGTCGGCGGTCAGGCGCAGATGCCACCAGCCCGCGGTGTGGCGGGCCGCGTTGGCGACGAGTTCACTGATCACGAGCAGCACAGCGTCGACATCGGCCCAGGGACAGTTCTGGGACAGAAATCGGCTGGCGGCGTCGCGTGCCGTGGCGCTGTCTGCCAACGCTGAATCCATGACAACCACGGGCGGCTCCTCCGTCATCTTGTGCTCGCCTACCCCGCCTGGTCCGGTCCATCACTCCAGAATCGTCTTTTCGCCCCCAGCGGAATCGGCCGGGGCCGGGCGCCTCCGCGAAGGCCCCCGACGGCGGATCGCAGCGGTACCCGGCGCCCCGGCCGGCACGGTCCGCGCGGAGGCCCGCCGCGGCCCGTCGCAGCCCACCGCCGGGCCCGCGCAACAAATCGCCGGCAGCGGACCTGGAGACGCAACGGATCGCACAGTACTGCGCAATGGACGTGTCTTGTCCGCGCGGAGTCGCTGAACGTACCGTCGCTCTGTCCCCGGAAACCCCTTCTGTACCGTTCGAGGTCTGCCATGCCGCCGCTGCGTATCGCCCTGCTCCAGAGTTCCGGCCGCCCCGGCGACGTCGCGGCGAATCTGGCCGAGCTGGACGAGGCGGCGGGCCGTGCCGCGGCCTCGGGTGCCGGGCTGCTGGTCTGTCCCGAGCTGTTCCTCACCGGGTACGCGATCGGTGACGAGGTGCCCCGGCTGGCCGAGCCCGCCGACGGAGCGAGCGCGCGGGCCGTCGCGGGCATCGCGGCACGCCACGGGATCGCGGTGCTCTACGGCTACCCCGAACGCGAGGGTGACCGGATGTACAACGCGGCCCAGCTGATCGGCGCCGACGGAAACAGCCTGGCCGACTACCGCAAGACCCACCTCTTCGGCTGTTTCGAGCAGAAGTGGTTCACACCGGGGGACACCCCGGTCGTCCAGGCCGAGCTGGCCGGGCTCCGGATCGGGATCATGATCTGCTACGACGTGGAGTTCCCGGAGAACGTCCGGGCGCACGCTCTCGCCGGCACCGATCTGCTCCTGGTGCCCACCGCCCAGATGCACCCCTTCCAGTTCGTCGCCGAGTCCCTGGTGCCGGTCCGTGCCTTCGAGAACCAGCTGTACATCGCGTACGTCAACCGCACAGGGGACGAGGGCGAGTTCGAGTTCGTCGGCCTCAGCTGCCTGGCAGGACCCGACGGCACCGTCCGCGCCCGCGCCGGACGCGGGACGGAGCTTGTCACCGCCGACGCCGATCCCGCTCTGCTGAGCGCCTCGCGGGAGCAGAACCCGTACCTCCGCGACCGCCGCCCGGAGCTCTACCGCTCGCTGACCTGAGCCCAGCACGGCGACCGCCCAGCCTGACCGTCCGGCCTGACCGTCCGGCCCGAACACCCCGCCCGGCCCCGCCCGGCTGCCCCCGAACATCCCGCCCGGCCCCCGCCCGGCTGCCCCCGAACATCCCGCCCGACCCGGCCGCCTCCACCAGGCCGCCGCTGCCTTCAGCCGCCTCCGCGGCTTCCGCGCAAGGAGTCCGTACCCCATGACGTCCACGGTGCCCACCACCGCCGTTCAGCACCCCGACGGCCAGCCCCCGATCACCATGTTCGGGCCGGACTTCCCCTACGCCTATGACGACTTCCTCGCCCACCCGGCGGGCCTCGGCCAGATACCCGCCACCGAGCACGGCACCGAGGTCGCCGTGATCGGCGGCGGGCTCTCCGGGATCATCACCGCGTACGAGCTGATGAAGATGGGCCTCAAGCCGGTGGTGTACGAGGCGGACCGGATCGGCGGGCGGCTGCGCACCGTGGGCTTCGACGGCTGCGACCCCTCGCTCACCGCCGAGCTGGGCGCCATGCGCTTCCCGCCGTCCTCCACGGCGCTCCAGCACTACATCGACCTGGTGGGCCTGGAGACGAAGTCCTTCCCCAACCCGCTCGCCCCGGGCACCCCTTCGACCGTGGTCGACCTCAAGGGCGAGTCGCACTACGCCACTTCCGTCGACGACCTCCCGCAGGTCTACCGCGATGTGATGCACGCCTGGAACAGCTGCCTTGAGGAGGGCGCCGACTTCTCCGACATGAACCGCGCCCTGCGTGAGCGCGATGTGCCGCGGATCCGGGAGATCTGGGCGCGGCTGGTCGAGCGCCTTGACGACCAGACCTTCTACGGCTTCCTCTGCGGGTCCGAGGCGTTCGCCTCCTTCCGGCACCGGGAGATCTTCGGCCAGGTCGGCTTCGGTACGGGCGGCTGGGACACCGACTTCCCCAACTCCATCCTGGAAATCCTCCGGGTCGTCTACACCGAGGCGGACGACCACCACCGCGGGATCGTCGGCGGCTCGCAGCAGCTGCCGCTGCGGCTCTGGGAACGCGAACCGCAGAAGACCGTGCACTGGCCGTCCGGCACATCGCTGGCGTCCCTGCACGGCGGGGAGCCCCGCCCCGCGGTGACCCGGCTGCACCGTACAGCGGGCAACCGCGTGACCGTCACCGACGCGTCGGGCGACATCCGCACCTACCGGGCGGCGGTCTTCACCGCACAGTCCTGGATGCTGCTCTCCAAGATCGACTGCGATGACGCGCTCTTCCCCATCGACCACTGGACGGCGATGGAGCGCACCCACTACATGGAGTCGTCCAAGCTGTTCGTCCCGGTGGACCGGCCCTTCTGGCTCGACGAGGCCCTGGACGACGACGGCAACCCGACCGGGCGCGACACCATGTCGATGACGCTCACCGACCGGATGACCCGCGGCACCTATCTGCTGGACGACGGACCGGACAGGCCCGCCACCATCTGCCTCTCCTACACCTGGTGCGACGACAGCCTCAAGTGGCTGCCGCTCTCCGCGCACGAGCGGATGGAGGTCATGCTGAAGTCGCTCGGCGAGATCTACCCGAAGGTGGACATCCGGAAGCACATCATCGGCAATCCGGTCACCGTCTCCTGGGAGGACGAGCCCTACTTCATGGGCGCGTTCAAGGCCAACCTGCCCGGCCACTACCGCTACCAGCGGCGGCTGTTCACCCACTTCATGCAGGACCGGCTCCCCGAGGACCGGCGCGGGCTCTTCCTCGCCGGGGACGACATCTCCTGGACGGCCGGCTGGGCCGAGGGCGCCGTCCAGACCGCGCTCAACGCCGTCTGGGGCGTCATGCACCACTTCGGCGGGGCGACCGACGCGTCCAACCCGGGCCCCGGTGACCTGTACGACGAGATCGCGCCGGTCGAACTGCCCGAGGACTGACAGTGATGATTGCTGTGGCTCCGCTCGGCGGTCTGACCCCAGGACTGACTGGCGCTTCGGCTGTCCTTCCGTGGATTCGTCGGCT
>NZ_JBSHBW010000054.1:0-22287 GCF_053612185.1 Streptomyces sp. NPDC054757
TTCCGCACCAGTGGTGCGGAACGCGCCCCGTAGGCCAGGCCGGCGTCAGCGCAGCGCGGCTGCCGCCTCGGCGACGGCCTGATGCGTCGAGTTGTCGTCCGGAGCCGGTGTGTCCGTGTCCTCCGGGACTCCGGCGTCCTTCCTGCGGCCCAGATGGTTGAAGGCCAGATTGAGCACGATGGCCACCACACAGCCGGTGGAGATGCCCGAGTCGAGCACCACGAGTACGTTCTTCGGGAACGCGTGGTAGAAGTCCGGAGCCGCGATCGGGATCAGGCCGATCCCCAGCGAGGTCGCGACGATCAGCGCGTTCTCGCCCTTCTCCATCGCCGCGCCGGCCAGCGTCTGGACACCGCTCGCGGCGACCGAGCCGAAGAGCACGATCCCGGCGCCGCCGAGTACCGGCAGCGGGACGAGCGCGATCGCCGACGCGGCCATCGGACAGAGTCCCAGCAGGATCAGGATCCCGCCGCCGGTCGCCACCACATACCGGCTGCGCACCTTCGTCATCGCCACCAGGCCGATGTTCTGCGCGAAGGCGCTCGCCATGAAGCTGTTGAAGAACGGGCTGATCAGACTGCTCATGGTGTCGGCACGCAGGCCGCCCTCGATGGTCCGCTCGTCGGCGGGCCTGCCCACCACCTTGCCGAGCGCCAGCATGTCGGCGGTCGACTCGGTCATACAGACCAGCATCACGATGCACATCGAGATGATGGCGGAGATCTCGAACTGCGGGGCGCCGAAGTGGAAGGGCGTCGGGAAGCCGACCGGGTCGGCGTTGCGCATCGCGTCGAAGCTGGTCATGCCCATCGGTATCGCCACGACCGTACCGATCACGAGACCGAGCAGGATGGCGATCTGCTGGAGGAAACCGCGGAGCAGTTTCCGCAGGCCCAGCACGATCACCAGGGTCAGGGCGGCCATGCCGATGTTCTTCATGGACCCGTAGTCCGCCGCCCCCTGGGTGCCCTGCGACCAGCCGAAGGCGACCGGCAGCAGCGAGACCCCGATGAGGGTGATGACGGTGCCGGTGACGACCGGCGGGAAGAATCGGAGCAGCTTGCTGAAGTACGGGGCGAGTATGAAGCCCAGCACGCTCGCCACGATGATGGCGCCGAAAATCACGGCGATGCCTTCGTGTCCGCGGCCCTTCCCGATGGCGATCATCGGGCTGACACCACCGAACGAGACACCGTTGACGAACGGCAGCCGGGAACCGACCCGCCAGAACCCGAGGGTCTGGAGCAGGGTGGCGATACCCGCGGTGAAGAGACTGGCCCCCACGAGGAAGGCGGTCTCCTTGGCGCTGAGCCCCACGGCGGGGCCCACGATCATGGGCGGGGCGACAACTCCCGCGTACATGGCGGCCACATGCTGGAGGCCGCTGCTGAACATCTTGACGGGCGGGAGGACTTCGTCGACCGGATGCTTCGCGGAGGTCTCTCCCGGTTCCACTGAGGTGGTGCCGGGGCCCGTGGAGATCTCCCCGGGCGCTCCGGACGATTCGGTGTCGGCGGCTGTTTCTGCTGCATCAGTGCGAAACCTGGGCTCGGCGGCCACGGCGGCTCCTCCGGTCGGGTACACGTCGGCGGTGACGTGGGTGTCAGGGAGGTGGTGCGGAATGCAGGTGCGGCTGCGGGAGGGGTAGGGCGGTGCTGCTGCGTTACTGAGGTCGTTACGGGGTCGGGTACCGGGCGGGGCACGGGGGTTCCGGTGAGGGCTTCCGGGTACGTCACCGCCCCGGAGGGCGTATGCACTCTGGGCACACACCCCCCGGTCACGGCTGCCGTGAACCCCGCTCGGGTTCGCGGCCGCCGGCCGGGGACCGTCCTCCCCGGCCGGAGCTTGTCGGACGTCAGGCCCGCGCGGCGATCTGCGCCAGGCGCCGGGCCTCGTCCCGCGTGGAGCGGGCGATGGCGTCCTCGTCCACCGTGGTCAGGTGGTTGTCCTCGACGACGGGCTTGCCGTTGACGAGGGAGAGCGTGACGGGGGCCGCGGCGCCGAAGACGAGCGCGGTCACCGGGTCGGCGATGGAGGCGTGCGCGAGGGTGTCCATCTTCCACAGCACCAGGTCGGCGAGCTTCCCCGGTTCCAGTGAACCGATCTCCGCGGCGCGGCCCAGGACCTGGGCACCACCGTACGTACCGAGGCGCAGCGCCTGCCGGGCGTTGAGCGCGGCTTCGCGGTGGGCGCCGAGGCGGTTGATGAGCAGGGCGTTGCGCAGCTCGGTGTGCAGCTCGCCGGACTCGTTGGACGCGGTGCCGTCGACCCCGAGGCCGACCGGTACACCGGCCCTGAGCATGTCGGGGACGCGGGCGATCCCGGCCGCCAGACGGGCGTTGGAGGACGGGCAGTGGGCGACGCCGGTCCCGGTGCGCGCGAAGGCGGCGATGTCGGAGTCGTTCATGTGGACGCAGTGCGCCATCCACACGTCGTCACCGAGCCAGCCGGTCGACTCGAAGTAGTCGGTGGGGCCCATCCCGAACAGTTCCTTGCAGAACTGCTCCTCCTCGACGGTCTCGCTGCCGTGGGTGTGCAGGCGCACGCCCTTGCGGCGGGCCAGTTCGGCGCCCTGCTTGAGCAGTTCGGTGGAGACGGAGAAGGGCGAGCAGGGGGCGACGGCGACCTGGGTCATCGCGTCGAAGGAGGCGTCGTGGTGCTGGTCGACCGTCGCCTCGGTGGCCGCGAGCGCGCCCTCCAGGGTCTCGACGGCGAAGTCCGGGGGCAGCCCGCCGTCCTTCTTGCTGCGGTCCATCGAGCCGCGGGCCAGCGTGAACCGTACGCCCATCTCGGCGGCGGCGCCGATGACGGCGCTCGACAGGTCGCCGGAGCCCTCCGGGAAGACGTAGTGGTGGTCCATCGCGGTGGTCACGCCGCCGCGGGCCATCATCGCGAGGGAGCCCTGCGCGGCCGAGCGGACCATCTGCTCGTCGATGCGCGCCCAGGTCGGGTAGAGCGCGACGAGCCAGTTGAAGAGGTTGTGGTCGGTGGCCACACCCCGGGTGATCCACTGGTAGAAGTGGTGGTGGGTGTTGACCAGACCTGGGGTCACCAGATGTCCGGTGCCGTCGATCCGGCGTACGACGCCGGTGAGTCCGTCGGGGGCCTTGCCCGCGCCGACGGATTCGATGCGGTTGCCGGCGACCACGACATGGCCCGATGCGTACTCGGTGTCGTGGGCGTCGACCGTCGCGATGGCTACGTTCTCAATGACCGTGCGCGCGGCTGCCGTTGCTGCCATCAGGATTACCTTCTCTCGCAGTGGCGATATGGGCACGGCAGGACCCCAGGAGGATTTGAGTGCCGCAGCCGCGTGGCTCCGGGTGCCGAAGTAGGTGAAGTGAGGTGAAGTGCAGTGCAGTTGTGGTGTCCGGTCCGGTACGCCGCCGCCGGCTGAGGCGGCCGGCGGCGGCGTACCGCCGGGGTTCAGAGGTTGGTCATGTCGACCGGGATACGGGCGTCGGCGCCGTCCCGCAGGATGGTCGCCTCGATGAGCCCGTACGGGCGGTCGGCCGCGTAGTAGACCTCGTTGTCGTTCTTGAGCCCGAAGGGCTCCAGGTCCACCAGGAAGTGGTGCTTGTTGGGCAGCGAGAAGCGGATCTCGTCGATCTCGCTGCGGCTGTTGATGATCCGCGCGCCCATCTGGTACATCGTCTGCTGGAGCGAGAGCGAGTACGTCTCGGCGAAGGCCTGGAGCATGTGCTTCTTGGCCTGCTCGTAGGACTTCTCCCAGTTCGGCATGCGGTCGGCGTCGCTTGACCAGCCGTAACGCCACTGGGCGGAGACCGCGGTCGCGAGGATGCGGTCGTACGCCTCCTTGAGCGTCGTGTACTTGTCCTTGGCGTAGCCCCAGAACTCCGAGTTGGTGGAGTTCATCACCGTCAGGTCCTTCAGACCCGAGATGACCTGCCACTTCTCACCGTCGAAGGTGATCTCGGCGGTGCGCAGTTCCTGGCCCTTGCGGACGAAGGAGTGCTGCACGTCGTCGGCCCCGATGAACTGCGAGCTGGCGTCGGAGGTGGCGATGCGCTCCCAGGCGTACTCCTCGATCCGGATCCTGGCCCGGTGGATCCCTTCCTGGGTGGTCACGAAGTGCCGGGCCAGATGGATGCCGAACTGCTCGGCGGACTCGATGCCGTGCTCCTTGGCGAACGCGAACACCGTGTTCTTGGTGGTGTCGGTCGGCAGGACGTTGGCGTTGGAGCCGGAGTAGTGGACCTCGTCCATCTCGCCGGAGAGGGCGACCGAGACGTTCAGGTCCTTGATGTGGTGGGTGTCGCCGTCCCGCGTGATCTTGACTACGCGGTTCTCTGCTTTGCCGTACTGGTTCTGGCCGAGAATCGTGGGCATGTCGGTGCTAGCTCCCTCGGTATACGGAGTAGCCGAACGGGTTGAGCAGCAGCGGTACGTGGAAGTGCTCACCCGGGACGACGGCGAACGTGATCGCCACCTCCGGGAAGAAAGCGCCGCTGTCCCTTACGCGGGGGGCGTCCTGCTGTGCCTCGGCTTGTTTCTTGGCGAAGTACGCCTCGGTCTCGAAATCGAGGCGTACATGGGTTGTTCCTTCCGGCAGGGCCGGCAGGTCCTTGCAGCGCCCGTCCGCGTCGGTCGCGGATCCGCCCAGGGCCGTCCACTGCGCGCCGGGGCCGCTGCGGGCCGCGAGCGAGATGGCGACACCTTCGGCGGGGCGTCCCACACTGGTGTCCAGGATGTGCGTAGACACCGATGCGGTGGTCTGCGTGCTCAAGACCTTCACTCTCCTTCTTCCGCGGCCGCCGCGTGCTCCGCGGTGGCCGCCGCGACCAGATTCAGCCGGATGCGGTTGATCTTGCCGAGTTCGGTGCGCACGATCGCGCGCTCCTGCTCGGGCGTATTGCCGGACCGGGCCTTCATCGCGTCGCGCATCTGCTCGCCGGTGGCACCGGTCGCGCAGATCAGAAAGACATGTCCGAACTTCTCCTGGTAGGCCAGGTTCAGTTCGAGCATCTCGGCCTTCACCTCCTCGGTCGCCCCGGCCATCCCCCGCTGTTCACGGGAGGAGGTCGGATCTCCGGGTTTCGGCCGCCCGATCGGCGGGTGCCCCGCCATCGCCTCGGCCAGGTCTTCCGTGGTCAGCTCGGCCGTGGCGGCGTCGCTGGCCCGGAAGAGGGCTTCGGTGGTGGCGTAAGGGCGCTGGGCGAGGATTCTGCTCCCCCAGACCGGACTGGCGCAGACCTCGTGGAGCACGGCTCGCGCCGCGCTGTCCCGCAGGGTGTTGAACCGGGCGAGGCCTTCGGGGGTTCCGGGGTTCTCTCCCGGCAAGCGCTCTGGACTCGAAGTCACGGGGACCTCCGTGGCCTTGTACGGGCCTTGTGCTGGACGGGCTGCGGATAGCTAACGCCCTCGGAAACACCACGTCAACACTTTGTTGAAAACTTGGTGAGACAAAAACCGCCGCCCGGCATCGCGGACGGCGGTTGTCCCGAACGGCGGGGCCGACAGCCGGCACCCCGCGGGGACCCGGTCCCCTTGGCGGCGTTATTCCCTGTTCAGGTAGTTGTAGACGGTGAAGCGGCTGACGCCGAGCGCACCGGCCACCGTCTCCACGCCGTGGCGTACCGAGAACGCGCCGCGCGCCTCCAGTATCCGCACCACGGCCTGTTTCGTCCTGCGGTCGAGCTCCGAGAGCGGCACCCCGTGCCGGCGCTCCAGCGCCGCCAGGATGTGGTCCAGGGACTCCGAGAGCTGCGGCAGCCGCACGGCCAGGACATCCACCCCCTCCCAGGCGAGCACCACATCGTCCTCGCTCGCCTGGCCCGGTACGAGGATCTCGGCCCCCATGGCGTCGACCAGCGGCTTCACCGCGGCGACGAGCGGGTGGTCTCCCGGCTCGGTCACTTCTCGTCCTCCCCGTCCTGCCCGATCACATTCACCTGGAGGGAGACCCGGGTGGCGCCCGCGCCCAGCGCCCGGCGGAGCAGCGCCTCCACCGCGGTCAGCACCTCTTCCGAGCCGCCCTCGGCGGTGTTGCCGAAGGGCCCGACGTCCACGGCGTCCAGCTCGGCGGCCTGGATGACCTCCCGGGCGACCACCGCATGCGGCGGCGCATCGTCCAGATCAAAGGGCTCCGTCGTGAATTCCACTCTCAATCGCACGCGCACAACCTACTGCGCGTGCGAGGAAAAAAGGCAGGCCCACTTGACAGCTCCCCAGGCCGGCAGGCAATCTTCCATCAAGTAGAAAGAAACTTCCGCAATACGGAAGGAGCGCCGAACGCCTTATGGGCTACACGGACCAGCGCTTCGATGTGAACCTCTCGATCCTCTTCACGGAACTCCCGCTTCTGGAGCGTCCCGCGGCCGCCGCAGCGGCCGGCTTCACCGCGGTCGAGCTGTGGTGGCCGTGGATCGAGACCCCCACCCCTCCGCAGGGCGAGCTCGACGCGCTC
Organism: Streptomyces sp. NPDC054757; assembly: GCF_053612185.1. NCBI lineage: Bacteria > Bacillati > Actinomycetota > Actinomycetes > Kitasatosporales > Streptomycetaceae > Streptomyces > Streptomyces sp. NPDC054757. The sequence continues at coordinate 6,428 of NZ_JBSHBW010000054.1, forward strand.
AAGAAGGCGCTCGACGACGCCGGCACCCAGCTGGTGGGGCTGAACTTCTACGCGGGACGGCTCCCCGGTCCGGACCGGGGCGCGCTCTCCGTCCCCGGCCAGGAGTCCGACCGCTTCCGCGCCAACATCGACATCGCGGCCGACTTCGCCGCCTCCGTCGGCTGCAAGGCACTCAACGCCCTGTACGGCAACCGGGTCGAAGGCGTCGATCCGGCGGTCCAGGACGAGCTCGCCCTGGAGAACCTCACGGCAGCGGCCCGCGCCGCCGACCGGGTGGGCGCGATCCTGCTCATCGAGGCGCTCAACAAGCCGGAGTCGCCGCTCTGCCCGCTGGTGAGCGCCCCGGCCGCCATCGACGTGGTCAACAAGGTCAACGCCGCTACGGGGCTCGGGAACGCGAAGTTCCTGCTCGACCTCTACCACCTGTCGATGAACGGCGAGGACCTCAGCCAGGTCATCGACGCCTACGCCGCGCAGACCGGCCACGTACAGATCGCGGACAACCCCGGCCGCGGCGCGCCCGGTACGGGTTCGCTGCCGCTGGAGGACCTGCTCGACCGGCTGGCCAAGGCCGGTTACGACGGCTGGGTCGGCCTGGAGTACAAGCCGGGCGACCGCCCGAGCGCCGAGGCCTTCGGCTGGCTCCCCAACTGACCATCTCCACCCGCGTGCTGAAAGAGGACCCCGCATGAGCAATCTCCCCAAGGTCGCATGGATCGGCCTCGGCATCATGGGCTCCCCGATGTCCGAGAACCTGATCAAGGCCGGCTACTCGGTGACCGGATACACCCTGGAGCAGGACAAGCTGGACCGGCTGGCCGCCGCAGGCGGCACCGCCGTGTCCTCGATCGCCGAAGCGGTGCGCGACGCCGATGTGGTGATCACCATGGTGCCCGCATCGCCGCAGGTCGAGGCCATCGCCTACGGCCCTGACGGCATCCTTGAGAACGCCAAGGCGGGCGCGCTGCTGATCGACATGTCGTCGATCACCCCGCAGACCTCGGTCGACCTGGGCAAGGCCGGCGCCGAGAAGGGCCTGCGGGTCCTGGACGCCCCGGTCTCCGGCGGCGAGGCCGGTGCCATCGAGGCCGTGCTGTCGATCATGGTCGGCGGTGAGCAGGCCGACTTCGACACCGCGAAGCCGATTCTGGACGCACTGGGCAAGACCATCGTGCTCTGCGGTCCGCACGGTGCGGGCCAGACGGTGAAGGCCGCCAACCAGCTGATCGTCGCCGTCAACATCCAGGCGTGCGCCGAGGCCGTGGTCTTCCTGGAGAAGTCCGGTGTGAACCTCACCGCGGCCCTCGACGTCCTCAACGGCGGGCTGGCCGGCTCCACCGTGCTGACCCGCAAGAAGGACAACTTCCTGAACCGGGACTTCAAGCCCGGATTCCGGATCGACCTCCACCACAAGGACATGGGCATCGTCACGGACGCCGCCCGCAACGTCGGCGCCGCGCTCCCCGTCGGCGCGGTCGTGGCCCAGCTGGTCGCCTCGCTGCGCGCCCAGGGCGACGGCGGCCTCGACCACTCCGCGCTGCTGCGCTCGGTCGAGCGGCTGTCCGGCCCGCAGGCCTGACGCCCCGCCACACCCCGGGGCTCCGGCCCCTCCCGAACTCCGGTCCGCGGCAGCGCTGACACCTGTCCTGTCGCGCCCAGGCGCTGCCGCGGTCCGGTCCCCGTCCTCCTCATCCTTCAATTTCAACAAACTGTTGACGCGGCGTTCATGGCGTCTCTACGCTCCTCAAGCCGTCAGCAGCCCCAGTACGGAAGGTCCACGATGTCGAAGCGCGTGCTTACGACCGAGTCAGGCGCCCCGGTCGCCGACAACCAGAACTCCGCCACCGCCGGCGTCGGCGGCCCGATCCTCATCCAGGACCAGCACCTGCTGGAGAAGCTCGCCCGGTTCAACCGTGAGCGCATCCCGGAGCGTGTCGTCCACGCCCGCGGCTCCGGCGCGTACGGGTACTTCGAGGTGACCGACGACGTCACCGGCTTCACCCGTGCCGACTTCCTGTCCAGCGTGGGCAAGCGCACCGACACGTTCATCCGCTTCTCCACCGTGGCCGACTCACTGGGCGGCTCCGACGCGGTACGCGACCCCCGCGGCTTCGCGCTGAAGTTCTACACGGACGAGGGCAACTACGACCTCGTCGGGAACAACACCCCGGTCTTCTTCATCAAGGACCCCATCAAGTTCCCGGACTTCATCCACTCGCAGAAGCGTGACCCGTTCACCGGCAAGCAGGAGCCCGACAACGTCTGGGACTTCTGGGCGCACTCCCCCGAGGCCACCCACCAGGTGACCTGGCTGATGGGCGACCGCGGCATCCCCGCCTCGTACCGGCACATGAACGGCTACGGCTCGCACACCTACCAGTGGACGAACGCCCAGGGTGAGGCCTTCTTCGTCAAGTACCACTTCAAGACGAACCAGGGTGTCCGCAGCCTCTCCGCCGAGCAGGCCGCCGAGATCGTGGGCAAGGACGGCAACAGCCACCAGACCGACCTGCTCCAGGCGATCGAGCGGGGCGTCAACCCGTCCTGGACGCTGCACGTCCAGATCATGCCGGCGGCCGAGGCGGCCGAGTACCGCTTCAACCCGTTCGACGTGACCAAGGTGTGGCCGCACAGCGACTACCCGCTGCAGCGCGTGGGCCGTCTCGTCCTCGACCGCAACCCGGACAACGTCTTCGCCGAGGTCGAGCAGGCGGCGTTCTCGCCGAACAACTTCGTCCCCGGTATCGGTCCCTCGCCGGACAAGATGCTCCAGGGCCGCCTCTTCGCGTACGCCGACGCACAGCGCTACCGCGTGGGCATCAACCACACGCAGCTCCCGGTCAACGCCCCGCGGAAGGCGACCGCCGACAACTACGGCCGCGATGGCTCGATGGCGACCCGCTACGGCTCGCGCTACGACAAGAACTACGAGCCCAACTCCCACGCGGGCCCGGCCCAGACGGACGCGCCGCTGGCCGCCCCGCTGGCCGTGACCGGCTGGACCGGTGCGCAGGGCGCCGCCGAGCACGTGAAGGACGACGACTTCTTCCAGGCGGGCGAGCTGTACCGGCTGATGTCCGACGACGAGAAGTCGCGGCTGATCGCCAACATCGCGGGCGGCCTCTCGCAGGTCACCCTCGACGAGGTCATCGAGAAGAACCTCGCGCACTTCCACGCCGCCGACACGGAGTACGGCAAGCGCGTCGAGGAAGCGGTCCGCGCTCTGCGCGAGGACTGATTCAACCACCAGACGGCGCAGGTGACTTGACGGGAGGTCAGGTCATCGGCGCAGTCCGGTCCGCCGTCCCGATGAGGGGTGGCCGGCGGCCCGGACAAGCCTGCGGACCGCGGCGGAGTGAGATGCCAGTGCGGTGGTCAAGGCCCCCCGGCGCTCTCCTGATGTGAAGGAGAGGGACCGGGCGGGCCGATCGCACTCCGCCGCGGTCCCCTGCTGTCACGGCACAGCGGTCCGCCGCTGTCCCAGCACAGTGGAGAGCCTCCCCCCTTGAGCTCCGCCCGGTGGCGCGAATGTCCTGTCGCGCCCAGTCTCGTGCCGCCGGGCGGTATCCAGTACCACCAGCGCACCAGCACGGCGAAGCATCGCCCAGCACCGCGAAGCACCACCATCCAGCAGCGGAGCCATCAGCACGAGCCGGAGTGCGGTACGAGGTCCACGATCCCTCGTACCGCACTCCTTTCGTGTGCCCGGCTCCCGTGTGCCCGGCTCGTGTTGCCCGGCTCCCGTGTGCCCGGCCGCAGCGCTGCTGCCGTACGACCACAGCGAACACCGTCGGCACAGCCACAGCGATCACCGGCCGCACCCCGGCTCGGCCCCGGGAAGGAAGAGGGAGCAGCGCGGCCCCGAGGGCCCGTAACGCACGAGGGGCGGGCCGCCGTCGCCGGCAGGCCCGCCCCTCAGGGAGCGATCGGTGCGAAGGTCAGGAGGTGAGCAGCGGACGGATCGCGGTCGGGGCGTGGCCCGGCTCGGTCGCGATGTCCTCGAACTCGTTGACCCCCGCGAGGTCGGTGCCGCTCATCGAGATGTTGGTGACCCGCTCCAGGATCGCCTCCACGACGACCGGGACCCGGTACTGCGCGGCCAGCTTCTTGGCCTCCTCGAAGGCGGGCAGCAGCTGGTCGGGCTCGGTGACCCGGATCGCCTTGCAGCCCAGCCCCTCGGCGACCTTGACGTGGTCCACGCCGTACACACCGAGCTCGGGAGAGTTGATGTTCTCGAACTCCAGGTTGACCTGGAAGTCGATGTCGAAGTTGCGCTGCGCCTGGCGGATCAGGCCCAGGTACGCGTTGTTCACCAGGACATGGACGTAAGGGATGTTGTGCTGCGCGCCGACGGCCAGCTCCTCCAGCATGAACTGGAAGTCGTAGTCACCGGAGAGCGCGACGACCGTCGCACCGGGGTCGGCGGTGGCCACCCCCAGCGCGGCCGGGATCGTCCAGCCCAGCGGGCCCGCCTGGCCGCAGTTGATCCAGTGGCGCGGCTTGTAGACGTGCAGCATCTGCGCGCCGGCGATCTGGGAGAGGCCGATGGTGGTGACGTAGCGGGTGTCGGGGCCGAACGCCCGGTTCATCTCCTCGTACACACGCTGCGGCTTCATCGGGACGTTGTCGAAGTGGGTACGGCGCTGGAGCCTGGCCTTGCGGTCCTGGGCCGACGCGGCCCACTCCGAGCGGTCCGGGAGCTTCCCCGCTGCCTTCAGCTCACGTGCGACCTCGACGAACAGCTCCAGAGCTGCCTTGGCGTCGGACGCGATCCCGAAGTCGGGGGCGAAGATCTTGCCCAGCTGGGTGGGCTCGATGTCGACATGGACGAACTTGCGGCCCTTGGTGTAGGTGTCGAGCCGGCCCGTGTGGCGGTTGGCCCAGCGGTTGCCGATACCGAGGACGAAGTCCGACTCCAGGAACGTGGCGTTGCCGTAGCGGTGCGAGGTCTGGAGTCCGACCATGCCCGCGTTCAGCTCGTGGTCGTCGGCGAGGATGCCCCAGCCCATCAGGGTCGGGATGACCGGCGTACCGGTCAGCTCGGCGAACTCCACCAGCAGTTCGGACGCGTCGGCGTTGATGATGCCGCCGCCCGCGACGATCAGCGGGCGCTCCGACTCGTTGAGGAGCGTGATCGCCTTCTCGATCTGGGCACGGGACGCGGTCGGCCGGTAGACCGGCAGCGGGGTGTACGTCTCGGGGTCGAACTCGATCTCGGTGAGCTGCACATCGATCGGCAGGTCGATGAGGACGGGGCCCGGACGGCCCGAGCGCATCAGATGGAACGCCTGCTGGAAGACGCCGGGGACCTGTGCGGCCTCCATGACCGTGGTCGCCGCCTTGGTGACCGGCTTGGCGATCGAGGCGATGTCGACGGCCTGGAAGTCCTCCTTCTGCATCACGGCGGTCGGGGCCTGGCCGGTGATGCAGAGGATCGGGATGGAGTCACCGGTGGCGGAGTAGAGACCGGTGATCATGTCGGTGCCCGCGGGGCCCGACGTACCGATGCAGACGCCGATGTTGCCGGGGTGGGTACGGGTGTACCCCTCGGCCATGTGCGAGGCGCCCTCGACATGGCGGGCGAGCGTGTGACGCACACCGCCGGCGGCCTTGAGCGCGGCATAGAACGGGTTGATCGCCGCGCCCGGCACGCCGAACGCGTTGCTGACGCCCTCGCGCTTGAGAATCTCGACTGCCGCTCGGGCAGCGGTCATACGAGGCATTGAATACTCCTGCTCGCCAGTCGGAGTGGGCCTCCTGTCGCGCCAACCTGAGATCGCCCAATTCCGTATTACGGAAGTCTATTTCTGCTATACGGAAGCAATGTAAGAGCTGGCCGCGCCTGCCGTCAAGAGAGGGCGGGCGGACTTGCGTCACCTGTGCGAAGTACGCCCCAAGCCGGGCCGCTTGGTGGACGATGACCCCATGGGAGAGGGAGCGGGCAAGGGCGCGGGAAGAGGCGCGGAGGAGTGGGCGACGAGCGCGGTCGTGCGCTGCCCGGTCTGCTTGAAGGAGCATGCGTATCTGGCGACGGTCCTGCCCTGCGCCTGCGGCGCCCCGCTCGCCCCGCCGTTGCTGACGGATGTGGCGCCAGTGCCCCTCACCCGCCGGAGCTGGTCGGACGAGTGGGTCGCGGTGCGCTGCGCGGAGTGCGGACGGCAGGACGAGTGGCCGCGGCCCGAACTCGGCTGCTCCTGCGGTACGGTCCTGCGGCTCGCGGTACGCCCGGTGACAGCGGGGGCGGGCACGGCAGGAGCTGCGGACACGGGCACACCGGAGACCGCGGACACGGCGGGGACGGCGGACACGGCGGGCACCGGGGATCCGCACGCCGGGGGCTCCTCCCCTGCGGAGCGGCACGCGGGGGCGCGGCCCCCGGCCCATATCCCGCTGCCGCGGACGGCCGCCGCACCCCGGCCCGCCTTCCGGCCCCTGGCGATCCGCACCGCGGGCGACGTGGTGTCGGCGGCGGCGCGCTATCTGGAGTGGCTGGGCTTCCGCGGGATCGTGCAGCCGGAGCGGCGGCCGGCGTCCGGGATCGATCTGCATGCGCCGGGCCTGGTCGCCACCGTGGAGGCCACCACCCGGCCCGTCCCGCCGCGGGACGTCGAGTGCCTGTGGCTGCACGGGATGAATACGGCGGCGGCGTGCGTCTTCTTCTCGCTGCCGGGGTACGCCGATGAGGCCCGCACCCGGGCCGACGACCTGGCCGTGCCGCTCTTCGCGCTGGATCTCACCGGCACCCCGCAGCCGGTCAACGGAGCGGCCGAGGAACTGGTCAGTACAGGCGCCGCGCAGAGCTGAACGGCGCCCCGCCCGGAAACACTCCGGGCGGTACGGGCGGTACGGGCGGTACGGGCGGTACAGGCGGTACAGGCGGCACGGGCGCTACGGGCGGTAGATCTCGCCCGGCTTCAGTTTCGCGGGCGCGATCAGCTGCGGCACCGTGACGAAGTGGTAGCCCCGCTTCTGCAGGGTGTCGATGATGCCGGAGACCGCCGGCACCGTGCCCTTGTAGATGTCGTGCAGCAGGATGATGCCATCGGGCTTCGCCTGCTTGAGCGTCCGCTTCTGGATGAGGGCGGTGTCGTTCGTGGAGTAGTCCTTGGCGGTGGTGCTCCACAGCACCTGCGAGACGCCCAGCTCCTTGCAGATCTTGGAGACGTCGTCGTTGGTACGGCCCTGCGGCGGACGCATCACCCGGGGCCGCTTGCCGGTGAGCTTCTCCACCGCGACCTCGGTCTTGTCGATCTCCGCGCGGGCCACATCGGCCTTCTGCTTCGTGAGGATCTTGTGCGTCCAGGTGTGGTTGCCCACCTCATGACCCTCGGCCGCCTCGCGCTTGACGAGTTCGGGGTACTTCATCACATGGTCCCGGCCCAGCAGGAAGAAGGTCGCGTGCACCTTCTTCTCCTTCAGGACGTCGAGGAGGTGGGCGGTGTTCGGGCCGGGACCGGCGTCGAAGGTCAGCGCGATGCACTTGACCTTGCGGCAGTCGGCCGGCCCGAGCGGAGCCGTGTCCTTCTGGTCCGCGTGGTCGCGCGCCTCGGAGGGCGATGTCGTGTCCATGGAGCAGCCGCTCAGCGCCACGGATATGAGCGCGGCCACGGCAGCGGCGGCCCCGAGCCGCCCCGCCTTCTTCTTCAGCAATGACATGGCCCGGACTATACACAGCATGTATAAACCACATGTATAGCGGGGTCTCCCACCCGCGTCGAAGACGGCGAGGGCAGGAAGACGGCGGGGACAGGAGGACGGCGCGGGCGGGCGGAGCAGGCTTCATGTGGTGGCTGCGGTCCGGCGCTTCCTGCTGGTGTGGGTGCGGTCGGTGGTCCAGGCGAGCGCGGCGACGAGGGGGAAGGCCGCCGCGGTGAGGGTGACCGCCTGCCAGTCACCCAAGTGGTAGGCAAGGGTGCCGAGTTGGGAGCCGATGGCGCCGCCGATGAAGAAGGTGGCGATGTAGACGCTGGTGATCCGGGCGCGGGCGTCCGCGTCGAGTTGGTAGACGGTGTGCTGCCCGAAGATCAGAGAGCACTGCACGGCGCAGTCCAGGAGGACCGCGGCGGCGGCGAGTACGAGGATCTGATGGGCGGCCAGGCCGGCCCAGATGAGGGTGGCGGAGGCGAGCAGGCAGGCCACGGGGGTGAGCCGGTGGGTGAGCCCCCGGTCGGCGAGGCGGCCCGCGAGAGGGGCGACGAGCGCGCCGGCGGCGCCGACGAAGGCGAACAGGCCGACCTGGAGCTGGGAGTAGTGGTATGGCGCGGCGGTCAGGACGTAGGAGATGGTCGTCCAGAACGCGCTGAAGGCGGCGAACATGCAGGCGTGGTACGAGGACCGGCGGCGCAGCTGCGGGTGCACGCGGATCAGCCGGGCCGTGGAACGCAGCAGCGCGGTGTAGGAAGCGGTGCTGGTGGGGGCCCGGCGGGGCAGCGCGCGGCGCAGGACAACGGCCAGGATCGCCATCAGGACGGCGGAGACCAGGTAGACGGTGCGCCAGCCTGCGACGTCCGCGAGCAGGCTGCCGACGGTGCGGGAGAGCAGGATCCCGGCGAGCAGTCCGCTCATGACCTTGCCCACCACGGCGCCGCGCAGGTGATCGGGGGCGAGGTCGGCGGCGTAGGGGACGAGGACCTGTGCGACGACGGAGGTGGCGCCCGCGACGAGCGCGGCGACGAGCAGGACGGTGAAGGTGGGGGCGAGGCCACCTGCGGCCATGGCCAGGGCGGTGACGGTGAGCAGGACGGAGACCAGACGGGAGTTCTCGATACGGTCGCCGAGGGGGACCAGGAACACCATGCCGGCGGCGTAGCCGAGCTGGGTCAGGGTGATCAGCAGGCCGGCGGTCGAGTCCTGGAGCTGGAAGGTCCGGCGCAGCATCTCCAGGAGCGGCTGGGCGTAGTAGAGGTTGGCCACGGTCAGCCCGCAGGAAGTGGCCAGGAGTACGACCAGCCAGCCGGGCAGGTCCTTCTGTCGCGCGTTTGACTCCGGTGTGGCACGGGCGGCTATGGGCACGGGCATGGTCTGTCTCCGGATACGGACGTGGGGAGGAGCGGAAGCCGGGTCGACTCCGCAGACCGGCCCGGCCAGGACCTGTGCCACGGCTTGAGACGTACACCTCGATCGCCGTAGCGAGCAGCCGACTGCTGTCGAATCACGATTCCACATTGAACTTTGATTCAACATAGAACGCGACGAGTACAGTGTCAAACATGAAGAACTCGGGTGACCCGCTGCCTCAGGGGATCGAAATCGGTGCACTGTCCAGGATCATTCGGCACCTCTTCGCCGACCGGATCGAGCAGGTCATCCACCCGCTGGGACTCACCCTCGGGCAGTGGACGGTGCTGCGGGAACTGAAGCGGACACCCGGCGCCTCCGCTTCAGAGCTCGCGCGCGCCGCGGTCCACACGCCGCAGGCCGTCAGCCGTCTCGTCCGGACCCTGCAGGAGGAGGGACTGGTGGAGCGCTCCCCGGCCCGGGGCCGGGTGATGGACAACCACCTCACGGCCAAGGGACACAAGGTGATGGATGAGATCTTCATCCAGGTCGAGGCCGGACTGGCTCCGGCCCTGGAGAAGTTCGGCAGGGCCAACACCGAGGAGTTCCGCCGCCTGTCCCATCTCCTCATCAAAGCCCTGGAAGACCCGGCCTGAGCCGGGGGTACCCGGGGCCCAGGGCCGAGCGGGCCGGGCTGCCGCGTCAGGAGTCGGCAGAGATCACGGCGGAGCAGCGCCCGGTGTCCATGCCCGCGTCCTGCCCGCCGGGGGCGGGGCCCTGGCCGTACCAGCCGGTCCCCACCATCGACTTGTCCATCGGAGGCGTCGCCGTGACGCCCCCCGTGTCCGGGCCGGTCAGACGCCGGACGGGCCGTACAGGTTGCGCAGCTCCACCTTCCTGACCTTGCCGCTCACCGTCATCGGGAAGGCTTCCAGGATCCGCAGCCCGCGCGGGATCTTGTAGTGGGCGAGCCGTTCCCGGCAGAACTCCTGGATCCCCTCCAGCGTCGGCGGGTCGGCCGGGTCGCGGGGGATGACACAGGCCAGCACCTCTTCGCCGTACCGCTCGTCCGGTACGCCGATCACCTGGACGTCGGCGACCTCGGGGTGGCCGTGGAGGAACTCCTCGATCTCCCGGGGATAGACGTTCTCGCCGCCCCGGATGATCATGTCCTTGATCCGGCCGACGATCTGCACGTACCCGTCCTCGCGGATGACGGCCAGGTCGCCGGTGTGCATCCAGCGGCCCTCGTCGATCACCTCGGCGGTCCGCTCCGGCTCCTCCCAGTAGCCGAGCATCACGCTGTAGCCGCGGGTGCACAGCTCCCCCGGCTCGCCGCGCTCCACCGTGATCCCGGTCGCGGGATCGACCGCCTTCACCTCCAGATGGGGCAGGACCCGCCCCGTGGTCCCGGTGCGCCGCTCCAGGTCGTCGTCCCTGCGGGTCTGGGTGGAGACCGGCGAGGTCTCCGTCATCCCGTAGCAGATCGACACCTCGGCCATGTGCATCTCGGCGACGACCCGCTTCATCACCTCGGCCGGGCACGGGGAGCCCGCCATGATCCCGGTACGCAGCGAACTCAGGTCGTACGAGGCGAACTCCGGGTGGTTCAGCTCCGCGATGAACATCGTCGGCACCCCGTAGAGCGAGGTGCAGCGCTCCTGCTCGACGGCGCGCAGGGTCGCCCCCGGGTCGAAGGAGGGCGCCGGGATGACGATGCAGGCACCGTGCGAGGTGGCCGCCAGGTTTCCCATCACCATGCCGAAGCAGTGGTAGAAGGGCACCGGCAGACAGATCCGGTCCTGCTCCGAGTAGCCCACCAACTCGCCCACGAAATAACCGTTGTTGAGGATGCTGTGGTGGGAGAGGGTGGCCCCCTTGGGGAAGCCGGTGGTGCCCGAGGTGTACTGGATGTTGATCGGCTCGTCGCAGGAGAGCGCCGCACCGGGCTCCGCCTGCCGGGCGGCGGTGGGCTCCACCGGGCCCGCAGCGGTGACCAGCTGGTCCCAGGACGGGTCCCCGATGTAGTGGACAGAGCGCAGTCGGGGGCAGCGCGAGCGCACCTCGCCGACCAGCGCCCGGTAGTCGGTGCCCTTGTGCCCGGTCGAGGCGATCAGCACCGAGATCCCGGCCTGCCGCAGCACGAACTCCAGCTCGTGCGCCCGGTACGCCGGGTTGATGTTGACCATGATCGCGCCGATCCGCGCGGTGGCGTACTGGACGAGCACCCACTCCGGGCAGTTGACCGCCCAGATCCCGACCCGTTCGCCCTTGCCGACCCCGCTGCCGGTGAACCCCCGGGCCAGCTCGTCCACCGCCGCGCCGAACTCGGCATAGGTCCAGCGCCGCCCGGACGGCACATCGACGAGTGCCTCGCGATCCGGGAAGGCGGCCACCGCCCGGTCCAGGTTCGCACCGATCGTGTCGCCCAGGAGCGGTGTCGTCCCGGTGCCGTGTGCGTACGAGAGGGTCACCGCAGCTCCCCCTCGTCGTACTCGTCGGTGGAGCCCGCCGCGGTCGCCCGGCGCAGTTCGATCCTGCGGATCTTCCCGGAGACCGTCTTGGGCAGCTCGGCGAACTCGATCCGCCGGATCCGCTTGTACGGGGCGAGCACCGCGCGCGAGTGGGCGAAGAGTACCTTCGCCGCGTCGGGCCCCGGCTCCCAGCCCTCCGCCAGGACCACGTACGCCTTGGGTACGGCGAGCCGCAGCGGGTCGGGGGCCGGTACGACCGCGGCCTCCGCCACCGCCTCGTGCTCCAGGAGCGCGCTCTCCAGCTCGAACGGCGAGATCTTGTAGTCGGACGCCTTGAAGACGTCGTCGGAGCGGCCGATGTAGGTGATGTAGCCTTCGGCGTCGCGCGAACCGATGTCCCCGGTGCGGTAGTAGCCCCCGGCCATCGCCTCGGCCGTGCGCTCCGGGTCGCCGTGGTAGCCGGTCATCAGACCGACCGGCCGGGCGGACAGGTCGAGACAGATCTCGCCCTCGCTCACGCCGGGCTCCCCGGTGACGGGGTCGAGCAGCTCGACCTTGTAGCCGGGCGTCGGGCGGCCCATGGAGCCCGACTTGAGGAGCTGGCCGGGGCTGTTGGCCACCTGGACGGCTGTCTCCGTCTGCCCGAAGCCGTCCCGGATCGTGGTGCCCCAGACCCGCCGTACGGTCTCGATGACCTCGGGGTTCAGCGGCTCGCCCGCCGCCGCGACCTCGCGCGGCGGTGTCCGCAGCCGGCTGAGGTCGGCCTGGATCAGCATCCGCCAGACGGTGGGCGGCGCGCAGAAGGACGTCACGCCGACCCGGTCCATCTCGTCCATCAGCCGGGCCGGGTCGAAGCGGGTGTAGTTGTGGATGAAGACCGTCGCCTCGGCGTTCCAGGGCGCGAACAGATTCGACCAGGCGTGCTTCGCCCATCCGGGTGAGGAGATGTTGAGGTGGACGTCGCCGGGGCGCAGACCGATCCAGTACATCGTCGCCAGATGGCCGACCGGGTACGAGGTGTGGGTGTGCTCGACCAGCTTGGGCCGGGCCGTGGTCCCTGAGGTGAAGTACAGCATCAGCGGGTCGTCGGCGCGGGTGTCCCCGTCGGGCTCGAACCGGGCGGGGGCGGTCGCGGCGTCCCCGTACGACAGCCAGCCCTCCGGGGTGCCGGCACCGACCGCGATCCTGGTGTAATCCCCGGCCACCTCAGCGAACTTGGCGGTGTCCTCGGTGCGTACGAGCACATGGCGGGCGCCGCCCCGGTCGACCCGGTCGCGCAGATCCGCCGTGCCCAGCAGCGGAGTTGCCGGGATGACGACGGCGCGCAGCTTCATCGCGGCGAGCGCCGTCTCCCACAGCTCCTGCTGGTTCCCGAGCATCACCAGGATGCGGTCGCCAGCCCGGACGCCGTGCACCCGCAGCCAGTTGGCCGCCCGGTCGGACCGCTCGGCCATCTCCGAGAACGACACCCTGGTCTCGGCGCCGTCCTCCTCGACGATGTGCAGCGCGGTCCGCTCATTGCCCCGGGCGATGGTGTCGAACCAGTCGAGCGCCCAGTTGAAGTGCCCGGGGCGCGGCCAGCTGAAGCCCTCGTAGGCCGTCAGGTACTCCTCACGGTGCCGGAGCAGGAAGTCCCGTGCGGCCCGGAACTCCTCCGTCGCGTTGTTCGACGCCATGTGTCCTCCTCATTGCGGGACTGCTGCCCAGCATCGTGTAATCAGTGGCCCGGGTCCCACCACCCCCGAACGGGGGAGGCCGGGCCTTCCGTCCTGGCCGGTGCGGACCGGCCAGGACGGAAGGCCCGGTGGCGGTGGCCCGGCCGATGAGCGCCGGCGGCCCGCCGCCGGCGGAGAGGAGCGGCCGCGTGCCGGAGCCGGTCGAGGCAGTGGACATGCGGGCGGCGCTGCTGCGGATGCGCCGCGCCACCGGACTGCCGGTCGCGTTCGGCGGCCTGCTGACGGGTACGGGTCAGCTGCGGATCGCGGAACTCAGCGGTACGGCGACACCGGCGCTGCGCGGACTCGCGGTGTCGGCCGGCAACGGGCTGGGCGGCAAGTCGATAGCGCTGTCCCGGCCGTGCGCCGTGACCGACTACCGCGCCTCGCTGCACATCAGCCACGAGTACGACACGGCGGTGGGCGCGGAGGGGCTGCACGCGGTGCTGGCGGTGCCGGTGGTGGTGCGGCGCAAGGTGCGCGGGGTGCTGTACGGGGCGGTGCGCGAACGGCTTTCGTTCGGCGACCGTACGTACCACGCGGCGGTCGAGGCGGCCCGCGACGTGGAGCAGTCGCTGGCGGTGCGGGACGAGGTGCAACAGCGGCTCGCGGCGGCGCGCGAGCCGGTGGCCGGCCCCGGCGCGTGGGAGCAGGTGCGCGAGGCGCACAGTGAACTGCGCGCGCTGGTACCGCGCATCACCGACCAGGAGCTGCGCGACGAACTGCTCGCCGTCTGCGCCCGGCTGGCGGGCGGCTGCGGCATCGGGAGCGGCATCGGGAGCGGCAACGGCGGGCCCACCCGGCCCGCGACGCTGGCGCCGCGCGAGGTGGACGTACTGGCCTGGGTAGCGACCGGCGCGACGAACGCGGCGGCCGGTGCGCGGCTGGGGCTGAAGCCGGAGACCGTGAAGAGCTATCTGCGGTCCGCGATGCGCAAGCTGGGGGCGCACACCCGCCTTGAGGCGGTCGTCGCGGCCCGGCGGGCGGGTCTGCTGCCGTAACATCCCGGCCGAAGCCATGAGAAAAGCCTCATGCGGAAACCCAGCCGGACGACTCCCGGGGGCCGCCCGGGGGTGACCGCGGGGCGGACGTGCCGAAGCGGGGTATCCCATGGCTTCCCTCCACCTCACGGCGATTTCACAGGACTCAGGGAGCATGCATGACGTACTCATCCGCCGGGGAGCTCGTCGTCGCACCGGCGGCCGAGAAGGACTGGCCCGTCATCAGCGGGTGGGCGCACGACGAGGGCTGGAACCCGGGGGTCAGCGACGCCCGGAGCTTCTTCGCCCAGGACCCCGACGGGTTCTTCATCGGACGCATCGGCGGGGAGCCCGTCTCCGCCGTCTCGGTCGTCAACTACGGTGCCCGCTACGCGTTTCTCGGCTGCTATCTGGTCCGCCCCGATCTGCGTGGACGCGGCCACGGTCTGGCCACCTGGCAGGCCGCGCAGGCGCACGCGGGAAGCCGGACCATCGGTCTGGACGGGGTCGTCGCCCAGCAGGACAACTACCGCAAGTCGGGGTTCAGCCCCGCCCACAGCACCTTCCGCCACACCGGCGTGCTGCCGCCCCGCAGCCCCGCGGGCGTACGCCCGATGCGGCCCATCGACCACGAAGCGGTCGCGGCGTACGACAGCGCCTGCTACCCGGCCGACCGGCCGCGCTTCCTGGAGCACTGGCTGACCACGGACGGGCACCGCGCGTTCGTACGTGTCGACAGAGGGCGGCTCTCCGGGTACGCGGTGATCCGCCCGGCGGCGGGTGAAGTCCTGCGTATCGGGCCGCTGTTCGCCGATACGCCGACCGACGCCGAGGCGCTGTACGGGGCGCTGGCCGAGGAGGCGGGACCGGCGCGGGTCGCCGTGGACGTCCCCGAGTCCAACGCGAGGGCCGTCGCCCTGGTCAGGTCGCTGGGGCTCACGCCCTCCTTCGAGACGGCCCGCATGTACACGGGCCCGATCCGCCCGGTGGCCGGCCAGTGCGTCTTCGGCGTCACCACACTCGAACTGGGTTAGCCTCGGGGTTTCATGAGGTGGGCTGTCCAAAGCGTGATCGAAAACGCGAGAAGTGCTCCTGACCTGCAACGATAGGACTTGTCGAGGGTCCAGATCGTGCCGTGGAAAGAAGCACTTCTCAGGTGGAGAAGCGTATCGGGTTGTACCCGCGTGTCCGCATCGAGGGCGATGGTCGGGCCGTGGTGTCCCAGGCCGGGGGCGTGCTGCTGGTCGAGACCGCCCGCAAGGCCGGGCTGGACACCACGGTATCCGCGGCGCTGGCGCCGTGGCGGAAGGCTCGGGCGGTGCACGATCCAGGCAAGGTTCTGCTGGATGCGGCCCTGGCCGTCGCCCTCGGCGGAGACTGCCTGGCCGACATCGGCATGCTGCGGGCCGAGCCGGACGTGTCCGGCCCGGTGGCCTCCGCCCGACCGTTTCCCGCCTCGTCGACACCCTGGCCTCGTCCCGGCCCGAAGGCTCTGAACGCGATCCGGTCAGCGAGAGCCGAAGTACGCGAGCGAATACGGAAGTTGGCTGGAGCCTCGTCGCCGGACGCCTCCGGGCAGGTGATCGTGGACCCGGACGGGGTGCTGGTACTGGCCCACTCCGACAAGGAGGACGCAGCCGCGACCTGGAAGAAGACCTTCGGACATCACCCGCTGATGGGGTTCGTCGATCACG
>NZ_JBSHBW010000055.1:0-16456 GCF_053612185.1 Streptomyces sp. NPDC054757
AGTGGAACCCGGCGCCCACCCGACACGACAGCCGGGCCATCAGCCCGCCTGCCACCAGCCACACAACCGAAACGGCCCGCCGAAGAAACCGACGGGCCGTCACGAAAGATCGAGGCTAGGGCGCCCGCGTCCTCCTCCGTGCGCCGCCCCACCCCATTTCTCCCCCAGCAAGGTCTGTCATCCGAGGCGGTAGTACCGATCCGCGGTCAAGCCCCGGCACGGAAGGGGCGCGCCACTCAGGTCCGGCAGCGCCGGAGCCAGGCCTCCACCCGTGATGACGTCAGCCACCAACGAAGTGGCTCGGCAAAACCGGCCTGAATTCCGAACACTCAATCGATACTCGCTAATAATTTTACATTAAATCGCCCGCTCTTCGTTCCCCCCGGCACGGACTCATCGACCCGCTTGACCCATTGCTCCGAAAAGGGTGACCATCTGCCTTGGGAAACCCCTAAGGAAGGGCACAATGACCACCCCACAAGGCAGTGCGAACGAAGCACCCGTCACACCCCTGTACAGCATGGCCAGATTCACGGAAATCGTCCGCTCGTGTCCGGGATTCTCAATGAGCCGGCATGGCGACAAGTGGGAAATCCGTACGGAAATCTCAACGAAACACTTCTTCGTGCCGGAAGAGGTGACCGGCACTCAGTATTTGGAATTCACGCACAAGCTCTATAAAATGAATTGGTGCCCCCCGTCCCGCCCCTGGCCCGGCGCCCCCTCCTTGTCGTTTGAGGACGTCTCTCCGACTGATGCGTGCGAGCTGCTGCTCCGAATCCCGTGGTACCAGCGCACCATGGAGGAACGCAAGGTCGAGGAATGGGCGGGCGCCATGCGCCGCAACGAGTGGAGGACCACCCATCAGGGGCTGGCGATCGACCAACAGGGGATGCTGTACGACGGACAGCACAGGCTGGCCGCCCAGGTGATTGTGGGGATCACGCTGCGCTACAGCGTGGCGCGTGGAATCGAGGGCGACACTTTCAATGTGGTCGACCGCGGGAAGATGCGCAGCAGCTCGTACACGTTCGCAGCCACCGGCGAGAAGGACGCCTTCAATCTGTCCGCTGCTCTGCGCCTACTGTGGATGTGGGAAAATCATCCGATCGAGAAGTGGAAAAACCGGTATCCGGTGTCGGATGACCAGCTCAAGGTGGTGCTGGACCGGCACCCGGAAATCCGGCACTCGGTGAAGCGGGGAAAGCCGATCCCGCGCGCGTCGGCACGTGCGACCACTCTCGTTCACTACCTGGCTACTCAGGCGTGCGGATCTTCCGAGGTCCCGGACCAGTGGTACGCGCAGCTGGGCACCGGGGAGAATTTCCAGCGACGCGACCCGGGACTGGTACTGCGCAACTACTTCCTCGGCGGGGAAATGACCGAAAAGGGAAATCGATCACCGGTAAGGGGCATGCAATCGGCTATCCAGGTCATGCACCTTTTCGCGACGGCATGGAACAACACCTGCACCGGCCAGCAGCGCGTTATCGCAAAGGCCTTTGGCAACTACGGTGTACCGGCCCTCAAGAGGCCGGGCCCGAACCATCTCTTTCGCTTCCCCATGAAAGATTCGGGAGAAACGGACATGCTGCCCTAGACGAACGCACGTAAGGTACCTCACGCAGAAGCCTCAGGCCGGTGGCCCGGGGCTTCTGCTGTTGTCCGGGCTGTCTCCGGATCCCGTATGACGGCACAAGGCGACCTCGACTGGGTTTCCTGTCGGGTTGATAGCTGTGCCGGACGTCAACATTCCTCGGCGCTCGGCTCGACGCGAAGCAGTGGGAACCTCCTTGGTATGTCCAGCCCGTGGTGGCGTCATGTGCCGCCGGTCGGGGGTTTCCGTGTACGCGGCCGGCCCCTTGCGGCGCTCCTTCGGCGGGCGACCCGCGCGGGCGGCAAGGCCCCGGCCCACGCTGCCGGTGTTTGCTCGATCCTGCACGCGTTTCGCGTCGGTTATGCAGGCCAGCGTCACGTTTCATGAAGCGTCAGCACCACCCGGTCACCGTCACACTCCGGACGGCAGCGTTCAACAATCTCGCGAGCGGTGCTCAGACTTCGCATAGAGACGTCGGGCGAACGTGTCCAGGGCAGTTCCGTAGCTGAAGGTCTCGTCGCCACTGGTATTCACTGCGACAACACTGCCGGCCCCTACCGCGTCGAGGTCGACGAGGTAGGGGCCCCCGCTCGACCCGACGCCCACGACGCAGGGGATTCACAGCAATGCACTACCCCGGTATTCTTGCGAATCGGCACCATCGCAGTACAGGTCCCTGTTCGTGTACGGGTAGCCGAAGAAGTGGGTACGAGTACCCGGCTCAGCCGTGAAAGAAATCCCCTGGACCCCGGTCACCTCGGAAATGCTCTTTCCGTCGTCGCTCGAGTTCACCTCCAGAACGGCAACGTCCAGGCCCTCGCCCTGCCGCTCCTCGGCCATCCGCACTCGGCGCACCGTGAAGCCGCCATAGGGGCTCTCGCCGTCATGGTAACCAGGCAGGAAGTAGAGCTGATGATCCCAGGTCGCTGACCGGAAGGACCCTCCACCATCCGACGTTCTGACACAGGGCGCGGCGATCATCACTCTGTTGGCGCCGACCACAGTCGCCGTGCAGGCGCCCAGACCGCCTCCTGTGTTCTGGGCGTACAGGCGACCGACAGTACGAGCGATGCCGCCGCCCTCCGTTCATTCAGGTTGCACGGCGTCACTGGTGGCATCCCCGTGGGCCACGTCTGCAATGCCCGTGCCGATCCAGTACGCCTCCACCCGCTTGCGCTCCTGTTTCGATGTCGTCGCGTCATGGACAACGATCTCCGGCCCGGACGTCGACACGTCCCCACCTCCGTGACCGCAGCCGACCGTTCCCAACGCGATCAGCACGGTCGCGACCGCACCAGCCCACGCGCCTGACCCCGCGCTCCAGGCCGGCAGGTTTGTCGGTCTGTCCGCGTTAACCACAACAATCCCGCCCCGTGTCGCGCCCTGGTTTCCGCGATCAGGTGGCTGACAGATCTTGCACCGGTAGCCCGTCCCACAACAAGAACTTCGCCAACTCACTTACCGTCGCATCACCGCGAGAGGGCGGTATCCAGGAACGCAGCACGAAGGCCCGTACGACTACAAGGCGAAATCCTGACGGTATTGGACAGATCCTTTGCCGCATACTGCGATATGCCTGCCGTATGTCCTCAACGACCCGCATCACCGTCACGCTCCCCAGCGACCAGGTGGCAAAGCTCCGCAAGCTCACGGACAACGTCTCCGGCTACGTGGCGGAAGCCGTAGCCCGTCAGATCCGGCATCAGCTCCTGGGCGAGGACCTCCGCCGCCATCAGGAAGAGCACGGACCCTTCAGCGACTAGGAGCTCGCCGAGGCCCGCGCGAAGATCTTCGGCTTCGCCGGTACCTCCAATGGCGCGGATGCCGCGTGAGTGAGCGCGTCGAAACAGTCGTCCTCGACTCCGAGGGGCTCTCCGCCTGGATCGTGCAAGACCGCAAGCTTCTCGCGATGCTTCAGGTCTTCCACGACATGGGAGCCGAGCTAGTGATCGGTGCGAATACCATCGTGGAAGTCAGCCACTCCCGTACCAACATGCCTCGCCTGAACTGGACCCTGTCCCGTATCAAGGTAGAACCGGTCACTGAACAAGCGGCGAAAGCGGCAGCGGAAATCCTCAAAGCCGCCGGGCTGCACGGGCACAAGTACGCCATCGACGCCAAGGCCGCCGAGGTCGCCCTGCGCCAGCCGAAACCCGTCGCCCTCTTGACCTCCGACAGCGACGACATGACCAAACTCTGTGGAGACCAGGTACGCATCATCCCTCTCTGACGCGCCCGACCACCCCCGAGCCCCCTGGCAGGGTCCGCTGCACCTCTACCCCGTGCCGCATCCGTGCCCAGCAAAGCAGACAGCAGCGGTCAGGTACAGCTTCCAGAGACCTAGCCCAAAACCCGCTGATTCCCAGGCTCAAGGCTTCCGCCACCGGAATACAAGGTCATCCCGGCCGACTGCCCGGAGATGCCCTGGTGGCAAGGCCACTTCTAAGTTCGGTCTGGCCGCTCAGGGCGAGCGGTAGCGACCCGGATCGGTGCCAGAACAACCGGTCAACAGCGTCCACCGCGAGCCACGCAGATACGACCCGGCCCCTCCAGACTGGGCCATTTTCACAGGTCAGCACATCAGTCACTCTCAAGCGATCCGCGATTCCCAAGCTCAGAGCGCGAGTTCGACTCTCGTCACCCGCTCTTCGACGGAGGCCCCGGTCAGCGACCGGGGCCTTTCGCTTGCCCTCAAGCGGCACCGTCCCGGGGGTCCTCAGCCCGCTGCGGACAGCTGGAGCGCGGGCCGCCCCCTTCTCCGTCCAGAGCATGCAGACTCGACCGTCAAGGCCGCCGCCACGAGGAGGAGCACGGCCCCTTCAGCGACTAGGGAGCTCGCCGGGGCCCGCGCGAGGATCTTCGGCACCGCCGGCCCCGGCAAGGGCGTGGACGCCTCGTGAGCGAGCGAGTCGAAACCGCCGTCCTGGACTCCGAGGGGCGGGCACAAATACGGCATCGACGCCACAGTCGCCGAGGTCGCCCTGCGCCAGCCGAAACCGGTAGCCCTCCTGACCTGCGACAGCGACGACATGACCAAGCTCTGCGGCAACCAGGTCCGCGTCATCCCTCTCTGACCCACCAGCCCGCCCGGACGGACGGAGCACGCACCTCGCAGGACTCGTTGCCCTGCCGGCCCTCGTGCTCCGTCCGTGCCCAGCAGAGCGGACAACAGCGGTCAGATGCGGCTCCCAGAGACCAGGGCCATCCACCTGCCCCATGCGAAATGCCAGTTCAGATCACCTTTGACAACCCAAGAACCGCTGATTCAGGGCATCAGATCCTCAGTCGAAGATCGGCCCCTCCGTCCGGGTCCGCTTGATCTCGTAGAAGCCGGGGACCGAAGCGACCATCAGGGTCCCGTCCCAGAGCCTCGCCGCTTCCTCGCCCTTGGGCGCCGGGGTGACGACCGGGCCGAAGAAGGCGATCTGCTCGCCGTCCGCGCCGGGGACCGCGATGACCGGGGTGCCGACGTCCTGGCCGACCCTGTTGATGCCGTCGTTGTGGGAGGCGCGCAGCTCCGCCTCGTAGTCGAACGGGCTCTGGTCCGCGTAGTCGAGCAGCTCTGCGGGCAGACCGACGTCGTCGAGCGCGGCCGCGATGGCCTCCCGGGTCGGGCCCTGGCCCTCGTTGTGGAAGCGCGTGCCGAGCGCGGTGTACAGCTTGCCCACGATCTCGTCACCGTGCTTCTGCTGGGCGGCGACGACGACCCGCACCGGTGCCCAGGCCTTGACGGTGAGCATCTCGCGGTACTCATCGGACAGCTCGTCCACCCGGTCCTCGTTGAGGACGGCCAGACTCATCACGTGCCAGCGGACCTCGACGTCGCGGACCTTCTCCACTTCGAGCATCCAGCGGGACGTCATCCACGCCCACGGGCAGAGCGGGTCGAACCAGAAATCGACGGGGGTCTTCTCGGACATGTCTCTCCTCGGGAGGCGCACTTCTGGACTGCGGCAACTCTTCCCTTCCAACGCCCTGGGACGACCCGGCCATTCCCGGATGCCGCCCGCGAGTGGCGCGTGGGAGGATTCGGACAACGGATCGTAAACACGAAGGAGTGCCCGTGCCCGGTGAGAACCTGTCCCGTGACGAAGCCCGGAGGCGGGCCGAACTTCTCTCCGTCGACGGGTACACGGTCGCCCTCGACCTGCGGTCGGCGGTCGGGGACGGCCCGGAAGGTGAGCCGCGCACGTTCCGCTCGGTGACGACGGTGCGTTTCCGCTCGGCCGAGGAGGGCGTCTCCACCTTCGCCGATCTGATCGCCCCTTCGGTCACATCGGTACAGCTGAACGGGCGGGAGCTGGACCCGGCCACTGTCTTCGACGGGTCCCGGATCGCGCTCGACGGGCTCGCGGCCGAGAACGTCCTCGTGGTGGACGCGCAGTGCGCGTACAGCAGGACGGGCGAGGGCATGCACCGCTTCGTCGACCCGGAGGACGGCGAGGTCTATCTGTACACCCAGTACGAGCCCGCCGACTCGCGCAGGGTGTTCACCAACTTCGAACAGCCCGACCTGAAGGCGCCCTACACCTTCGAGGTGACCGCGCCCGACGGCTGGACGGTGTGGAGCAACGGGACCGGCGAGCAGGCCGGCGGGGTGTGGAGCTTCAGCGAGACCAAGCCGATCTCGACCTACATCACCGCGGTCGTGGCCGGCCCCTACCACCACGTCACGGACGTCTACCGCCGGACCCTGGAGGACGGGAGCGAGCTGGAGATCCCGCTCGGTGCGCTCTGCCGCAAGGGTCTCGCCCGGCACTTCGACGCCGACGACATCTTCCTGATCACCAAGCAGGGTCTTGACTTCTTCCACGACCACTTCGACTTCCCGTACCCCTTCGGGACGTACGACCAGGCCTTCGTGCCCGAGTACAACCTGGGTGCGATGGAGAACCCGGGCCTGGTGACGTTCCGCGAGGAGTACATCTACCGCGGCAAGGTGACGCGTGCGGCGTACGAGCGCCGGGCCAACGTCATCCTGCACGAGATGGCCCACATGTGGTTCGGCGATCTCGTCACCATGGTCTGGTGGGACGACCTGTGGCTGAAGGAGTCGTTCGCGGACTTCATGGCCTCCTTCTCGATGGTGAACGCCACCCGCTTCACCGACGGCTGGATCACCTTCGCCAACAACCGCAAGACCTGGGCGTACCGGGCCGACCAGCTGCCCTCCACCCACCCGGTCACGGCGGACATCCGTGACCTGGAGGACGCCAAGCTGAACTTCGACGGGATCACCTACGCCAAGGGCGCATCGGTGCTCAAGCAGTTGGTCGCCTACGCCGGGCAGGACGCCTTCCTGGAGGGCGCCCGCCGCTACTTCAAGCGGAACGCGTACGGGAACACCCGGCTCGGCGATCTGCTCTCCGTGCTGGAGGAGACCAGCGGCCGGGACATGGTGTCCTGGTCGCGCTCCTGGCTCCAGACGGCCGGGGTCAACTCGCTGACGCCCGCCGTCGTCCACGACGCGGAGGGCCGCGTCACGGAGCTGTCCGTCCAGCAGGACGCCGCCGAGTCGCACCCCGAGCTGCGCCCGCACCGGGTCGCCGTCGGTCTCTACCGGGTCGAGGACGGGGCGCTGGTGCGGTACGCGCGTGCCGAGACCGATGTGTCGGGTCCGCGTACGGTCGTGGCGGAGCTGGCCGGTGCCGAGCGGCCCGATCTGGTGCTGGTCAACGACGACGACCTCACGTACTGCAAGATCCGCTTCGACGAGGACTCGCTGGACACGCTCCGCGCGCACCTCGGTGACATCACGGATCCGCTCGCGCGGGCGCTCTGCTGGTCGGCGCTGTGGAATCTGACCCGGGACGCGCTGATGCCGACCAGGGACTTCATCGACCTGGTGCTGCGGTTCGCGGGCCGCGAGTCGGACATCGGTGTGCTCCAGATGCTGCATGTGTGGGCGCGGGGCGCGCTGCTGCACTACGCGGCACCCGAGTGGCGCGAGGAGGGCGGGAAGCTGCTCGCCGAGGGTGCGCTGCGCGAGCTGCGGATGGCCGAGCCCGGCAGCGAGGCCCAGCTGACCTGGGCGCGGTTCTTCGCGGCCACCGCCGCGACGGACTCCGACTTCCAGCTGATCGAGGGGCTGCTCGACGGCTCGGCGAAGGTCGACGGGCTCGATGTCGACCAGGAGCTGCGCTGGGAGCTGCTGGCCCCGCTCGCCTCGCACGGTGTCGCCGACGAGCAGGGCATCGCGGCGGAACTGGCCCGGGACGACACCGCGTCCGGCAAGCGGCACGAGGTGCGCGCGCTCGCCTCGCGCCCGTCGGCTGAGGTCAAGGCCGAGGCGTGGGCGTCGGTCGTGGAGTCGGACACCCTCTCCAACGCGCTGGTGGAGGCGGTGATCGGCGGGTTCTCGCAGGGGTCGCAGCGTGAGCTGACCGCCCCGTACGCGCCGAAGTACTTCGCGGCCATCGAGCGCATCTGGGCCGAGCGTTCGATCCAGATCGGGATGCTCGTCGTGAAGGGCCTCTTCCCCGGGCTGCAGGCCCACCGGTCGACGCTGGACGCGACGGACGCCTGGCTCGACGCCCACCAGGACGCGGCGCCCGCGCTGCGCAGGCTCGTCCTGGAGGCCCGGGACGACCTGGCCCGTGGGCTGCGCGCCCAGGAGTGCGACGCCGGGGCGGGCCGGGCGGTCTGAGAGCGGGCCAGGGAGCTGAGGGCGGGCCGGGGGCTGAGGGCGGGCGTCCGGAGTCGCGGTGCGCGTGCGCGGTCCGCGTGCCGGCCGCGCGGTCTGAAAAGCAGCCGGCTGTTCCCTTCGCGGGCCGTCGCCCTGGGCCATCCGGGCGACGGCCCGCTCGGCCAACTCCCCCGTTAACTTTAGGACGGTGTTGTCCGGTTTTGCCGACAGTTGTGTAACAGGGGTTAGTGGACGGCGGGACCATGGGCATCTCCGGTGCATGAACCGCGATACCTCCCTCTGCGGGGAGACCTCGTCCCCGCTCTCCTCCCGTTCCCCCGGTCACTCCGCCGGTGTCCACAGCAGGGTGCTCTCGGCGCCGCAGCTGCGTGAGCACGGGGTGACGGCGGCCCGCGCGGCCGCCCAGTGCCGGCCCGGAGGCCCCTGGCAGCAGCTGCTGCCGGGGGTCTTCGTTCTGCACCCGGGCCCGCCGACCGGTGAGGAGCGACTGCACGCCGCGCTGCTGTACGCCGGGCGGCCACCGGTGGAGAGGGCGGGGAAGGTGCCGTCGCAGCCACGCCAGGGCGCGGTGCAGGGCGGTCCGCCGGACGTCTACGGCAACACGATGGTCACCGGCCTCGCAGCGCTCGCGCTGCACCGTTTCTCGGCCGCTCCCCCGCTGATCTCCGCCGACCGGATCGACGTGCTGGTGCCGCGTACCCGCAGGCTCCGCTCCACGGGGTGCGCCCGGATCGTCCGCGCCCACACCCTGCCGCTCGCCGAGCGGATCGCCGGAGTGCCGGTGGCCCCGGTGGAACGGGCGCTGGCCGACGCCGTCGCCGGACTCCCGGACGCGGACGCGGTACGGCGGCTGCTCACCGAGGCCGTACGCGGCGGACACTGCGAACCGGCCGCCCTCGTCAGGGAGCTGAAGCTGGCCCGGCTGCTCTCGCGGGACCACGTGGCGCGCGCGGTGGACTCACTGCTCGCGGAGGGGCGCTGTCTCGCCGAGGACCGGCTGTACGGGCTGGTGCGCGACCACGGACTGCCCGACCCGCTCTGGAATGTGGAGCTGCGGCTGCCGGGCGGGCCCTCGCTGGGCGGAGTGGACGTCTACTGGCCCGACGAGGCGGTGGCGGTGGAGCTGGACACCCGGGCGGCCTCCCGGGCAAGTGCCGGACGCGGGGCGCGCGGTGGCGGCGAGGACGACGTGCTCGATTCGCCGTACGCCCGTAAGCGCGACCGTCTGGAGCGGCTCGGCATCACCGTCGTGCATCTGACGCCGGCCAAGCTGCGTGACACGCCCGCGCAGCAGGCGACGGTGGTGCGTACCGCCCTGATGGCCGCCGAGGACCGGGCGCCGGCCGCCCGTGTGGTGGTGCTGCCCCGCTGACCCGGATCAGCGCTTCCCGATGACCAGTTCGGTGTTCCGGTCGCCGGCCGTGCCCGAGAGGTCCGTACGGGCGCCCGGCGCGTTGAAGGACAGCTCCCGGTAGAGCGCGGCGAGTCCGGTCCGGGTGAGGTCGGTGAAGTCCGTGCGGTGCGGGGCCGCCGACTCGACCAGGGTGGTGAGGAGCGAGAGCGTGCCGTCGTGGTTGTCGACCAGCTCGAAGACCCGGGCGAGCTGGGGGAAGTCGATGTGCGACGCGGTGGTGACCTCCCAGAAGGAGCCGTGCGGCTGGATCTTGTTGCGGTGGCTGTGGCCGTTGATCCAGGCGAGCGTGTTGCGGTGGCTGCCGAGCAGCGCGACGATCTCGTCCCCCGAGTGGTTCCGCTCGCCGGGGCGGGCCGGGTCGGGGTGGGTGTTGGTGATGGTCCAGCTGTTGTGGTGGCTGAAGACCAGGATGTGTTCGTCCGGGTGCGTCTTGAGCGTCCGCTCCAGCCAGTTGAGCTGTGCGGTGCCGATGGTGCCGGTGAAGTGGCCGCCCCTGCCGGTGGTGTCGAGGCTGATGCCGAGGACGCCGGGTGCGGCCCGGAAGGTGTAGTAGAGGGTGTCGCTTTCGAGGTTGGCCCGGGTGTAGCCGTGTCCCGCCGGTCCGGCGCCGGTGTGGGCGGGGTCGAGGTGGGCGGTGAGGTACTCGCGCGGGGTGAAGGGGGCGCGGGCGGGGTCCGGGGTGACGGGGCGCAGGTCCCTGGTGTGCCTGCGGACCAGGGCGGCGAAGTGGCTGCCGTCGTAGTCCCCGTTCTTCTGGTCGGTGGCCAGCTGGGCCCGTGCCTCGGCGGCCGGGATCTCGTACAGCTTCCGCCCGCCGGTCGCGAAGTCGGCCAGGAAGTGGCCGCGGGCCGCCATGGATCCGCTGCTCAGCGAGTCGTGGTTGCCGACGGTCGAGTACCAGGGCATCCGCAGCCCCGGGCTGTGCACGGAGCGTACGGCCGCCGCGAGGAAGCCTTCGATGTGCGGGAAGCCGCGCTGCTTGTCGGTGTCGCGCAGCGCCCTGTCCGGGTGCCAGAAATGCTTGATTCCGGAGTCCTGGACCCCTTCGTAGCGGCCGGGGTCGCCGGTGTTGGGGGTGATGCGCCCGCCGCTCATCACCCCGAGGAACCAGCCGAGTTCGGCGTGCGAGTTGTTGTCGGTGTTGTCCCCCGTGGTCATCACGAAGGAGAGCGGCGCCCCGGTGGCGGGACCGGTGCGCAGGGCGTTGACCCGTTCGATCAGGGAGACCGCGCCGGGCACCGTGAGCGCTTCGTGCGGGCGCCAGGCCGCGGTGTCGGCGGGGCGCAGGAACTCGCCGCGCACCGGGTGCTGGACGTCGGTCAGATGCAGATCGGTGAGCTGGACGAAGGCGGCGAGCGCGGTGCGCCGGGCGGCGCGGCCGGAGCGTGCGGTGGCGAGCCGGTCCCGTACGACCCGGTCCCAGCCGGGGCCGTCGCCCAGCCTCCGGTAGCCGCTGCCGGGGTGGCCGGTGCGGGGGGCCGCCGATGTGAGCAGGGTGGTGCCGGCCGGTGAGGGTGCGGCGGGTGTGGTGGGCGCGGCGGGTGTGGTGGGCGCGGCGGGCGAAGAGCGGAGTGCGGCGGGTGCGGCGGCGCCGGGCGCGGTCGGGGCGGCGGAGGCGCCCCCGCCGGTCCCGACGGCGGCGCCGACGCCGGCCGATACGGCTGCGGCGCCCGCTGCGGCGAGGAAGGCGCGGCGGTCGAGTGCGCGGGCGGCGGAACGCATACGTGACATGGCTGGGTCTCCCCGGGTGCGGACGCGTCTGCAAGGGCGGCGGGGCAGGTTCTCCCCCGCTCCTTGGGATGGTTGGCAGCGGGCATGGCCTCCGCGTGAACGAGGCCGCAACAGGCGACACCGATCACTGCACAGGGATCACCCGTGACCGTCCGCGGTCCCCGGGGCGCGGACGCGGCCGGGCGGGGCCGCGGTTGATCGGTTTCGGCCCGCTATGACCGTGGTGGCGTATGGCGGAAGTCCGCCAAGAGGCAGCCGGGCGATGGCCAACTCTCCCCAAGAGAGGGTCATTTAGGTAAAGATCCGGTCATCAAGCTCCGGATTCCGGACCTTTTCTTCCACATACAGGGATGCAGATGAGCCTCGAATTCCCCAGCTCCATAACCCGGGCGAGACGCGCGGCCCGGATCGCGGCCGCCGCGGGCGTGGTCCTCGCTCTCGCCGCGGCCGGCGCCGTGCCCGCGGTCGCCGCAGCGGGTCAGGACGTACCCGCGCCGTCCGGCATGAAGGCCGCGAAGCCCGCCGGGCCGGCGTCGGACAAGCTCGGCGCCTCCGACGCGCAGCTACTCGGGCGGGCCGAGCAGGACGGCACGAAGTCCGTGACCGTCATGGTGGCGACGGCGCCGGGCGCGACCACCCAGGTGCGCAAGCAGTTCGACGCCGTGCCCGGGGCGATCGTCGGCAGGACCGACGACAAGCTGGGGTACGTACGGGCCGCCCTGCCGACGCCCAGGGCCGGTTCGGCCCTCAAGGCGGCGGCGAAGCTCGCCTCCGTGCACGGCATCGACCTCAAGCAGGAGATCGAGCTGGACGACCCCACCCCGGCCGGTGACACCGCGAAGGGCGCCACGTCCAAGGCGTCCGCCGGGCCCTACGCCGCCCCTGGCCGGAAGACCCCGGCCGGAAACCCGTACAACCCGTCCTTCGAGACGGGAGCGGTCGGCTTCGTGAAGCAGCACCCGAAGGCCGACGGCCGGGGCGTGACCATCGGCATCCTCGACTCCGGTGTCGACCTGGGCCACCCCGCGCTGCGCAAGACCAGCACCGGGGAGCGGAAGATCGTCGACTGGGTGACCGCGACCGACCCGGTCTCCGACGGCGACGGCACCTGGCTGCGGATGAACAGCGCGGTCACGGGCCCGTCCTTCACCGCGGCCGGCCGCACCTGGAAGGCCCCGGCCGGTTCGTACCGCTTCCAGACCTTCGCCGAGAAGGTCACCACCGGCGGCGACGAGGCGGGCGACCTCAACCGGGACGGCGACACCACCGATGTGTGGGGTGTGCTGTACGACCCGGTCGCCGGGACCGTACGGGTCGATCTGAACAACAACGGCGACTTCACCGACGACACCGCGATGAAGCCGTACAAGGACAAGTTCCAGATCGGCTACTTCGGCAAGGACGACCCGAGGACGGATGTCGCCGAGCGGGTCCCCTTCGTGGTCGAGAGCCGGAAGAACGTCGTCTACGACGCGGCGGGCGACAGGTCCGACTACGTCAACATCGGTGTCATCCAGAGCGAGCACGGCACCCATGTCGCGGGCATCACATCGGCGAACGGTCTGTTCGGCGGCGCGATGAACGGAGCGGCGCCCGGCGCGAAGATCGTCTCGTCGCGCGCCTGCGCCTGGAACGGCGGCTGCACCAACGTCGCGCTCACCGAGGGCATGATGGACCTGGTCGTCAACCGCGGTGTCGACATCGTCAACATGTCGATCGGCGGGCTGCCCCCGCTCAACGACGGGAACAACGCGCGCGACGAGCTCTACAAGCGCCTCATCGACACCTACGGCGTCCAGCTCGTCATCTCGGCGGGCAACGAGGGCCCCGGCCTCAACACCATCGGGGACCCCGGCCTCGCCGACCATGTGATCTCCGTCGGCGCGACCATCTCCAAGGAGACCTGGGCCGCCGACTACGGGTCCGGCGTGACGAAGAAGAACGACATGATGCCGTTCTCCTCGCGCGGCCCGCGTGAGGACGGCGGCTTCACACCGACGCTCTCCGCGCCCGGCGCCGCCGTCAACTCCACTCAGACCTGGCTGCCCGGCGCCCCGGTGAAGGAGGCGGGTTACTCACTGCCCGCCGGGTACTCGATGCTCCAGGGCACCTCGATGGCCTCCCCGCAGGCCGCCGGAGCGAGCGCGCTGCTCCTCTCGGCCGCGAAGCAGCGGCACATCGAGCTGCCCCCGGCCGATCTGCGAACCGCGCTCACCAGCACCGCCACCCACATCAAGGGCGTCCCGGCACACGCCGAGGGCGCGGGTCTGATCAATATCGTCGGCGCCTGGAAGAACATCCAGAAGGCCGCGGACTCACGACAGGCCGCCGCACACGAGTACACCGTCAAGGCGCCCGTCGACACCGCGATCGACGACGCCCTGAAGACCCCCGGGTACGGCACCGGCATCTACGACCGCGAGGGCGGTCTGAAGGCCGGGAAGCAGAAGACGTACAAGGTCACTGTCGTACGGACCACCGGACCCGACCGGGCCGTCGCGCACCGGCTGTCCTTCCGCAACAACGACGGCACCTTCGAGCTGGCCGGACCGGCGAAGGTGTCCCTGCCGCTGGGCCGGGCGGTGACCGTGACCGTACGCGCCAGGCCCGCGTCGGCCGGGGCGCACAGCGCGATCCTCCAGCTCGACGACCCGAAGACGGTCGGCACCGACCAGCAGATCATGGCCACCGTGGTCGTCTCCGAGCCGCTCGCCAAGCCGTCGTACACCGTCAAGCACTCCGGCTCGGTGCAGCGCAACGGCACCACGTCGTACTTCCTGACGGTGCCGGAGGGCGCCAAGGCACTTGAGGTCGGGATGAGCGCGCTGCGCTCGGGCAGCCAGACCCGCTTCATCTCCATCCACCCGTACGGGGTGCCGGTGGACGACACATCGACGCCCAGCTGCTACCCGAACTACGACAACCCGGCCAACACCTGCCGTCCGGATCTGCGGTCCTACGCGGACCCGGCTCCGGGTGTCTGGGAGATCGAGGTCGAGGCCCGCCGTACATCGCCCTACCTCGACAACCCGTACAAGCTGGATGTCGCGCTGCTCGGCGCCGCCTTCGACCCGGCCGTCCAGACCCTCCCCGAGGCCAAGGCAGGCACCCCGGCGCCGGTCGAGTGGAAGGTCCGCAACGGCTTCGCCGCCATCGACGGCACGCTGAAGGGCGGCCCGCTCGGCTCGTCCGACGAGGCCACCCCGACGATCAAGGAAGGCGAGAGCAGGACCACCACGATCACCGTCCCGGAGGGCGTGGACCGGTTCGACGTGTCCATCGGCGGGACCTCGGACACCGGGGCCGACCTGGACCTGTACGTCTACCGGGGCACCACCCAGGTCGGCTCGTCCGCGACCGGGGGCTCCGACGAGTCGGTCAGCCTGCTGAAGCCGGCCGCCGGTACGTACACCGTCGAGGTGGACGGCTACGCGGTCCCGGCCGGGTCGACGACGTACAGCTACCGCGATGTGTACTTCGCGCCGTCGCTGGGCTCGGTCGAGGTGGACGCGGCCAAGCCGGTGAAACTCGCCACCGGCGCATCGGCGAAGGTCAGCGCCCGGGTCGTCGCGGCAGCGCCGCCGCCCGCCGGGCGCGAGCTCTTCGGCCAGGTGCAGCTGCTGAACGCCCGGGGCACGGTCGCGGGCACCGGCAGCGTCCGGATCACGGACGTCACACCGTAACTGTGGTGAACGCCGCAACCACGCCGGATGAGGTGTGAGCGGCTGAGCAGTGGGGCAGGTGCCAGAACCGGCGCCTGCCCCGCTGTCCGTTTCCCGGACGGCGGATCCGTCCGTACCCCGGACAATGGATTGGACAAGGCGCCGCCGGTCGTACGCATGATGGTGCGGCCGGCCGTGGCCACCCTGGCCAGTCAGCACGCGCAGCAGGTGCGCAGTGAGTACGGAGGAGTCACCGTGAGGGTCGGAATCGTCGGAGCCACCGGTCAGGTCGGCACAGTCATGCGAAAGATCCTCGCCGAGCGGGAGTTCCCGGTCGACGAGCTGCGGCTGTTCGCCTCCGTGCGCTCGGCGGGCACCACTCTCGCCTGGCAGAGCAAGGGCGTCACCGTCGAGGACGCGTCCACGGCCGACTACTCCGGTCTGGACATCGTGCTCTTCTCGGCCGGCGGCGCCACCTCCAAGGCGCTCGCCGAGAAGGTGGCCGCGCAGGGGCCCGTCGTGATCGACAACTCCTCCGCCTGGCGCCGCGACCCCGAGGTCCCGCTGGTGGTCTCGGAGGTCAACCCGCACGCCATCGCCGACCGCCCCAAGGGCATCATCGCCAACCCGAACTGCACGACGATGGCCGCGATGCCGGTACTGCGCCCGCTGCACGGCGAGGCCGGCCTCGAAGCGCTGACCGTCGCCACCTACCAGGCGGTGTCCGGCTCGGGCGTGGCCGGTGTGGCCGAGCTGCACGGCCAGGCGGCCAAGGTCGTCGCCGACGCCGACCGGCTGACCCACGACGGCGGCGCGGTGGACTTCCCGGAGCCCGGTGTCTACAAGCGCCCGATCGCCTTCAACGTGCTGCCGCTGGCCGGTTCGATCGTCGACGACGGCTCCTTCGAGACGGACGAGGAGCAGAAGCTCCGCAACGAGTCCCGCAAGATCCTGGAGATCCCGGAGCTGAAGGTCTCCGGCACCTGCGTCCGGGTCCCGGTCTTCTCCGGCCACTCCCTCCAGATCAACGCCCGTTTCGCCCGCCCGCTCACGGTGGAGCGCGCCTACGAGCTGCTGAGGGCCGCCCCGGGCGTGGAGATCTCCGAGATCCCGACGCCGCTGCAGGCCGCCGGTACGGACCCGTCGTACGTGGGCCGCATCCGCAACGACGAGACCGTGGAGAACGGCCTGGCCCTCTTCGTCTCCAACGACAACCTCCGCAAGGGCGCCGCGCTGAACGCCGTCCAGATCGCGGAGCTGGTGGCGGCCGAGCTCAGCGCCTGAGCCCGCCCCCTCCCCGGAGCGCACGGCTCCGCTTCCCCGCACGCGGGTGGAGCGGAGCCGGGGGCGCCCCCCGTTACCCCCCCCCCCCCCCGCGGGGCCCCCGGGGGCCCCCCCCCCCCCCC
>NZ_JBSHBW010000056.1:0-13048 GCF_053612185.1 Streptomyces sp. NPDC054757
GGAGGTCCGGGCGCCCGGACCTCCCGCGCCGCCGGTGGTGTCACCAGGTGACGGGGAGTTCGTGGACGCCGTAGACGGCCATGTCGGTACGGAAGGGGACCTCGTCGAGCGGGCAGTCGAGGCGCAGGCCCGGCAGACGGCGCAGCAGCGCGGGGTAGGCGAGCTGCAGCTCGATCCGGGCGAGGTTCTGGCCGAGGCACTGGTGGGGGCCCGAGCCGAACGCGAGGTGCCTGCGCGCCTGCCGGTCGACGTCGAGCCGGTCCGGATCCGTGAAGACCTCCGGGTCGCGGTTGGCAACGTCGGTGGCGCAGATCACCGCGTCGCCGGCCCTGATGAGCTGACCGCCGACCTCGATGTCCGCGGTGGCGACCCGGCGCCGCCCCAGGTGGGTGATGGTCAGATACCGCAGGAGTTCCTCGACGGCGCCCGCCACCCGCTCGGGGGTGCCGTCGCGGACCGCCGCCAGCTGCTCGGGGTTCTGGAGCAGCGCGCAGGTACCGAGGGCGATCATGTTGGCCGTGGTCTCGTGCCCGGCGACCAGCAGCAGCCTTGCCTGTTTGGCGCATTCGTCGCGGGTGCTGATCCCGGTCACCAGATAGTCCGCCGCGAGCCGGCTGAGCAGGTCGTCACCCGGGTCCTTGGCCTTCTTCTCCACCAGGCCGCCCAGGTAGTCGACCAGTTCCTGCGAGGCGTCCAGGGCTTCCTGCGCGCTGCTGCGGGTGTCGATGATGACGGCGCTCGCCCGCTGGAAGAACCCGTGGTCCTCGTACGGGACACCGAGCAGCTCGCAGATGACCAGCGAGGGCAGCGGCAGCGCGAAGGAGGTGACCAGGTCGGCGGGGGGTCCGGCCTTCTCCATCCCGTCCAGCAGGTCGCCGATGATGCGCTCTATGCGCTCCCGCAGGGCCTGGGTCCTCTTGATCGTGAAGTCGCCGGTGAAGCGCTTGCGCTGCTCGTTGTGCTCCGGTTCGTCCATCGTGATGAAGGTGCGGTTGTGGGCCCGGGTGGCCTCACTGCCCGCGCTGAAGCTCGGATAGGAGGGCCGCCGGTTGTCGGCGCTGATGCGTTCGTCGCGCAGCAGCGCCACCTGGTCGGCATGCCGGGTCACGTACCAGGCCGTGGCGCCGTTCCAGAGCGTGACCCGGGAGATCGGCTCGGAGCTGAGCAGTCCGGACATCTGCGGCGGCGGGTCGAAGGGGCATCCGGCGGCACGGCGGGTGGAGTACGCGGGGGGTGCGGTGGGGACCTCGGTCATCGTCGTCCTTCCACGGTGGGTGCGGGGGGTGAGGGGCTTGCGGAACCGGGCCGTCCGTCAGGACAGGGTGATGGCGGCGGCCGGACAGATCTGTGCGGCCTCCTCCACAGCGGCGTGCTGCGCGGCGGGCGGGCTGCTGTTCAGTACGACGACGATCCCGTCCTCGTCCCGCTGGTCGAACACGTCGGGGGCGGCGAGCACGCACTGGCCCGCAGCACAGCATTTGTCGGTGTCCACGGTGATCTGCACGTCGTTCCTCCAGCATTGGCGTGAGCATGAGGGGATGAGCGCGTTACTTAACAAAAGTAACTTCCCGTGGACGGTAATACCCCGCTCGCCTCCCGGGGAAGCCCCAGTCCGTGCATAGGGCATCTTTCTGGCCACTTCCGGAGCGGAGCCGGAGGGGAAGCCGGAGAGGACGGCATGCGCGATCATCGTGGCGTGGACCATCCCGAACCCGACGACTCAGCCGCCCAAGACCTCTACAGATCGCTCGCCGACCTCGCCTACACGATGGCCGGCAACCGTGCCCACATGCGGCTGCGCCTCCAGGCGGAGGTCACAGTCGACCGTGCCTCCCTCGCCCTGCTGCGCACCCTCAAGGCGGCGAGGTCACCGCTGCGGATGGGCGAGATCGCGCAGGCCCTGCTGGTGCAGGCGCCCCATGTGACCCGGGAGATCCGCGGCCTGGAGGAGCGCGGCCTGGTCCGCACGGTCCAGGACCCGGGCGACCACCGGGCCCGCCGGATCGCCGTCACCCAGGAGGGCCGCGAGGTCGTGGAGCGCGCGGAGGAGGCGGGCCGGCGCTGGCTCGACGACGCGCTGGACGGATTCGACCCGCACGAGCTGGTCACTGCGGCCGCCGTGATCAACCGCGTCGTCGAGGCCTACCGCAACCCCTGAGCCCGGCCCCGCCCAACCGGACAGCACGGCGGGACAGGCGCAGCCGGACAGGGCACACACGGCTGGACACGAGCAGTACGCCCCCGGCGTCCATGACGTCGAGGGCGTACGCGTATACGGACCGGTGCGGGTCCCGTGGCGGTGCGGTCAGGCGCTCTGCCAGAGCCGGGTCATCACCCGTACACCGAACCGCAGTCCTTCGAGCGGCACCCGCTCGTCCACTCCGTGGAAGAGCCGCCCGTAGTTCAGGTCGTGCGGGAGCTTGAGGCCCTTGAAGCCGAAGCACCGGATGCCCAGGTGGGTGAAGGCCTTGGCGTCCGTACCGCCCGGATTGCAGTACGGCACCGGGTGGCCGTCCGGGTCCTCGGCGCGCACCGCGTCGCACATCGCGTCCACGAGCGGTCCGTCGAACGTGGTCTCCATCGCGAG
This sequence comes from Streptomyces sp. NPDC054757, assembly GCF_053612185.1. NCBI lineage: Bacteria > Bacillati > Actinomycetota > Actinomycetes > Kitasatosporales > Streptomycetaceae > Streptomyces > Streptomyces sp. NPDC054757. Next base: position 2,588 of record NZ_JBSHBW010000056.1, read on the forward strand.
GTCGTGGTTGACCCACTCCCGGCTGACCGAGGGCAGCAGCAGGGCGTCGATGGTGTCGATCAGCTCCTGCTCATGACCGGGCAGGAAGCGGCCGTCGACCCGGGCGGTGGCCCGGCCGGGGATGACGTTCGTCTGGTAGCCGGCCTGGAACATGGTGGGGTTGGCGGAGTTGCGGAGCACCACCTGGATGAAGTCCTTGACCGGGCCGAGCCGGTCGAGGGTGCCCTCGATATCGTCCTCGTCGAACTCGACCCCGTAGAGCCGGGCGGCCTCGGCGAGCAGCGCCCGCACCGGCTCGATGAGACGGATGGGGAAGGTCTGGCGGCCGATACGGCTGAGCGACTCGGCGAGGTCGGTGACGGCGTTCTCGTCGTTGGGCGACGAGCCGTGGCCGGCCCGGCCGGTGGCGGTCAGCTCCATCCACGCCATACCGCGCTGGGCGTTCTCGATCGGGTACAGCCTGCGCGTGTCGTCGATGGCGAAGGAGAATCCGCCGCCCTCGCCGATCGCCTCGGTGACCCCTGCGAACAGCTCGGGCCGGTGCTCGACGAGCCAGTGGCCGCCGAACTTGCCGCCCGCCTCCTCGTCCGCGAGGAAGGCCAGGACCAGGTCCCTGGACGGGCGGGTGCCGGTCCGGGCGAAGTCCCGGGCGGTGGCCAGCATGACGGCCACCGTGTCCTTCATGTCGATCGCGCCGCGGCCCCAGAGGTAGCCGTCGCGGATCTCTCCGGAGAACGGCGGCACCTGCCACTCGGACGCGTCCGCCGGTACGACGTCGAGATGGCCGTGGACCATCAGGGCGCCGCGCTCGCGGTCGGCGCCCTCGATACGGGCGATGACACTGGCCCGCCCCGGCGCGCTCTCGATCAGCTCGGACTCGATACCGACCTCGGCCAGCCGGGCCACGACCCAGTCGGCGCAGGCGCGCTCGTTGCTGATCGGGTTGGAGGTGTCGAAGCGGATCAGCTCGGCGCAGAGGTCGACCACCTCGCGCTGCGCCTCTTCGGACGCGGGAACCGTTCCGGCTGCTGTGGTTTCGGTGTCAGGGGTGTTCATGCCGCTCCCACGGGGGTGTTGTTGTCGGCGACGGGGAGGTCCGGGGAGGCCTCCAGCGTCGATGTGCCGTACGGCTTGATCCAGCCCAGCAGGCCCAGCGCCGCGTACAGCACGAATGCGGTGATCAGTGAGTTGAGCGCGGGGATGCCGCCGTCGTAGAACTTGCCGACGCAGAAGGCCGCGATCCAGATGACCAGGGACATCGGAACCCAGGTGGGCGAGGTGGCCGGCAGGGTCTCGGCGTCGCGGGTCTCGTCCAGCGGCTTGCGCATCCGGCGGACGATCCAGTACTCGGCCACGATGATCCCGCCGATCGGCGGGATGGCGACGCCCAGCAGGGACAGGAAGTCCGTGAAGTGGGTCATGATGCCGACCGCCGACAGGAGGGTGCCCGCGAGCCCCAGCACGATGGTGACCGCGCCGCGGTGCAGCCGCTTGCCGAAGACCACCTGGAAGAAGTTGACGACGCCGAGCGAGGAGCCGTACAGGTTCCAGTCGTTGACCTTGGCCGTGGACATCAGCACCACGATCACGCCGATGGCGCCCGAGGTGCTCAGGACGATGTGCGAGACCTGGTTGCTCTTGACGAGGTGGCCGAGGAGCACACCCGTCATACCGACAATGTACTCGGAGAGGATCATCGAGGAAGCGCTCTGCAGGAAGACGTGCGAGCCCCTCCTGTTGAAGCGGGTCATCTCCGGCGCGACGATGGCGCCCGTCATGAAACCGCCCGCGATCGCGGTGGCGGCCACCGCCAGCGAGATGTGCTGGGACGGCGCCGGCGAGTGGACCAGGTCCATGAAGGAGTGCTTGGTCAGGGTGGAGATGACCGACCAGGCGACCAGGGCGAAGAACAGCGGGGTGACGATCTTGGCGAAGACGGCCATGTACTTGAAGCCGAAGATCACCAGGGCCGTGACGGCCAGCCCGGCGATCACGCACCACATCCAGGAGGGGCCGCCGACCAGCGACGAGACGCTGTCGCCGAAGATCGTGTTCTGGACGCCGAACCAGCCCACCAGGCTGACCGCGATGACGAAGCTGACCAGCGCCGAGCCATTGCGGCCGAAACCGACCCAGCGGGTGAGCAGCGGCGTCGCCAGCCCTTCGCGCATACCGGCCAGGCCGATGGCGAAGATCACGATCTCCAGGGTCACCGCGCCCAGCGTGAAGGCGAGGAACGCCTGGCCGAAGGACATCCCGACGCCGATGGTGGCGCCGAGCGTGAACTGCGAGATGGAGCCGGACTGGGCCAGCCACTGGAGCAGCATGGTCCCGAATCCGAAGCGCTTGTCCCGCGGGACACGGGAGAGCGCGTAGTCGTCGCTGCCGACGCCCTTGGTGGCTGCGTCAGCCGATGGTGAAGTTGCCATTCATGACTCCCTGGGCTGACGGCCGAGGGTCTGCAGATGCGAAAGCGACCCATAGCGGTTGACGAGGTTGTCGAACTCCACGGCGTCGTGGAAGTCGAGTTGTCCGCCGGCGTAGACCTTGGCGGTCTCGACGGCGAAGCGGGCGGCGGACGCGATGTCCGTCTCGTGGCTCGCGCCCGTCTGGCACCCGGGCACCGCCGCGGCCGACGTGATCGCGAGACCGACGACCGGAGCGGCGGTCGCCGTGGCCGGCTGGAGGATCGAATTGATGTGGTGTGCCCCATTACCGTACGGAGTGATGTCCTGAGTCGTCACGGGGTACGTGACCAACGGCTCACCCGTCACGACGGCGAGCAGCTCGCCGAGCTGCTCGCTCACCCGCAGCACCCAGCCCTCCTTGACGGTGGGCGACAGGGCGAGGCCCTTGTGGTTGATGATGCGGTTGCCCTTGGTGGTGTCGATGGAGAGCACCGCCTCCATCTCGTCCGTCACCTCGTGGCGGTTCATGGTGGCGATGTCCACCGGCGAGCCCATGAACGGCACCGGGTCGTGCGGTTCGGTGGGCGCGTTCGGGCAGATGTGGGTGGCGACGATCACATCGCCGGGCAGGATGTCGCCCCGGCGGCGCATGTCGAGCAGTTTGGCGGCCGTGGCCAGGGCGGCGGCCGCCCCGTCGGCGTCCGAGACGAGCCCGGTCACCTCGGGCCTGGCGCCCACACCGCCGAGCCGGCCGACCACACCGAGGGTGCGGGCCGTGCCGCCCGACGAGCGGCCGCTGCTGCCCGGGATACGGACCCGTACGAAGTCGGTGGATCCGCGCTCACCGGTGACCGAGGTGACCTCGGCCCCCGACCCCTCGGGGCCCGCCACCGCGTCGAGGTACTCGACGGCACGCTTGCCGTCGGCCGCGGGATCGTCCAGCAGATCCACGATGTCCAGGACGTACTTCAACATGAGGGGCCTTTCTCGCTGCGTCAGCACCCACTGAGTTCCGGTGGTGCTGACAGCAGATTCGGGATCCGATAGCGTTGAACGCAACTGTTTCCCTTTATTTGCAATTAAGGTCTGGATGGTGAGATGACGATGGCCGAGATCGATCTGGACCGTCGCAAGCCCGCGGGCGCGCTGCAGACCGTCGACCGGGCGCTGCTGGTCCTGCTGGCCTTCGAGCGCACCCGGCCCGACTGGGGGGTCACCGAGGTGGCCGCCGAGTTCGGCTGGGACACTTCCGTGGCCCAGCGCCTGCTGTCGACGCTCGCGGGCCGCGGCTTCCTGGTCTCCGACCCGGCCACCAGGCGCTACCGGATCGGCCCCGCCGTACTGCGGCTGGGCCGGCAGTGGGAGCGCTCGGGCTCCCTCGAACTGCTGGCGGGGCCGGTGCTGGAAGAGCTCTGCCGCGCCACCGGCGACACCGTGCTCTTCTGCCTGCCGGACAGCTTCCACATGCGCTGTGTGGCGGCCGAGGAGGGCGAGGCGGGACCGCTGCGGTACTACCCGCTGGTCGGCGAGTTGTATCCGGCGCACGCCGGCGCCACCAGCAAGTCGTACTACGCGTTCCTCCCCGACGACCAGCGCCACCGGCTCTTCCGCGCCCGCCCGATGGCCCGCTTCACCGACCGTACGGTCACCGACGCCGATCTGCTTGAGCAGGAGTTCCTGCGCATCCGCTCCCAGGGATACGCGTGGACGGTCGGCGAGTACGACACCGGGATCGCCACGCTCGCGGTCCCGGTGTTCCTCGGCCGTGAGCCGTACGGCAGCCTCAGCCTCGGCGGCTCCCATGAGCGCTTCTCCGACGGCCCCGAGCCCCGGCTCGACAGCCTCCGGCAGGCCGCTCAGCTCCTGGAGAAGCGGCTCACCCACCCGCCCCAGCGCACCCGCCGCCCACGCGCCTGACCCTCCGGGCCCTTCCGTCCGCACGACCACGACCACGACCACCGGCCCACTTCCACCAGCCGCCAGAACCGAACCCAAGAACCCGAATCAAGAACCGAACCTCCCCCGTGACAAAGCCCCTTCACCGAAAGAGCGCCACCGTGAATCTGCTGTTGCTGTCCAACTCCACCCAGTACGGGCGGGGTTACCTGGAACACGCCCTGGACACCGTCACCGGCTTCCTGCCGCAGGGCGCCAGGCTCGCCTTCGTGCCGTACGCCCTGGCGGACCACGACACGTACACCGCACGCGTGCGCGGCGCGCTGGAGCCGGCCGGGATCTCCGTGCGCGGTGTCCACGAGAACGGCGACCCGCTGGCCGAACTGGCCGCAGCGGACGCCGTGTTCATCGGTGGCGGGAACTCCTTCCGGCTGCTGAGCGCCCTGTACCGTACGGGGCTGCGCGAGGCCGTACGCGATGCCGTGCGCGGCGGGCTCCCCTACATGGGCGCCAGCGCGGGCACCAATATGGCCGCCCCCACCCTCCGTACGTCCAACGACATGCCCATCGTGCAGCCGCCGTCCTTCGACACGCTCGGCCTGGTGCCCTTCCAGATCAACCCGCACTACCTCGACCCGGACCCGGGCAGCACCCACAAGGGCGAGACGCGCGCCGAGCGCCTGGCCGAGTTCCTGGAGGAGAACGACGTGCCCGTGCTGGGGCTGCGCGAGGGCAGCTGGCTGCGCGTGGACGGACCGGTGGCCACGCTTGCCGGGGAGCGGCCCGGTGTCCTTTTCACCCGGGGCGCGTCGGCCCGGGAGCTGCCGGTGGACTCCGACGTATCCGGCCTGCTCGGCACCGAGCCGCGGTTCGACTCCCCCGCGGTGTGAGGGACACCGCACGGTGAGAGGCGGACGGTGGCCGGCGCACAGCCGCTCACCACGTGCGCTGCGCCGGCCACCGGTCCGCCCGGCAACCATCCCCTCTCCGTGATTTGGCTCCCCCCGGGGCGCCGTCTAGAGTCCGTCTACAGTCCTGTAGATGGACCCAGACCATGGATGCCGCACGTCTCCCGCGGAGCACGGCAGCCCCGACCGAGCCTGAGAGTTCCGCCCTGATGACTGCTGTTTCCCCGGTGCCGCTGGCCTTCAACGGCTCACACATCGACGGTTCGCTGTTCACCACCGTCACGGACTTCGCACGGGACACCCGGTGGCTGAACGCCCCGCTGGAGTCGTGGACCGACATCGGCCTGGGCGTGTTCGCGGTTCTCATGATCGTCGGGTGGTGGCAGGCGCGGCGCCGTGACAGCGCGTCGATGGCTCTCGCGCTGGCCGTGCCGGTGAGCGTGGTGGTCGCCTTCGCCGTGGCCGAGGTGGTCAAGAAGCTCGTGTCGGAGGTGCGGCCCTGCCGCTCGATGCCGCACGCGTTCATCGTCGAGACCTGTCCGGTCCCGTCCGACTACGCCTTTCCCAGCGGCCACACCACGACGGCCGCCGCGACCGTCGCGGCCCTCTATCTGCTGAACCGGAAGCTGTGCGCGATCGCCGCGGTCTTCGCCCTCTTCGAGGGCTTCACACGGGTATACGTCGGCGCGCACTACCCCCACGACGTACTCGGCTCGGCTCTCCTCGCCCTGCCCGTCGCATTCCTGACCAGCCTGGCCCTGCGCCGCCTGGCCACCCCTCTGGTCGCACGGCTGCGCACCGGGGTGCTGGCCCCTGTACTGACCTCGGGACCGGCGGGGGCCCACACGGCCGGCTGACAGCGCCCGGAGGCCGCCGCCCACGTACAGGGGCGGCGGCCTCCGCATGTCAACGGCCCGTACGTCCGCGGTCTCAGCCCCAGAACGCCTGGGCCAGCGAGGCACCCACGAAGGCCGCGCCCAGTCCTGCCACCACACTCGCCGTGACATTGACAGCGGCGAAGAAGCGGGCCCCGTCCTGGGCCAGGCGCAGCGTCTCGTAGGAGAACGTCGAGTACGTCGACAGGGCGCCGCAGAGCCCCGTGCCGACCAGCAGCTGGACCTGCGACGAAGCCGCCCCTGCGGAGACCGCGCCGGTGACGAGCCCCAGGATCAGACAGGCGGAGACATTGACGGCGAACGTCCCCCAGGGGAAGACGGTGTCGTGCGACGACTGGACCCTGCGGTCGGTCAGATAGCGGAGCGGGGCGCCGACCGCGGCCCCGACGATCATGAGCAGCCAGTTCAACGTTCCTCCTCGCAGCGGTCGCGGCCGGCGCTCTGCGCGGGGATGAAGGGGCCCGCGTCGGGGCCGGAGCTGACGGGGTCGTCCACCAGCGGAATGGGGGCGTCTGCCACGTGGTTCTCCTACTCGGCGGTCACAGCGCGCACCGGGGCGCGCGCCAGCGCAAGCAGGGACCGTTGGCGGCACCATCGCCGCGGTTCGGGTACGGCGGGCCCCACCGCCGCGTGAGAGGCCACCGGCCTGCTCACTCTGCCCGGATCATACCGTGGGCCATGGAGCCCGCCGCAGGCGCCGACCGCCCGCAGGAGAGGCTCCCTGGTGCGGAACCGCGCGCCGGCTGACAGCCTCGGACACCTGCGCCCCGGTCGCCCGGGGGCACGGGCGCACAGAGCGGGAACCGCGACGCCGACGAGCACGACGAGAGGGAGGAGACCCGGTGGGCACGATCACCGACTGGCTGTCCGGGCTGTCGGGGGCAGCGGTCTACGCCGTCGTCGCCGCTCTGGTCTTCTGCGAGGACGCACTGTTCTTCGGCTTCGTCATCCCGGGCGAGAGCGCGGCCGTGATCGGCGGTGTGCTCGCCGCCCAGCACCGGGTGTCCGTCTACTGGCTCGCCCTGATCGTGGTGGTGGCGGCCGTCGCCGGGGACTCCGTCGGATACGAGATCGGCCGCAGGTTCGGGCCCCGGCTGCTCGGGGCGCGCGCGCTGCGCCGCCACCGCGGCAGCATCGAGTCCGCCCGCGACCTGATCCGCCGCAGAGGGCCGGTGGCGGTGTTCCTCGGCAGGTTCGTGGCGTTCTTCCGTGCGGTCATGCCCGCGCTCGCGGGCGCCTCGGGCATGCCGTACCGCACCTTCCTGCTCTTCAACGCGCTGGGCGGCCTCGTCTGGGGCATCGGCTTCACCCTGATCGGGTACGCGGCGGGCAACGCCTACAGCAGCATCGAGCACTTCGTCGGCCGGGGCGCCGCCCTGGTCTTCGTGGCCCTGGTCGTCGTCGTACTGGTGGTCAGGATCGTCCGGCGGCGCCGCGCCGGCGGCCAGGGCCAGGACGACGGCGACGACAGCCCGTCCGATCCGGCGGAGGACGGCGCCGGCGGCGACGGCGCCGGGCGCCACGGCGACTGAGCCCCCGTACCGCGGCTACGGCGCCGGGGGAACGCGCAGCGCCAGTACCGCGATGTCGTCGAAGTGCCCGTCGGTGAGGCGCGCCAGCAGTTCGTCGCAGAAGGTCTGGAGGGGCTCGTCCGCGAGGTTCGCCATGTGCTGGCGCAGTCTGGTGAATCCCCTGCCGATGTCCTCGCCGGGGCGTTCGATGAGCCCGTCCGTGTACAGCAGCAGGGTGGAGCCCGGCTCCAGTACGGTCAGCGCGTCCTCCCGCTCGATGGCCGGATCCACTCCGAGCACCGGTGCCAGCCCCTCCTCCAGCAGCCTGCTGCCGTCGGCCGGGCTCGTCAGTACCGGGGGCGGATGCCCCGCGTTGGTCCAGTGCATGAACCACGGGCCGGTGGGCGGCGTGTAGACGCGCGCGATGACCCCGGTGACCAGTTCGGTGGTGCTCAGCCCCTGCATCACTCCGTCCAGCCGCCGCATCACACCGGCGGGCGAGTCCCCGCTGTCGTACGCCAGCGACCGCAGCATGTTGCGCAGCTGCCCCATGCCGACGGCCGCGCTGAGATCGTGTCCGACGACGTCGCCGATGGCCAGGACGGTGGAGCCGTCGCTGAGCCGGAACGCGTCGAACCAGTCACCGCCGACTTCGGCCCCCTCCCGGGCAGGCACATACCGTGCCGCCAGGTCCAGGTGCTCGATTCCCGACAGGTCGGGCAGGAGCGAGAGCTGCAACTGCTCAGCCGTGCGCAGCTGGATCCCGTAGAGCCGGGCGTTCTCGACGGCGAGTCCGGCCCGGTGGCCCAGATCGGCCGCGAGGGAGATCTCCTGCTCCCCGAAGGGCTCGGCGGAGAGGGTGCGGACGAGGCTGAGCGCCCCGAGCACCTCTCTGCGTACCTGGAGCGGCACGATCAGCACCGTTCTGGCGTCCAGGGCGCGGTAGAGTTCCAGCTGCGCGCGGTGCAGTGTCCCGGCCCCCGCCTGCGCGTCGAAGCCGGTCACCGTCACCGGTCCGGCGCCGCGCAGCACCCGGGCCAGCGGTGCGGCGAACTCCTCGGACCAGGGCAGACTCTCCGGTGCCGGGGGCAGCTCACGCGCCGGGTCGCGGTGCACGGCGGTGAGCCGGCGCACCCCGCCGTCCACGACGAGATCCACCACGCACGCGTCCGCCACCTGAGGAACGATCAGCCGGGCCAGCCGGTTGAGCGCCTCTTCCGCGTCGAGAACGCTCGACAGGGCAGTGCTGGCGTCGGCGAGCAGTCGCAACCGGGCGGTCGCCCGCTCCAGCTCCTGCCTGACCGACGCGAGCCGGTCCTCCGCGTCGTCTGTGGCCACACCGCCAGTCTGCACCAGACGGCCGGTGCCACCCACCCGGGACGGCGGTGTGACCGGGCCGCGGGAAGGAGCGGGGTGCGGGTCGTTCACATGCGCCCCTGCCAGGACATCGTCGAGTTGATGGTCGGACCGGAGGTCGTGTCCCACTGGTTGAGGATGCCGTCCCAGTCATGCATCGGGCCGGTGGTGAAATCGCCGAGCGGGGGCTGCTGGTCCCAGGGGTTCTGCTGGTGGTCCCAGGGGTTCTGCTGGTGGTCCCAGGGGTTCTGCTGGTGGACCTGCTGGTGCGCGGCGGGGTAGTACCACTGCTGGGACGGCGTGGCGGAAGCCGCATCGGCCCCGGAGCGGCGGTGGCGCCCGGACCGGTCGGGCGGAGGAGCGGCGTAGGTGAGAAGGCCCTGGGTCTCCAGATAGTGCGCGCGGGCGACCAGGTGGGCCAGGTCGAGGCCGAGCTCGGTCGCCAGTACGGAGAGATCGACCCCGGTGCTCCAGGCGCCGACGAGTACGGCGTCCACGGCCGGCGAAGCAGTCGGCTCCTGGACCGGCTCGTCGGGAAGGGGCGCGCCACCGGGGGCCTGCGCGGGGCGCGGCGCCGGGATGGTGGCGCGGAACGACTGGGCGGACTCCGGTTCCTGCTGGAGCTGGCCGCTGTCCACGCACTCCATGGGAGGCGGCTCGGGGTGCTCGGCCGTGTGCTCCGTCAGGAGTGCCTGGGCCACAGCCCGCGCGTCGTCCTTGCCCACGGTGCGCCGGGCGAGGCGTACTTCGCGCTCCGGGAGCCCCAGCAGCCCCGCGACGGTGCTGTCGCTCCCGAGCGTCACCGCGAACGCGGCCAGCGTCCGTGTACGGACCGCATGCCCTTCGTCCAGTGCTCCCTGAGCACGGCGCACCTCTTCGTCATTCGCGCAGAACGCCTGTGCCAGCACGGCATGGCGCTCCCACAGCTCCCTTGGATCCATGCCCGCACCAACGCCGTATTGCCCGTTTTGAAACGACTTCACAGTGGATCACACTGCAAAAGGTGAAATCCCAGTTTATCGTTCCGCCGGATGCGGAGTTACCCGGGCGGGCGGCGGTCGTTACCCCCGACATGAACGCACGCGCGTCCGCCACCACCACAGCCAGGGGTTCTGCGGTATTCATCCCCTCCCCCGCACCGGCCCTGCAGGCTCCCACGCCGCAGCCGATGGCGCCCCAGAGCCCTCCCCGGTCACCGGGACGGCATGCGGGCGTTCACACCTTCGGCCGAATGGAGGCGAAGACACCGCTGTACGCCGAGCTGGCCGCCCAGTGGGCGGCACGCGGCGCCACCGTACCGGGGGCCCCGGACCCCGAATGGCGGCGGCTGATCTCCTACGAATCCCTTCTCGTCGAAGTCGAGTCCGTCCTCAGGGATCTGCGCCCGCACCGGGCTCCGGAGACACGCATGCTGTCCGGGCGGGCGACCTCGGGCAGCTGAGCGGAGACCGGGCCCTCTTCGCCGGGGGCCCGGCGACCTGTGCCG
>NZ_JBSHBW010000057.1:0-8856 GCF_053612185.1 Streptomyces sp. NPDC054757
GGCCCCCCGGCCCCCCCCCCCCGCCCGGTACGTGCCGCTACCGCCGCCGGAGGATCCCGTACGGGTGGGGGCCTCCGGCGGCAAGGAAAAGGGCCAGGTCAGGCCGGTGCCGCTGCCGCGCGTTGCGGATTCACCCGGATGGGGTGACTCTGGTGGAAGTCAGTGTGTGTTTAGCCGATTACTTTCGGTTTCCTCGGGGCTGTCATGTCAGACGAGGTGAGGCCGGTACACCGCCGCCCACCCTGATGAGGAGACGCAGTCGTGATCACAGAGACATCCCGCGAGTACGTACTGGATCTGGAAGCAACACCCGACCGGGTGCCGCAGGTCCGGCGCATCGTCGCAGCGCATCTACGCCACTGGCAGCTCGAAGAGCTGATCCAGCCGGTCAGCCTCGGCGTGTGCGAGCTGCTCACCAACGTCCATCTGCACGCGGGCGAGGACAAACGCTGCACCCTGGAACTGCGCTTGACCGGCCGCAACCTCACCGCGGCCGTGCTGGACGCCAGTTCGCGGCTGCCGCGACTGCGCTGTGCCAGCCCGCTGGTGACCCAGGGCCGCGGCCTGCCGATGGTCTCCAGCCTCAGTGACAGCTGGGGTACGCACGCCACCGATGGCGGCAAAGTGGTCTGGTTCACGATCCGTGCCCAGGCCGCCGCCTGCAGCCCGCTCGAACTCCGTACCCCCCTTCCGGCCGTCTCGACGGCTGCCCGAGGTCTCGGTCTCCCCGAGCGGTCCGCGCTGCCGCAAGGACGCGCCGAGGACGCCCGGTTCGCGGAACTCGTGGACGCCGGCTCCTGACCCCGCCACCGTTCCGCGGCGCCCGGCGCCGCGGAACCGCACTGGTTCCACCGTGCTCTGCGCAGGCAGTTCGGCCGCGCAGGGCACGCGTGGTACCCGCTGGGCATCCCTGATATCCGCAGGGCGCGCGTAAGACCCGCAGGGCAGGCGTACGGCCGACCCCTCCGGGGCTTGTGCCCGTCGGGCGGTCCGTCCGGAACCGTGCCCGCCGTCCGGTCAGGGCCGGTGACCCCCTGCGGTCAGTCCCGGAGCAGCCCGGCCACCGCACGGCCGAAGAGCAGCTGACCCGACCGCGCGGTGAGCGAGTCGAAGACCCCCGGCAGCCGCGCGATGCGCAACTCCTCGCACCACACGACGCGGCAGCCGCTGCCCTCGGGGCGCACTTCGATCCCGGCCCGCCCCAGCACCACCCGGCCCTGCTTCTCCAGCTCGCAGAAGCCCGGGCGGCCGGACTGCGGCGGTTCCCAGCGGACGACCTCCATCGGATCGTCGAACCCCGCGGCGCCGACCCCGGTGCGCGCGACGAACCTCGTCCCCACTCCGTTGGGCCCCGGGGTCACCACGCTGATCCTGGTCAGCGGTACCTGGGCGGCGTGCATCTCCCACCGGGTGAGGCGCCGCCAGGCTTCTTCCGGGGGCAGTGCGCTGGCACGTTCGATACGGAACTCAGCCATGGGCGCCGACAGCGGGGTGCGTACGGATACGGGTGGGCGGCGCGGTACGGAACATGCGCGGAGAAGCTCCCTGGTCGTCGGTCCGGTGGACTGATCGTCGCTCCTGCGGAACCGGCCCAGCGTAGGCACACCCCAGGGGCCCCGGGGCCCCTGACCCACGGCAGAGGGTGGTGTGTCCCCCCGCGGAGACACACCACCCTCTGCCGGCCGGAACCGGCCGCGCCCCAGCCGCGTCCGGAGCGCGCCGGGCACACGGCTTCAGTGGCCGGTGCCCTCCGTGTCGCCACGCTCCTTCGCGGTGTGACCGTCGTCGTACTGGATCTGCTCCTTGCGGACCTCGGCGGAGACTTCCTTCTGCTCGGTGACCTTCTCCGTCTCCATCCGCACCCGTTCGACGGCCACGGCCTCCTTGCTGACCACGGGCTGCTCGGCGTGCAGAACCACCTCGGACTCCGCCTCGCCGATACGGGCCCGCTCCGCCGTGGTGCGGTCGCCCTCCTTGATGGGCTCCCTGACGACGTGGACCTCTTCGTGGCTGACCGGGACGGTGGTCGTCACGTTCTCGGTGACCACCGTCTTGCGCAGCCGTGCGCGGCCCGCGACATGCTCTTCGGTGCCGACCCGCAGCTGCTCCTCGGAGCGGATGAGCTCCTCGTTCTCGTCCATGGCACCGCGCGAGCCCATACCGGCGGGAACGCCCCGGGCACCGGCGGTCGTGTCGGCCCCGGTGTGCATGCTGCTCTGCGCGTCACGGCCGCCCATGCCGGCGGCGGGACCGGTCGTCCCCGCCGTGCCCCGGGTGCCCGCGGTGTCCGCTGCCTCACCGTGCAGCGGGCCTGCCGCCTTCCGGTTCGCGGCGCCGGCCGCTCCTGCGGCCCCCGCGGCTCCGGCGGCTTCCGGGGCGCCGGCCGACTGGCCCGGGTGGGTGAGCCCGTAGTGCTGGTACAGCTCCTGCTCCTGGGCGAGGTCCAGGTGCTGCTCGGCGTCGAGCCGCGGGGCGTCCTTGACGAGCTCCTTGGCGTGGGGGATGTGCAGGGCGTTCTCCTCACGCCGGGCACCTTCGAGCGGGATGAAGGTTTCCTTGGTGCCGAACAGGCCGGTCTTCACGGTCGCCCACTCGGGGCGGCCACTCTGGTCGTCGAGGTAGACCTGCTCGACGCCGCCGATCTTGTCCCCGGTGATGTCGTAGACCATCAGGCCGGTCAGCTCATCGGGGCTGCGGAAGTCGGCTGCCATCTGTGATCACTCCCTTGTACGTGGTCCGGCAGAGGCTCGGACGGCCCCAGCCCGCGGATTGCACGCGTCATTCCATCGGGTGCTCATTTGCGCCTCCCGGCAACACGACTGGGCCCGGCCGACTGCCGGAATGTGCGGGAAGGGCGGTGTGCGCGCCCCGCCGCCCTCCTCACGAAGACCGCGGCCGGTTACGCCATACGAGTGAACCCGGGTGAGATGCGCTGCCCGGAGGCTGTCCGTCCGGGACGGCTGTGTCCCCGGGCGCCGTTGTGGTGGCCGGGGTTAGCGGCGAGCATGGGGCCGGAGGTCCGAACTTGCCGAAGAGACGCGCCGCCAGGCATGCCCGTGCCGCTGTGCTGCCCCTGCTGGCGGCTGCGGCGGGAGCCGTGGACGCGCTGGCCTTCATCGCTCTCGGTCATGTCTTCGCCGGTGTGATGACCGGAAACCTGATCCTGCTGGCCATCGGCCTGGGCAGCGGATCGCCGGGCGACGCGGCGTATCCGCTGGTGGCGCTCACCGGATTCGCGCTGTCCGTGGTCGCGGCGGGCCGCTTCTGCCGTACGCACGGCAGCGCCCGTACGGATGTGACCTCCGCGGGTGAGGGGCCGGGCGGCCACTGGGGCCGGGGAGTGCTCGTCTGTCTCATGGCCGAGGTCGCCCTGCTCGCCGCCGTGGGTGTGGCCTGGGCGGACGCCGGAGGCCACCCGGACGGCGCCGGCCGCGCCGCGCTGATCGCCGTGCTGTCCGTGGCGATGGGCCTCCAGACGGCCGCGATGTTCGCGGCCGGCCCCAGCGGCGCACCGACGACGTACTTCACCGGGACGCTCAGCGCGCTGCTGACCAACCCGTCGGGCGGACGCCCGGCCGGAAGCCGGCTGGCCGCGTTGCTCGCGGGTGCGGTGGGCGCCGCTGCACTGCGGACCTGGGCACCCGCCTGGGCGGCCCTGCCGCCGCCGGTATGCGCCGCGGGGGCCCTCGCGTGCGCCCTGTCGGCCGGTCCGCACGAACCGGAGCCGTCAGCACAGTCCGAACCGAAGCCCCCCACACCGAAGCCCCCCACACCGAAGCCCCCCACACCGAAGCCCCCCACACCGAAGCCCCCCACACCGAAGCCCTCCAGACCCTCCGGACCGGAGGAGCCATGACAGGACACCGGGCCGCCTAACAACTTACGGAGGCACCATGTGCTGGAGTGCGACGGCCGACCTCGCGGCGGGCTCCGCCGTCGCAGCGGTCGGGGTGGCCTGTCTGGCACGGACGCGCCGCACGCGTGACCTTCCGCTGGCCGCACTGCCGCTGCTGCTCGGAATCCACCAGGTCATCGAGGCGGTCGTCTGGCACGCCGGCGGTGGCGCGGGCCCGGCCACCACGGCCTGGGCCGTCGTCGCCCTGCCCGTACTCGCACTCTGGGTGCCCTGCGGCGTCCTGCTCGCCGCACCCCGCCCGGTACCCAGCCGCCTCCTGCTGCCCGTCGCCGCCGGGACCGCCACGGCTTCGGTCCTCGCGCTCCGTATCGCTGCCCGGCCGGTCACCGCCGAAGTCCGCGGGCACACGGTCGGGTACGTGATCGACCTGCCGCTTCCCGCCCTCGTCGTCGCCGGGTATCTGCTGGCCACCGTCGGGTCCCTGGTAATCACCACTGATCCGCTGCTGAGACTCTTCGGTGCGGTCGTCGGCGCGGGAGCCCTGATCTGCTTCCTGCTCTGGAGGCTGGAGTACGTCTCCACCTGGTGTGCCTTCGCCGCGGTCAGCGCGGTTCTCATGCTCGGCTGGGTCCGCAGGGGGCCCGGAAGCCCCGCCCGTGCCCGCCGGAATCCCGGAATCCGTACGCCCTGAGGCTGCCGCCGTGCTGCGGATCCGGTGCGCCGCGGCCCGCCGGGATGCGGACCCGGTCAAGAGCGCACACCCTGGAGTGGAGGGGGAACCGCTGTGAGGAGGACCACTCATGTCCATGATGGACAAGCTGAAGCAGATGATGAAGGGCCACGAAAGCCAGGCCGGGAAGGGGGTCGACAAGGCGGGAGACGCCGTCGACAAGAAGACCGGCGGCAAATACGAGAAGCAGGTCGACACCGGTCAGGACCAGCTCAAGAACCGCTTCGGTTCGGGCGGCGACCAGAACGACCAGCCGCACTCCTGACCTCGCCCCGCACATCTCGCTCGCTGCTCATGGCGGCTCCGGCCCCGTGCGGTGAAGCCCGGCGGCCCCGGGCTTCACCGCCCGGGGCCGCTGCGCGCTGAACGGGAAACAGCGGCGCTCCGCGGGCCGGTGGCGGATCGCCTCGGCGCCGCCGGGCTCCGAAGTCCGAAGGGTCAGTCGGCGAGTTCGCCCTTGATGGACGAGACACTCAGCACGCCCTCGAACTCGGAGAGTTCCGCCACCAGCTGATGAACGCTGCCCGTTCCCTCGATATCCATATGGACGAAGGCCGTCCCCGCCTCGTCGTGTCTCAGCTCCGTGTCTTCCGGGGCCTTATCGTTCGCGCGGTCCACCCGCACCTGAACGACCTGGAACCCCTTGCTGGTCGCCCGCTCCAGAATCCTGGTCAGCACGCTGGTGCCGATCGTGTACGCGAGATGCAGCCGGGTCTGCTCCGTGGTCGCGATCGACGGGATGCGCCGCGTCACCCACGAGTAGCCGTGCACCACCAGGAAGTGGACCATGGTCGCCCCGATGGCCAGGAGCGGAAGTCCACCACCGCACGACATACCGATGGCGCAGGTGAGCCAGACCGTGGCAGCGGTGGTCAGGCCGCGTACGGCGTCCCGGCGTACGAAGATGAGCCCGCCGCCGATAAAGCCGATCCCGGAGACGACCTGGGCGGCGACCCGTGACGGGTCGAAGGAGACGTTGTGCAGGGCGAGGACCGCGTTGAACCCGTGCTGCGACACCTCCATGAACAGGGCGCTGCCCACGCCGACCAGGGTGTGGGTACGCAGTCCCGCACTCTTCTGACGGGTGGCCCGTTCGGCGCCGATGAGGGTCGACAGCAGAAGCGCCAGGCCGAGTTCGGCGAACTGACGTGCCCCCTGGCCTGCGCCGGGATCGAACAGGGGCGTGGCTACAGCGTGCAACAGACCCTCCATACCGTGCTGGAACAACAGCTCCGACCCTACGGCCTCAGCTGCTGAGCCCTGTAGCCGCCACGGCTCCCCGGTTGTGCACCAGAATGCGGCCGCACCCTTGACAGGTCCAGACCAATAGCGCTTGAGTGCCCTCACCCCCACAAGCGGACATCGTTGTCGCGATGACCGCGCGAAGGAGTGATCACGTGTCAAGACGCTTCATGGCTCTGCTCACCGCCCTGGTGGCGGCCATCGGATTCGCCGTCTTCCTGCCGATGACACCGGCCGCGGCCGCGACCTGCGCCTCCGCCTGGAATTCCTCGTCCGTCTATACGGGCGGGCAGGGCGCCTCGTACAACGGGCACAACTGGACCGCGAAATGGTGGACCCAGAACGAGACGCCCGGCTCCGCCGACGTCTGGTCCGACCAGGGTGCCTGCGGTGACGGCTCCACCACACCGCCCGTCGACTCGGGCTTCGTCGTCAGCGAGGCCCAGTTCAACCAGATGTTCCCGAACCGCAATTCCTTCTACACCTACAGCGGGCTGACCGCGGCACTGAGCGCCTACCCCGCCTTCGCGAACACCGGCAGTGACACGGTCAAGCGCCAGGAGGCCGCAGCCTTCCTCGCCAACGTCAGCCATGAGACCGGCGGTCTCGTCTACGTCGTCGAGCAGGACACCTCCAACTACTCCCACTACTGCGACGCGTCGCAGTCCTACGGCTGCCCCGCGGGCCAGTCCGCCTACTACGGCCGGGGGCCGATCCAGCTCAGCTGGAACTTCAACTACAAGGCGGCGGGCGACGCGTTGGGCATCGACCTGCTCAACAACCCGAACCTGGTGCAGACCGACCCGGCCGTGGCCTGGAAGACCGGCCTCTGGTACTGGAACACCCAGACCGGGCCCGGCACGATGACCCCGCACAACGCCATGGTGAACGGCGCCGGCTTCGGGCAGACCATCCGGAGCATCAACGGCAGCATCGAATGCGACGGCGGCAACCCGGCGCAGGTGCAGAGCCGGATCGACAGCTACCAGCGCTTCGTCCAGATCCTCGGAACCACCCCGGGATCCAACCTGAGCTGCTGACCGGCGGCAGCAAGCCCGATCGCCGCCCCGCGCAGTGCGGAGCGGCGATCGGTTGTGACACCCGGTGGTGCGGAGTGTCCGTCAGGCGACGTTCTTGTACGACGACCCCTGCTGCGGCGGGTTCCCGGAGCGGCCGCGCGGGGCCCCCGTGGCGCGGCGCGCCTGGGCGGGGCGGCCGCGCCGGCCGCGGGACGACGAGGAACCGCCCTTGGGGCGCTCCGTGACCGGCGCGGAGACGGTGACCGGGACACCCGAAGGCGCCTGGGCGCCGGTGATCCGGCTCAGCTCGGCCTCGCCGGACCGCACCTGGGCGATCTGCGGGGTGATCCCGGCGTCGGCCATCAGCCGGGACATCTCGCGCCGCTGGTTGGGCAGCACCAGGGTGACGACACTGCCTGACTCGCCCGCACGCGCGGTACGGCCGCCCCGGTGCAGATAGTCCTTGTGGTCGCTGGGCGGGTCGACGTTGACGACCAGGTCGAGGTTGTCGACATGGATGCCGCGGGCCGCGACGTTGGTGGCCACCAGTACGGTGACCTGCCCCGTCTTGAACTGGGCGAGGGTCCGGGTGCGCTGCGGCTGCGACTTCCCGCCGTGCAGCGCGGCGGCCCGTACGCCGCTGTTCAGCAGGTGCTTGGTCAGCTGGTCCACGGCGTGCTTGGTGTCCAGGAACATCAGCACCCGGCCGTCACGCGCGGCGATCTCGGTGGTCGTCGCGTACTTGTCGGCCCCGTGGATGTGCAGCAGGTGGTGCTCCATCGTGGTCACCGCGCCCGCCGAGGGGTCGACGGAGTGGACCACCGGGTCGTGCAGATAGCGGCGGACCAGCAGGTCGACATTGCGGTCCAGGGTCGCCGAGAACAGCATGCGCTGCCCGTCCGGGCGTACCTGGTCGAGCAGTTCGGTGACCTGTGGCATGAAGCCCATGTCGGCCATCTGGTCGGCTTCGTCCAGCACGGTGATGGCGACCTGGTCGAGGCGGCAGTCGCCGCGCTCGATGAGATCCTTGAGCCGGCCCGGGGTCGCGACCACGATCTCGGCGCCGCCCCGCAGAGCGCCGGCCTGCCGGCCGATCGACATACCGCCCACCACGGTGGCCAGCCGCAGCCGCAGCGACCTTGCGTACGGGGTGAGCGCGTCGGTGACCTGCTGGGCCAGTTCACGGGTGGGGACGAGGACCAGTGCCAGCGGCTGGCGCGGCTGCGCGCGCCGGCCCGCGGTACGGACGAGCATGCCGAGGCCGAACGCGAGGGTCTTGCCCGACCCGGTGCGCCCGCGCCCCAGCACGTCCCGGCCGGCCAGCGAGTTCGGCAGCGTCGCGGCCTGGATCGGGAACGGCTCGTTCACACCCAGGCTCGTGAGCATCTTCAGCAGCTCGGGCGGCAGCCCCATGTCGGCGAACGAAGCGGCCGGGGGCAGTGCCGGGGTGATCGTGACGGGCAGGGCGAACTCACCCTGCGGGGCGGGCCTGCGGCCGCGGCCACCGGAGCGGTTGGGGGCGCCGGACCTGCCGGATGCGCCGGAGCGGTTCGATGCCTGGGAGCGGAAGCCGCCCCGGCCCGAACCTGAGCCCCCACCGGTGCGGGTACGGGAGTGACGGTCGTTCGTACGTGCTGTGCGGTCCATACGGATCCTTCCTCGATGTGGCACGTATCGAGGAATTCCCGGCAGCCGACAGAGGCCGCAGAATCGCAAGAACGAGCCGGAATAAAGAGCGAAATCAAGGCCGGGCAGATCGGAGAAAAGCCAGGGCGGTGAGATCGGGACAGCCGGAGACCGCCGAACGGATGCGGCTGGTGTACCGGCTGGTACAGGGTTCTGGTTCGGACGGGCCCCTGTCCGTCGACCGGAGGCGGCGGGCTGTGCACTCTGCCCCGGCGGGGCTGCGGTGCGCGCCCGGTTACGGGCCCTGCCGGAAACCGTAACAGGGATCCGGGCGAAGCCCGAACAAAGCAACAAGCTGGGGCCCGCACCCCAAGGTGCGGGCC
>NZ_JBSHBW010000058.1:0-4919 GCF_053612185.1 Streptomyces sp. NPDC054757
TTTCCCTTTCCGGCGATTCCGACTCTATCAGATCCTTTCGGGCCTGACCCCCAGTCAGCGGGGTTTGCCATCCCGGCCGTTGGGCCGTTCCGACGAGTGAGACATTAGCGGATTCCTGGCTCCCGAGCTAATCGGGGTGCTGTTCTTTCGAACGTGGATTCCTCATTCCGCAAAAGCGCATGGGAATGACACGACTAGTCGTCGGTCGTTCGAATGGTTGGTGCGGAATGGCTGTCCGGGGACCGGCCTGGGCCGGGGCTCACGCCGGACAGCTCGGAGAACATTACGGAGCTGTCAACCCCGTGTCAAGCCGGTGCTGCCTCTCCCGCGCTCTGCGGTCCCGGAGCTACAGTGGGGCCCATGATGACGCGTGCGTACACCCTCCGGTGGCGGGCCGCCTGACGGCGGCCTGCATCTACGTGTGCGTTCAACGGCCGCCTCTCCGGCGGCCGTTCGTGTTTCTCCCTCCAGGAGTCGGCTACCGGTGACGGCGGCCCCTGTCGAGAGGTGGAGAAATGACGCGGATCTTCAGTGGGGTCAAGCCCACCGGGCACCTGACGCTCGGAAACTACCTGGGTGCCGTACGGCGCTGGGCCGAGGAGGAGCAGCACCGGGCCGAGGCGCTGTTCTGTGTGGTGGACCTGCACGCGCTGACCATGGAGCACGATCCGGCGCGGGTGCGGAGACTGAGCCGGCAGGCGGCGACGCTGCTGCTGGCGGCCGGGCTCGATCCCGAGCAGTGCACCGTCTTCGTACAGAGCCATGTGGACGAGCACGCCCGGCTCTCGTACCTGATGGAGTGCACCGCGACGGACGGTGAGATGCGGCGCATGATCCAGTACAAGGAGAAGAGTGCGCAGGCCCGCTCGTCCGGGGACAGTGTGCGGCTCTCGCTCCTGACCTATCCGGCGCTGATGGCCGCGGACATCCTGGCCTATTCGGCCGACGAGGTGCCGGTGGGTGAGGACCAGACCCAGCATGTCGAGCTGACCCGGGATCTGGCCGTGCGGTTCAACCAGCGGTACGGGCACACGTTCGTGGTGCCGAAGGCCACCGAGCCCGTGGTGGCCGCGCGGGTCATGGACCTTCAGGACCCCACGTCGAAGATGGGGAAGTCACAGGCGTCGGGTGCGGGGATCGTCTATCTGCTGGACGAGCCCGCCGTGGTCCACAAGAAGGTCATGCGGGCCGTGACCGACAGCGGGAGCGAGGTCGTCCACGACCGGGTCGCCAGTCCCGGGGTCGCCAACCTGCTGGAGGTGCTCGGGGCCTGTACGGGACAGGAGCCCGGGGTGCTCGCCGGGACGTACACCTCGTACGGGGCGCTGAAGAAGGACACGGCCGACGCGGTGGTGGAGCTGCTGCGGCCGGTCCAGGAGCGGCATGCGGCGCTGGTCGCCGATCCCGGGTATCTGGAGGAGGTCCTCAGGAGGGGCGCCGGGCGGGCGCGGGCGATGGCCCGGCCCACGGTCGATGCCGCATACCGGGCCGTGGGGCTGCTGGAGCCGTAGCCGCAGCCGTACCCCTGGGCCCGCCCGGATAACAACTAGCCGTTGCCGGAGGCCAGTTCGCGGCTGCGGTCGCGGGCTGCCTCCAGGGCGGCGATGAGCGCGGCCCGTACGCCATGGCTCTCCAGCTCGCGGATCGCGTTGATCGTGGTGCCTGCCGGGCTGGTGACCGCCTCGCGCAGTTTCACCGGGTGCTCACCGCTGTCCCTGAGCATCACGGCCGCGCCGATGGCCGCCTGCACGATGAGGTCGTGGGCCTGGGCGCGTGGCAGGCCGAGGAGGATGCCGGCGTCGGTCATGGCCTCGACCAGGAAATAGAAGTACGCGGGGCCGGAGCCGGAGAGTGCGGTGGCGGCGTCCTGCTGGCTCTCCGGGGCGCGGAGAGTCTTGCCGACTCCACCGAAGATCTCGTCGGCGTGGACGAGGTGCGCTTCCGTCGCATGGCTGCCGGGCGAGATGACGGACATGGCCTCATCGACCAGGGCCGGGGTGTTCGTCATGACCCTGACCACGGGCGTACCGGGTGCGAGGCGCTCCTCGAAGTAGGAGGTGGGGATGCCGGCGGCGCCGCTGATGACGAGGCGGTCCGCCGGGACGTGGGGGGTGAGCTCGTCGAGGAGCTTGCCCATGTCCTGCGGCTTCACCGTGAGGATGAGGATGTCGGCGCGTTCGGCGGCCTCCTGGTTGCTGACCGGTTCCACGCCGTAGCGGGTGCGGAGCTTCTCCGCCCGCTCGGGGCGGCGGGTGGTGACGAGGAGGTTGGCCGGGGGCCAGCCCGCGCGGAGCATTCCGCTCAGGAGGGCTTCGCCGATCTTGCCTGTGCCGAGGACTGCGACTGTCTGGGCCATGGCTCTGTTCACCTCGCCGGTCGGGGCTTCTGTCCGTTCTTCTCTCGGGGTCATCCTTGCATCGGGCGTGGTGGGGGCGGTGTGGGTGTCCGACCGGTGGTACGGGGTGAAAGCGGTGACGGGTGGCCGGGTGCTGCTTCAGCGGGTTGCTACGCAGAGGTCGACCAGGTACGCCTCACGGACCACGCCTCCGGGGAAGATCTCGCTGAGAACGGCGCGCTCCTGGTCGACGAACTCCCTGGTGGCCTCCTCCCCCGCGACCAGGAAGACGGAGTGGCTGGCCAGATTGGCGAGGTGGGTGTCGAGCGAGACCTCGCGGGTCCAGGGGACCGTGCGGTCGGTGAAGCCGAGGCCGCCGGTCTCCAGCGTCCGCTCGGCCGTGCCGTGTGCGCCGAGCACGATGTCGGAGCTGCCGAAGAAGCTCTGGATCCGAGCGCCCTGGTCGGCGATCCACTCGACCCCGTGGTCCGAGACGTTCCACCAGAGGGCGAGCGCGCCGCCGGGGCGCAGGACACGCATCGCCTCGGGTGCCGAGCGGGCCGGGTCGGTCCAGTGCCAGGCCTGGGCGTACGTGATGAAGTCCGCCGAGGCGTCGGCGAGCGGGAGGTTGTTCCCGTCACCGCGCACGATCGGTACGCCGGGCAGGGTGCGGCGGAACTGTTCCGTCATGCCGTCGCCCGGCTCGACCGCGACGATCCGGGCGCCGCGCTCGTGGAGGAGGGCGGTGGCTATACCGGTGCCGGCTCCGACGTCGGCGACCCTGGCCCCCGCCAGGGGGCGTCCGGCCAGCTCCTCCACGGCGTCGAGGAGCGCGGGCGGGTAGGACGGGCGGTTGGCCGCATAGGCGGCTGCGGCCGCGTTGAAGGAGTGGGCGCGCGAGATCGTTGTCATACCGGCAATTCTGCCCACGCATCGGGGACTTCGGCCACAGGTCCGGGGCGTCTACCGACCTTGGTGTGCGTCAGCTGATCGGGCTGCCCGGGTGGGTGCGGGGACTGCCCGGGGGTGCGGCGGCTGTTCGTGCGGGGGCGTCAACCGCGCGGGGCCTGGTCCGCGGGCTTGCGTACTGCCGTGAGGTTGATGACGTACTCCTCTCGCACCCTGCCCTCCGGGAAGATCCGCAGCAGCTCCGCCCGTTCGTCGGCCAGTGCCGGGGCCGCCTTGCTCTCCGGTGCGGCTGCCACGTACGAACGGCTGCCCAGCTGGGCGATGTGCGTGTCGATGTCCACCTCGCGGGACCACTGGAGCCTGCGGAAGGCCGGGGTGAGGCCGTCGTACAGGGTCTTGATGATCACCGGGGCTCCGGGGGCCGCTCCGTAGCGGTAGTACTCGGGCAGGCGTCTCTTCAGCCGGGTCTCCTGGTCCGCGGCCCAGCGGACGGACGGGTCCGGAACGTTCCACCAGAGGGCCAGTACTCCGCGCGGCTTCAGGACCCGCAGGGCCTCGGGCACCGAGCGGGTCGGTTCCGTCCAGTGCCAGGCCTGGGCGTACGTCACGAAGTCGGCGCAGTCCGATGCGAGCGGGAGTGCGTCGCCCACGCCCCGTACCAGCGGGATGTCGGGGAGTGCGGAACGCAGCTGCGCGGCCATGCCGGGGCCCGGTTCAACCGCCACCACTTCGGCGCCGCGGTCCCGCAGCAGTCCGGTGGCGATGCCGGTGCCTGCGCCGACGTCCACCACGTACGCGCCCTTGAGCGAGCGGTGCGCCATCGCTTCCACCGCGTCGAAGAGCGCGGGCGGGTATCCGGGGCGTGCTGCGGCGTACTGGGCGGCCACTTGGTCCGAGGACAGCGCGAGTTCCGTCATGCCTGACATCTTCGTGGCGGACGGTCCCGGGGAACAGAGGCGGGAACGGGGGCCTGACGCCGGAGTTCCGAGATGGATACGGATACGGATACGGAGCCGGGGGCGGGCCGGGACGCCGCTCAGCCGCGCCTGGTCTTCGGCTTTCCGCGGCGGGCGGCCGGGTTTCCGGTGCGGGCGCCCCGGCGCTTCTCGTACGCGGCGGCGGCCGTCTCGTACTCGGTACGCCGCAGCTGTTCGCCGGGCGCCTCGGTGAGGGAGCGGATGAAGTAAGCGAGGAGCGAGCCGATGAAGCCGATCGCCTTGAGGCTGCGCAGGGACTCCTCGCGGGCCGGGTCGGCGGGGCGGCGCCGGAAGCCGTCCCAGGTGCGGGCGAAGGCGACGGCGCTGCAGACGGCGAAGACGGCCACGAAGAGGACGGAGGCGAAGCTGCCGATGTCGGCGGTCCGCACGCCCTGGTAGGCGAGCCGCATCACGAAGCAGGCGGCGACCGTCGTGACCAGGGCGCCGGCCGAGACCGCGGCGCGCCGCATCCCGTATCCGCCGTCGTGGCCGACCCAGGTCGTACCGAAGAAACGGATGGTCTCGGGCTGCGGCCCGCCGGGCGTACGCTCCTGGCCGCTCCCGCCGCTCCGGCTGGTCCCGCCGCGCCGGCCCGCGCGGTCGGCCCGGGCCGCGGGGCGCGCGGGGCCCGCGCCCGTGTGGCGGGGCGCGCCCGTTGCCGGCTCGCCGGTGTAGCGCAACGCCCCAATATACCCCCC
>NZ_JBSHBW010000059.1:0-2284 GCF_053612185.1 Streptomyces sp. NPDC054757
AACTTACCCGACAAGGAATTTCGCTACCTTAGGATGGTTATAGTTACCACCGCCGTTTACTGGCGCTTAAGTTCTCAGCTTCGCCACCCCGAAGAGTGACTAACCGGTCCCCTTAACGTTCCAGCACCGGGCAGGCGTCAGTCCGTATACATCGCCTTACGGCTTCGCACGGACCTGTGTTTTTAGTAAACAGTCGCTTCTCGCTGGTCTCTGCGGCCACCCCCAGCTCACCAAGTAAATTGGATCACCAGGTGTGGCCCCCCTTCTCCCGAAGTTACGGGGGCATTTTGCCGAGTTCCTTAACCATAGTTCACCCGAACGCCTCGGTATTCTCTACCTGACCACCTGAGTCGGTTTAGGGTACGGGCCGCCATGAAACTCGCTAGAGGCTTTTCTCGACAGCATAGGATCATCCACTTCACCACAATCGGCTCGGCATCAGGTCTCACCCACCATGTCATCCGGATTTACCTAGATGACGGGCTACACCCTTACCCCGGGACAACCACCGCCCGGGCTGGACTACCTTCCTGCGTCACCCCATCGCTTACCTACTACCACCTTGGTTCAGCGGCTCCACCACTCCCCTTTGCCCGAAGGCTCCAGGGCGGCTTCACGGCCTTAGCATTAATGGGCTCAGTACTGGGCGTTTCAAAGCGGGTACCGGAATATCAACCGGTTGTCCATCGACTACGCCTGTCGGCCTCGCCTTAGGTCCCGACTTACCCTGGGCAGATCAGCTTGACCCAGGAACCCTTAGTCAATCGGCGCACACGTTTCTCACGTGTGTATCGCTACTCATGCCTGCATTCTCACTCGTGAACCGTCCACAACTCGCTTCCACGGCTGCTTCACCCGGCACACGACGCTCCCCTACCCATCCCAGCCCCCGTTGGGGGTATGTGCTGGAATGACACGACTTCGGCGGTACGCTTGAGCCCCGCTACATTGTCGGCGCGGAATCACTTGACCAGTGAGCTATTACGCACTCTTTCAAGGATGGCTGCTTCTAAGCCAACCTCCTGGTTGTCTCTGCGACTCCACATCCTTTCCCACTTAGCGTACGCTTAGGGGCCTTAGTCGATGCTCTGGGCTGTTTCCCTCTCGACCATGGAGCTTATCCCCCACAGTCTCACTGCCGCGCTCTCACTTACCGGCATTCGGAGTTTGGCTAAGGTCAGTAACCCGGTAGGGCCCATCGCCTATCCAGTGCTCTACCTCCGGCAAGAAACACACGACGCTGCACCTAAATGCATTTCGGGGAGAACCAGCTATCACGGAGTTTGATTGGCCTTTCACCCCTAACCACAGGTCATCCCCCAGGTTTTCAACCCTGGTGGGTTCGGTCCTCCACGACCTCTTACAGCCGCTTCAACCTGCCCATGGCTAGATCACTCCGCTTCGGGTCTAGAGCGTGCAACTCAAACGCCCTCTTAGGACTCGCTTTCGCTACGGCTTCCCCACACGGGTTAACCTCGCTACACACCGCTAACTCGCAGGCTCATTCTTCAAAAGGCACGCAGTCACGACCCACATTCCGAAGAACATGAGCGACGCTCCCACGGCTTGTAGGCACACGGTTTCAGGTACTATTTCACTCCGCTCCCGCGGTACTTTTCACCATTCCCTCACGGTACTATCCGCTATCGGTCACCAGGGAATATTTAGGCTTAGCGGGTGGTCCCGCCAGATTCACACGGGATTTCTCGGGCCCCGTGCTACTTGGGAATCACACAAGCAAGCCGTCAATGTTTCAGCTACGGGGGTCTTACCCTCTACGCCGGACCTTTCGCATGTCCTTCGCCTACACCAACGGTTTCTGACTCGCCCAACAGCCGGCAGACTATTGAAGTGCAACCCCACAACCCCGCATGCGCAACCCCTGCCGGGTATCACACACATACGGTTTGGCCTCATCCAGTTTCGCTCGCCACTACTCCCGGAATCACGGTTGTTTTCTCTTCCTGAGGGTACTGAGATGTTTCACTTCCCCTCGTTCCCTCCACATGCCCTATGTGTTCAGGCATGGGTGACAGCCCATGACGACTGCCGGGTTTCCCCATTCGGAAACCCCCGGATCAAAGCCTGGTTGACGGCTCCCCGGGGACTATCGTGGCCTCCCACGTCCTTCATCGGTTCCTGGTGCCAAGGCATCCACCGTGCGCCCTTAAAAACTTGGCCACAGATGCTCGCGTCCACTGTGCAGTTCTCAAACAACGACCAACCACCCATCACCCCACCCACAAAGGGCGAGTGCACTGGGGCCGGCATACCGAAGACACAG
>NZ_JBSHBW010000060.1:0-1294 GCF_053612185.1 Streptomyces sp. NPDC054757
GAGGACTGACAGTGATGATTGCTGTGGCTCCGCTCGGCGGTCTGACCCCAGGACTGACTGGCGCTTCGGCTGTCCTTCCGTGGATTCGTCGGCTGTCCGGGCGGGGCCACAGCGCGCGTGGCCGGTCGGGCATCTGTGACTTCATAGGAGCCCGGCCAAAGGTCCCATCACTGTCTTGTCCGTCTGCCCGACCGGCACGTGCCCTCCCAGACACGCGGCGCGGAAGGACACCAGGCTTCAGCATGGCAGCAGACGAGATAGCCGTCATCGGCGGCATCGACACCCACACCGACGTCCACCAGGCCGCGGTGATCGACACGGTCGGCCGGCACCTGGCCACCAAGGCATTCCCCACCACCCCGGACGGCTACCAGCGGCTGCTGGACTGGCTGCGCTCGCACGGCGAACTGCTCGCGGTGGGCCTGGAAGGCACCGGCGCCTACGGGGCCGAGGCCGCCCGCTTCCTGACCGTCAACAGCATCACCATCGTCGAGGTCGACCGCCCCGACCGCAAAGCCCGCCGGGACAACGGCAAGTCCGACCCGGTCGACGCCTACGCCGCTGCCACCGCTGTGCTGTCCGGACGGGCCTCGGGCACACCCAAGACCCGCAACGGGATCGTGGAGGCCATCCGCACCCTGCGCGTGGCCCGCAGCTCGGCGGTCAAGGCCCGCACCCAGACCATCAACCAGATCCGCAGCCTCGTCGTGACGGCACCCGCAGCGGTCCGGGAAAAGCTGCGGGGGCTGGCCACCGGCGAGCTGATCGACACCCTGGCCCGGTCCCGTCCCGCCGGCGACCTCGCCGACCCGGACCACGCAGCCAGGGTCACACTGCGCAGGCTCGCCCGCCGCCACCAGCGGCTCGGCGAGGAGATCGCCGAAGCCGACGCCGACCTCGGCCCGCTGGTGACCCGGGCCGCACCACAGCTGATCGCGCTGCCCGGCATCGGCCCCGAGACCGCCGGCCAACTGCTGACCACTGCGGGCGACAACCCCGACCGTCTGCGCTCGGAAGCGTCCTTCGCGCACCTGTGCGCCGCGGCCCCGGTCCCGGCGTCATCGGGCCGCACACACCGGCACCGGCTCAACCGGGGAGGGGACCGGCAGGCCAACCGGGCCCTGCACACCATCGTGCTGGTCCGCATGCGCTACGACCAGCGAACCCGCGACTACGTCGCCAGACGCACCACCGAAGGCATGACCAAGAAGGACATCGTCCGCTGCCTGAAACGGTTCGTCGCCCGCGAGGTCTACCGACACCTGCCCCACCCCCAGATCACCACCGAACAGCT
>NZ_JBSHBW010000061.1:0-1229 GCF_053612185.1 Streptomyces sp. NPDC054757
TGATGGACGTATATTGACAGCCGTGGTCGGCGTGGTGAATGAGCTTGCCCGGCTCAACTTCGCGGGACGCGAGGGCGTACTCCAGCGTGGTCAGGACCAGGTCGGCGTCCGCGCGGGCGGAGGTCTCCCAGGCGACGACCCGGCGGGAGAACGCGTCGCGGATCGCGGACAGCCACAACGGCCCCTCGCCGGTGGAGATCATCGTGAGGTCGGTGACCCACAACCGGTTCGGCGCGCCGGTGCGGTGAAGTCTCTGTTGACCAGGTCCGGGGCCAGGGTGGGCTTCGGGTCCCGGCGCGTGAAGCCCTTCCGTCGCGGGCTCATACCCGCGAGGTCGGCCTCACGCATCAGGCGCTCGACCCGTTTGCGGCCCACCTGGGTGCCCTCGCGTTTCAGCACGGCGTGCACGCGCGGAGAGCCGTAGATGCTGGCGGAGTCGGCGTGGATCTCCTTGATCCGCTCGGTCAGCTCGACGTCGCGACGCCGCCGTTCGCAGGGCTCCTTCTAGGCGCGGCGCCAGCGGTAGTAGGTGGAGGAGGGGATGTGGAGTTCCCGAAGTACGCACTCGACTCCCAGGCGGGGATGCTCGTCGACGAGCGCCGTCACCTGGGGCCGGGTCGGGTCGAGCTGCGCCGCGAAAAACGCCAAGGCCGTCCGTAGGACGTCGTTAGCCCGCTTGAGCTGGGTGTTCCCCTTGCGCAGGGCCGTGAGTTCGGCGCGTTCGCCGCTGGTGAGACGGTCGTCGCGCTCGCCGGCGTCCGCCTCGGCCTGGCGGATCCAGCCACGCAGGGCCTCCGGGTGCACGCCGAGGTCAACGGCCAGCTTCTTGATCTGAGGCTTCGGCTCAGCGGTGCGATACATACGTACCGCACGCTCACGCAACTCGAGCGAGTACTTCCGGGGTGCAGCCATGATCACAGGTCCTCTCATGAATCCCATCTGACCTGCTGTCAACTTCCTCCGCATCCCGGGGGAACCTCACCCTGCGCACGAACTCCCACTCAGTCCGCGCCGCGCCGCCCGCCGGCGCGCCCCGGACGCCTCCGAGCACAACCGGTCCGGATCAACCTCCGCCTAGCCTGAGATTCTCACTCTAGATGCAGCCTTCTCAACCAAGTTGCTGCCTTGCAGGTCAAGCGCTACCTAAAGTCCATCCCAGCATCTCTCAGTCATCTGCATCCACACAGGTCAGGCCGATGACGCAGCTTCACCATGAATGAGAACGCACA
>NZ_JBSHBW010000062.1:0-1074 GCF_053612185.1 Streptomyces sp. NPDC054757
GGTGCTGGTACTGGCCCACTCCGACAAGGAGGACGCAGCCGCGACCTGGAAGAAGACCTTCGGACATCACCCGCTGATGGGGTTCGTCGATCACGGAAGCAGCGGCAGCGGGGAGCCGGTGGCCGCACTGCTGCGGCCCGGGAACGCGGGCAGCAACACCACCGCCGACCACATCACCACGGCCCAACTCGCCCTGGCCCAGCTACCGAAGAAGTACCGACGAGGACGCCAGACGCTGATCCGCACCGACTCCGGCGGTGGCACCCACGACTTCCTCGCATGGCTCGCTCAGCGGGGAAGGCGGCTGTCGTACTCGGCCGGCACGGCCATCACCGACGCCATCCACCAGGCCGCCCTCAAGATCCCGCCCGACGCATGGACGGCGGCCGTCGAACCGGGAGATGAGATCCGCGACGGAGCCTGGGTCACCGAGCTCGACGGGGACGTCCTGAAGGGCCGGCCGCAGGGGATGCGGCTGATCGTCCGCAAGGAACACCCACACCCCGGTGCCCAGTTGCGGTTCACCGATGCTGACGGGCTGCGACTCACGGCGTTCGCCACCCACACCACCGGCGTCCCGATCGCCACGCTCGAACTGCGGCACCGTCAACGCGCGAGAGCCGAGGACCGCATCCGAACCGCTCGCGCTACCGGCCAGCGCAACCTGCCCCTGCACGACACCGCGCAGAACCGGATCTGGCCGGAGATCGTCCAGATCGCCCTCGACCTCCTCGCATGGATGCCGATGCTCGCTCTCACAGGCAAAACCCACAGGTGGAAGCCCCGCCGTCTCCGGCTCCGCCTCTTTTCCGCTGCCGCCCAGCTCGTCACCACCGCCCGCCGCCGGCACCTGAGATTCGCTCGCCACTGGCCCTGGACCGACGCGATCACCAATGCCCTGGCACGGCTCGAAGCTCTCCCGAACCCCGGCTGACCAGCACGTTCCCACCCCTGCGAGCAGCATCACCCCGACCGGAGCAGTGGAACCCGGCGCCCACCCGACACGACAGCCGGGCCATCAGCCCGCCTGCCACCAGCCACACAACCGAAACGGCCCGCCGAAGAAACCGACGG
>NZ_JBSHBW010000063.1:0-1061 GCF_053612185.1 Streptomyces sp. NPDC054757
TCTTCGGGGTGGCGAAGCTGAGAACTTAAGCGCCAGTAAACGGCGGTGGTAACTATAACCATCCTAAGGTAGCGAAATTCCTTGTCGGGTAAGTTCCGACCTGCACGAATGGCGTAACGACTTCTCGACTGTCTCAACCATAGGCCCGGTGAAATTGCACTACGAGTAAAGATGCTCGTTTCGCGCAGAAGGACGGAAAGACCCCGGGACCTTTACTATAGTTTGATATTGGTGTTCGGTTCGGCTTGTGTAGGATAGGTGGGAGACTGTGAAGCGGCCACGCCAGTGGTTGTGGAGTCGTCGTTGAAATACCACTCTGGTCGTGCTGGATGTCTAACCTCGGTCCGTGATCCGGATCAGGGACAGTGTCTGATGGGTAGTTTAACTGGGGCGGTTGCCTCCTAAAGAGTAACGGAGGCGCCCAAAGGTTCCCTCAGCCTGGTTGGCAATCAGGTGTTGAGTGTAAGTGCACAAGGGAGCTTGACTGTGAGACCGACGGGTCGAGCAGGGACGAAAGTCGGGACTAGTGATCCGGCAGTGGCTTGTGGAAGCGCTGTCGCTCAACGGATAAAAGGTACCCCGGGGATAACAGGCTGATCTTCCCCAAGAGTCCATATCGACGGGATGGTTTGGCACCTCGATGTCGGCTCGTCGCATCCTGGGGCTGGAGTCGGTCCCAAGGGTTGGGCTGTTCGCCCATTAAAGCGGTACGCGAGCTGGGTTTAGAACGTCGTGAGACAGTTCGGTCCCTATCCTCTGTGCGCGTAGGAATATTGAGAAGGGCTGTCCCTAGTACGAGAGGACCGGGACGGACGAACCTCTGGTGTGCCAGTTGTCCTGCCAAGGGCATGGCTGGTTGGCTACGTTCGGAAAGGATAACCGCTGAAAGCATCTAAGCGGGAAGCCTGCTTCGAGATGAGTGTTCCCTCCCCCTTTGAGGGGTTAAGGCTCCCAGTAGACGACTGGGTTGATAGGCCAGATGTGGAAGCCCGGTAACGGGTGGAGCTGACTGGTACTAATAGGCCGAGGGCTTGTCCTCAGTTGCTCGCGTCCACTGTGTT